>JAYWEP010000259.1:0-30245 GCA_043779205.1 Chthoniobacter sp. | reverse complement strand
CACCGCCACGCTCGCCATCGGCATGCTGCTCGTCATTCTGCCGGGGCACATCGACCTCAGCGCGGGGAGCGGCGTGGGGCTCATCGGCGGCATCGCCGCCGTGCTGGTGACGGGGCACGCGTGGCCCGCGCCGCTGGCGCTGCTCGCCGGCCTGCTCGCGGCGCTGGGACTGTGGTGGGCCATGGGTTCGCTGATCGTGCGGCAGCGCATCCCGGCGTTCATCATCACGCTCGGCGGGCTGCTGCTTTTCAAGGGGCTCTTTCTCCGCGTGATCAACAACCACACCGTCCCGGTCGCGCCCGGCGGGCAGGTGAATCTCTACTCCGCGCTCACGACTTTCTACCTCCCGCACTGGGCCGGCTACGCGGTCGCCGCGCTGGTCCTCGGCGCGCTCGCGGTGGGGCGGTGGAAAGGGCGCGCGCAGCGGGCGGCGCACGCGCTGCCGGTGGCCGAGGGTGAGGTCGCTTTCCTCCAGCTTTTCATCACCGCGCAGGTCGTGGTGCTGTTTGTCATCGTCACGAATCAATTCCGCGGCGTGCCGCTCCCCGCCTTGATCCTCGGGGCGGTGGCGCTGCTCGTGTGGGTGCTCACGCAGCACACGCCGTGGGGCCGCTACCTCTACGCCATCGGCGGCAATGAGGAGGCCGCGGTCATCTCCGGCATCTCGGTGGCGCGCGTGACCGTCGGCGCATTCACGCTCATGGGCGCGATCGTGGCGCTGACCGGATTTTTGCAAACCGCATACGGCGGCGCGAGCACCACCACGGTCGGCGATCTCATGGAACTCGATGCCGTGGCCGCGTGCGTCATCGGCGGCGTCTCCCTGCGCGGCGGGCGCGGCACCGTGCTCGGCGTCCTTTTCGGCGCGCTCATCATGGCCTGCCTCATCAACGGGATGACCCTCCTTTCCGTCGAGCCCGAGCACAAGCTCATGGCCCGCGGCCTCGTCCTCATCGTGGCCGTCTGGATGGACGTGCGCCTGGGGCGCACCGCCGTGGCTTAGTGCAGGTTCAATAAAAGTGTAGCCGGTTTTGCGGGCGGGACCGGCATCTCGGGTAGGGTGGGCATCCTGCCCGCCGAGCGACGCATCTTGCGTCGCGGCCTTTCCTGCCACCGGAAAGTGCGTTCGGGCGAGACGCCCACCCTACCCGAGACCGCGGCGTGCCCTCGGCTACAGTAAAACTTCAACCGCTCTAATCCACGAACGCAAACTCGTTCAGATTTCACGCGGCACACATTCACCAGCCCCCGCTCGCGCGCGAACGCGGGTAGGGATGGCACTCCGTGCCGTCCGCCGGGCGAGCGTGAGCGAGGCGGCGGGCGCGGGGTCACCTGCGCGGACGGCACGGAGTGCCATCCCTACCGCCGCGGGACTTTACTCCGTCGGAAAGATGTCTCCGAGACGGCATTTCAGCCGGCGCATGATCTGGCGGAGGCCGCGGAGGGTGATGCTTTGGTCGGCGCGCTCCAGGCGGTGGAGTGTGGAGGGCGGCAGGCCGAGCTTTTGGGAAAACTGGGCGTAGGTCATTTCGCCGCGCTGGACGCGGAGAAATTTGCCGAGCTGGCTTTCCAGAGAAGCGGACACGCTTCGCAGGCTGAGGGGAATTCATTCCGATGCGGAATGCTTTGGGAAACGGGCTTTACGGCATGGGCGGGTTTGCGCAGTATCACGCGTCAAGGGAGGTTGTCGTCCTCCCGCACAATCTGAGGAGTCTCAACTATGAAAACTTCGTTTCTTTTTTCTCGCCGGCTGCGCGGCCCCGCTGGCGGCTGCAAACTTCCAAAATCATTCCGAATAAACATCAAACGGTCTTGTCATGTAACGCTGGGTATTTCCCTGATTTTCGCGCTCACTTTTTTAGTCTGTGGCAAGGCTGATACTGTTAGCGAAAAATGGGTTCAACGTTACGCCGGACCTGCCGGCGACTACGATTCCGCAAATGCTTGCGCAGTTGACACCGCCGGGAATGTTGCTGTTACCGGGCGGTCGGGTTCGGACTCCTATACAGCAAAATATCGCGCAATAGACGGCGTTAAGATTTGGGAGCGGCGTTATCACGGGAACGCCGGGGCCATGGGAAGCGCGATAGCATTTGATAGTCTTGGCAACGTGGTTATTTCCGGCGCTGCTTGGAATAGCAGCGGAAACGCTGATTACTATACTGCGAAGTACACCAGCGCGACTGGCGCTCTGATTTGGGAACAGCGATATAACGGCCCTGACAATCGTGACGATTTTGTATTCGGCATCGCCATTGACGCTTTTAATAATGTTCTCGTAACCGGGTATTCACAACGCTACGTTGCCGGTCCTCCGAACCAAGGTTTCGATAGCTTCACTGTCAAGTATTCCGGTGTAGGTGGTTACGAAATGTGGCATCACCGTTCGCAGGACGGCCGAGCTAGGAGCATCGCCCTCGACTCACAATCCAATGTCATCATCACTGGTGCCCATACAATTAAATACTCCCCCAACGGCGTCGTGTTATGGGATCACACTGGCTCCTATTCAGGGGTTGCTGTTAAAGCGGATGATTTAGGAAATATCGTTGTCGCTGGCACCTCACCTACCAACAACTGGGATTATTACACAGCGAAATTATCATCAGCAACAGGAAGCATTTTGTGGGAACGAACCTACAATGGGACGGGTAATTCGTTTGACCAAGCGGTGGCAATAGCAACCGACCAACAGAATAACGTCATCGTAACTGGTCAGTCCAATGATGTTAGCGGTCGGTCTAATTTCTACACTGCAAAATACTCGACTTTCGACGGGGCCATATTATGGGATCGGCGTTTTATTGGGCCTGGTAACTCGAATTTGAATCAGCCTTCTGCTTTGGCGCTTGACCAGTCTGGCAACGTCGTAGTTACAGGATCGTCGTGGGACTTGCAGGGAAATGGCATCTACACAGCTAAATATTCTTCGACCAATGGAAATATTTTATGGGAAAAGTGGTTTGACGGCACAGTGTCAAGCTGCGTTGCGATTACGCCCGATAACCGTGTAGTTATCGCAGGATCATCGAATCAGGATTATTTTACACTAGAATACGCCCTTGATTTCACAGTTCCGGCCATTACGACGCAACCGCAGAGCCAGACAACTACCTCCGGAGGGAATGTCACTTTTAGCGTTTTCACGAATGGAAGTCCCAGCCCCTCCTTCCAGTGGCGATGGAACGGTGGAAACATCGTAGGTGCGACCAGCTCCACGCTAACAGTCAGCAATGCGCAGTTGGCCAATGCCGGGTATTACACCGTCTTCGTCAGCAACTCCGTCGGCCAAGTGACGAGCATCGCGGCCAAACTGACCGTGCTTTCCAATCTCGATTCAGTGACTCCGCCCGCCCAACCTGTTTATTCTGGAATTCCCGCGAGAGGTTCGGGGATTGACACTTTGGTCATTGTTGCCCACGGTTGGCAGCCTCCGGCGGCCCCGGCCGACATATCATGGGTGACATACATGGCGAATAGTATCAGCCAGGAGTTAGTCAACTCAGGCAAGACAAACTGGGCAGTGTGGCCTTTAGATTGGGTTGGCTTCGCAAGCACACCATTTCCGGATTTGGCTTTGGGCAACGGACACAATGTTGGAAGGAACCTCGGAAAACAGATTGTCAATGCAGGATGGAGCCACGTCCACTTTATCGCCCATAGTGCGGGAGCCGCACTGATCCAGTCAGCCACCGACTATATCAAACTGCAAAACTCGTCAATCACTGTCCATGAGACTTTTTTGGACCCATATCTGGGCATGCATCGGGCGGGAGTCCATGAGTATGGTCATCTCGCAGATTGGGCAGACAACTATTTTTCTCACGATACTTTGACAGGCGGCGAAGTCTTCTCCCTCACAGAGGGTCCGCTTGATTATGCGTACAATGTGGAGGTTACTTGGCTTGATCCAACCAAAACGCTAACGCCGAAGTACGGTTCATCGCTATCGAGCACGCCCTCTATTCCGAGTGGTTACGTGGCATCATCCACGCATGGTTGGCCGTATGGATTCTATCAAGATACGATTCCCCCGATTCCGTCGACCCGATTGCCGGGATATGAGGGCTTCGGGTTTCCATTAAGCAAGGAAGGCGGCGGCTGGGCCAACCGCAGTTCATATGTTGT
The DNA here is from genome assembly GCA_043779205.1 of Chthoniobacter sp. Taxonomy (GTDB): domain Bacteria; phylum Verrucomicrobiota; class Verrucomicrobiia; order Chthoniobacterales; family Chthoniobacteraceae; genus Chthoniobacter. The sequence continues at coordinate 26,117 of JAYWEP010000259.1, read as the reverse complement.
CGGTAATATGCCGCATGTTTTAGCGGCGCAAAATGGAGCACCCCAAGGCTCTATCCCGATAACTACCGGTGCGATGTACAATTTTTCCGTTTTGGCTCACCCAATCGGACAGACCGGCTTGGTGCAGTTTAACGCGTCCGGGTTCACGGCAACCACCGGCGGTGCACCGTTCGGCCCGCAGTCGATTGGCAAAGATGGTTCCATCCAGACCAATGCCGCTGCCGTGGGAGCGCCAGCTTGGACCTCGATTCCAGTAGATGTCACCAGCAACGTGAATTTTGTGACCTTTAATGCTGCTTTCACCAGCCCGACTGGTGCGATGGGTTTGCTGACCATCTATTGGAACGACTTAGAAATTGGGCGGATTGACGAACGCGATGTTCTGCCCGGCGTGCAAACTTACACCTTCGGCATCACAGGCACCTTTCTTGACCGGAGTAACAGCCTTGGGTTTCGGATCGATCAGTTCTCAGCAGTGGCGTCGAGTGTCAGCGTCACGAACGTGGCCACGGGATTCGGCGGGCTCACGACTCCTCCAAAGCTGAAGATCGAGAACGTCTCCGGCATCTCCACACCAGTGCTGACCGTGACCGGGATGCAGAACTTCACCTATCTCGTCGAGTCATCGCAGGATTTGGTGAATTGGGAGCCGATGGCTGCGGTCACTCTCGATACGGGGGTAGCAGCGGCCTTGACCGATTCATCAGTGCCGGGATTCCTGATGCGTTTTTATCGCGTGGTGTCTCCGTAGGGTGTGTGTTGGTTTTTCGCGCAGTTCCGTTTTCAAAAACGCCGTGATCGCCGCCAAATGCGTGACGCGCTCTAATCAACAAACGCAAACTCGTTCAGATTCAAAATCACGCGGCAGGCATTCACGAGCCCCTGCTCGCGTGCGAACGCGGACAGCGCGCGGCTTTCGTCCACGCTCGGCGGGCGGCCCAGCGCGAGCCGGCAGGCGGCGGCGATCTGCTGCTCCGGCTCGCTGGCGATTTGCGCCACGCGGGCGGCGAAGTGTTTCGCCATGGCGATGGTGAGCCGGTTGTTGCGCAGCGCGAGCGCCTGGAGCGCGTTCACGGTTTCGTTGCGTTTGTCCACGGACATCGAGGGATCGGCGCAGTCGAGCACGGTGAGAAAAGGCTGCGGCTGAGAGCGGACGATGCAGCGGTAGATCGAGCGCCGGTGGGCCTTCGCGTCCTCCACGTCGTGCAGCGCGTACTCGTAATGCGGCGAGTTGTCGGCCTTCTCCACCACGAAGTCGAAGTAGCCCGGCCCACCCATCGTGAGGTCGAGTTTTCCGGCGACGGAAAGGATGCTGTCATGCACCGCCTCGGCCTCGAGTTTGCGACGGTTCATGCGCCAGAGCAGCGTGTTGCCGGCATCGGTTTTCGCATACTCCGCATTGTCCGCCGAGGACTGCCGGTAGGTCGCGCTGAGCACGATCAGGCGGTGCAGTTGCTTGAGCGATTGCCCGCCATCGCGGAACCCGGCGGCGAGCCAGTCGAGCAGCTCCGGGTGGCTCGGCGGCTGGCCCATGCGGCCAAAATCATTCGGCGAATCCACCAGCCCGCGGCCAAAGTGGTACTGCCACACGCGATTCACGATCACGCGCCACGTCAGCGGATTGCGCGCGTCGGTGATCCACTGCGCCAGCGCCACACGCCGCGCGCTCTCCGGCTGATCTTTCACGTCAAAAATCGCCGGCAGTTCCGCGCAAATCGGCACCGTGCCCGGCCCAACCTCCTCGCCCGGCTGCCGCACGTCGCCGCGCTTGAGCACATGGATCGTGCGCGGCTTCCCCCCGTTCTCACCCGTGCCCGCAAACGCGCCGATGCCCGTATGCACCGTCCCCGCATAAACGATCTTCGCCCGCGGCAGCTTCGCCAGCTCCGCATTCACCCCCGCCAATTGTTTCTCGAGAATCGCCAGCTCCGCCGCTGCCGCATTCGGTGCCTGCTGCGCCTGCAAATCGGCGCGCTCTTTTTCCAGCGCCGCGATGCGCTCCGGCGAGGCCGTCGTCTTGTGCCCGTAGTAATATCCGTCCGTGAGATTTTTCCGCTGCCAGCGCGGCGGCGCGTCCGTGGAATCGCTCGCCGTCACCGCCGCGCCGAGCGCCACGTTGCGCCCCGCGGCATCCAGCACCTGCGCCTCCGCGAGCGCGAAAATGTAGTCGTTCATCCGCAGCGCGAGCTTCGTCGCGGTGATGCGCACGTAGCGCGCCGTCGTCCCACCCGCGATGCTGCGCGGCGTCACACCCGGATTCGGCATGTCGGCCTTCGTCTGGTCTTCGAGCAAAGTCACGCCGCTCGCGAACGCCGCGTCATTCGACGCCTCCACCTTGAAGCGCAGCGGAAAGCCAAATCCCGCGCCGATGCCGTTGAAATCATCGTGGCAACCGACGATGATGATGCGCTCGATCAGGGTCGCCGCGCCGAGATCAATCTGCACCCACTTCACCAGCTCCTGCCGCGCCTCGATGCGGCTGTGCCAGCCAAACTCCACGCGCTCCACCGCCGCCGCGCCCTGCCGCAGTTCCGCGATCAGCTTCTCCAGCAGCACCGCCCGCGCGCCCGCCGTTTCCCCGACCTTCGCCGCCAGCACGCGCTTCCGCTTTTCCATGCCCCCCTGCGTCGTCTCCAGCGCCGCGCGCCATCGCGCCACCGCCGGGTCGGTGTCGAAAGTTTTGTCCGCGCGATCCAGCGCCGCGAAGACCGCCTGGAGCCGGTAGTAGTCGCGCTGCGTCACCGGATCGAACTTGTGATTGTGGCAGCGCGCGCACTGCACCGTCAGCGCGCAAAAGGTGTTCATCGTGTTCGTCACCATGTCGTCGCGGTCGAGCAGCCGCGCGATTTTCCCATCCAGCTTCGACTCCGGCAGCTCCGCGTGCCCGATGAAATCCCACGGCCCCGCCGCGATGAACCCCAGCGCCGCGATGCCATCCTCCGTGCCCGGAAAAAGCGCATCACCCGCGAGCTGTTCCTGCACGAAACGCGCGTAGGGCTTGTCCTCATTGAGCGCGCGGATGACGTAGTCGCGATACGGCCACGCGTTGGGCCGCAGCTTGTCCTTGTCGTAGCCGTGCGAGTCGCCGTAGTGCGCCACATCCAGCCAGTGCCGCGCCCACCGCTCCCCGTAGCGCGGCGAGGCGAGCAGACGGTCCACGAGCTTTTCATAGGACTCATTCGACCTATGGGACTCATTCACGAAAGCATCCACCTCCTCCGGCGTCGGCGGCAGTCCCGTGAGGTCGAAAGTCACGCGCCGGATGAGCGTCCGCCGATCCGCTTCCGGCGACGGCTTCATCCCCTGCGCCGCGAGCTTCGCCGCGATGAAAGAGTCGATGGATTTTCCGCCATCCGCCGCGCGCGGCAGCGGCCTGAGGCTCCACCAATCCAGCGGCCCCGCCACCTTCGCGCTCGCGCTCTCCGGCCACTCCGCGCCCTGGTCGATCCACGCCCGCAGCAGCCCCACCTGCTCCCGCGTGAGCGCGTCGCCCTTCGGCGGCATCTTCACATCCGCATCCAGCCCCGCCACAAACCGGATGAGCGGACTTTCCGCGCTCTTCCCCGGCACGATATTCGGCGCGTGCTCATCGCCGCCCGTCAGCGCCACCGCCTTCACATCCAGCCGGTAGCCGCTCTTCTGCTTCTCCGCCCCGTGGCACTTCCCGCAGTTCTTTTCCAGCAGCGGCTGAATCTCCCGCCCAAAATCCACCGTCCGCCCCGCCGCCGGCGGCAGCGCCCCGTCCTCCGCCCGCGCGCACACCGCTGCGAAAAAGAGGGCGGCGAAGCGCGTCATTGTTCGCGTCGGAAAAGCCGCATCATGGCCCGCGCCTCGAACGCCTCGCAAATGAGCTTCAGCCGCTGCTTACTGAATTCCCGAAATGCGCGGCGGATGTTGTCATCCCACAATGGACCGTCCGAGCGATGTGGGATGAGATGACCGTGCATCACGCGGGCGAAGTGTTTTCGCCGCTTAAATTCCTCCAAATACGCGCTCGGTCGCTTGCTGCCGATGGACTGATTGTGCTGCGCCACGATGAAGCAAATGTTGCAAATGCTGTTCGCATCGCGTCCCGACACGCCTTGCCGCGTGAGCAGAGCACGCGGGAAGATGTGATGCCGCTGTTTTGCGTTCGCGCGGGCCGAAGTCTCATCAGTCGAGATCGGCTCTCCGTTTTCGAGGTAGCAGGGACTTCGGCTCGCGAGCATGACGTAAAAGGCATCGGTGAGCGACGAGCGGCGGCTATAATCAGCCAGGCGGATGTCGTGTTGTGAAAGCGGTTCGGACAGTGCGAAACGTCCCGTTTTGCTCAGACCGAGGCGGCCAAAGAACTTCGCGTCAGTCGCGACGTTCGCGCGGAAACCACGTCCCGAATACCGCTGTCCGACCCCCGTAGCCCAAAACCACTTCCGCAGTTCGCGCCCTTGCACAGTGTTTGGCTGCGCCAGGCGGTTGTGGAAAAAAAACAGCGCGAGCAAGCTCACCATGTTCTGCGACGGCAACAGCACGAAGGCTAAGACTTTCAAGTCCTTGATGAGGTAGTCCACGGCCTTCTCGATCGAGACCTTAATATCGCGCATATGCCGTCGATACCACGTTAGCCCGCCCTCGGTGTCACTCACATGCCGCACCACCCGCGCTGTGGCACGTTCGCTGATTTCCATCTCCCCGTGAATGAGCGCGAAGGATGAGAGCAACACTTTGGGGTCGATCTTGTCGAAGCCGGCACGCAGACCGTGGCGCACTTCGTTTGCGAAACCGCGAAGATCAATCTGCGATGCCCGTGCGAAGGCGCGGTCGGCGGCGCCGACCGGCGTGCCTTGCGCGTTGATGCGGATGAATGTCTCTCTCACGGCCACCAGTTCGAGCTCCGGCGTGCGCTCCCGCGCCGACGTGAAAATCAGGAACATCTCGTAGCGCAAAAACCTCTCGCGAAATTCCTCCGCCTTCCTTCGCTTGTAGGCGGGCAGATGCCGCAACCTCCGGCGCCAGTCCTGCGCGAGAATGTCTGCGACCCGCACCTGCCAATCCGCATCCGGGCGCTTCGCGGCGACAAATCGTTCCTCCGCCTCCGGACGGAGGTCGAATTGGATGCTACCGAAGTCCACCTCCCGTCCGCGGGAAATTTCGAGCCGATTCCCAAGCCGCATTTGATGCAGCACCGAGAGCCGCTGCTGACCGTCAATGATGAAGAAAATCTCCTTGTTCCGGGCATCGTTGAACTGCGGCAGGATGTGATTCTGCAACCGCAGCGACGCCCGGTGCTCGCGTGCGCTCGTCGCCCAAATCATCGCCGTGCCGATGGGATAGTTCCGGTCAATGCTATCGAGCAGTTGGCAGGCTTTCTTCGCCGTCCAAACAAACTCCCGCTGTAACTGCGGCACTGCCAGTTTCTCCTCGTCAAAGAGCGCGAAGAGCCGACGCAGCGGATAGGCTTTGATTCGAATTTTGTCCGTGAGCATGGACATGTCCATATTCACTCACCCGAGCGCTGACGAGAGCGAAGCAAACCCATTGTTGTCTCCCAACGCCCGCCGCCTAGCCTCCGACGCTCGTGGATTTTATCGAGGAACGCGTGGTGCTCGGGCGGAAGCTTTTCCATGAGACAGCGCTGTCGCGCGACGACTCGATCTCGTGCGCGTCGTACCATCAGGCGCGCGCGGCTTTTTCCGATCCGCGCCCGGCGAGCATGGGCGTGCGCGGGCAACGCCATGCCGCTTTTCAACCTCGCGTGGAAGATGAGTTTTTTCTGGGACGGCCGCGCGCAAGCGCTGATGCCCATCCAGGACCACACCGAGATGGACGAGACGCTCGACCGCGTGACGGTGAATCTCGCGAAGCACCCCGACGGCGGCGTCCCGCTCACCGCCGAGGATCAGGCCGCGCCCGTCGCTTTCCTCAAGACGCTCAGCGAGGAGCAGAGGCGACGTACAAAAAACGCGGCCCGGAAATGACTCCGGGCCGCGCTAAGAATTCTGCGTTGAGGCGTCTGGCGCTTAGTAGCGGCCGCCGCGTTCCCCACCGCCACCGCCACCGCCACGGGGACCACCGCCACCACCACCGCCGTAGCCGCCGCGGCCACCGCCGCCGCCGCCACGAGGCCCGCCACCACCGCCGCCGCCGCCGCCGCGACCACCACCACCGCCGCCGCCGCCGTAACCGCCGCCACCACCGCCGCCCGGAGGACGATCCTCACGCGGGCGCGCTTCATTGACCGTCAGGGCGCGACCGTCATAGGCGTTGCCGTGAAACATGGTGATGGCCTTCTGCGCATCCTCGTCGCTCGCCATGGTGACGAACGCGAAGCCGCGGGATTTGCCGGTGAATTTGTCCTGCACGAGCATGACTTCGGTGACCGCGCCAGCCTGCGCGAAGTGATCCTGGAGATCGGTCTCCGTCGTGTTGAACGACAGGTTGCCGACATAGAGTTTATTACCCATTTGGTCTTGTTATCAGTTTTCCCGAGCGCGCACTTCGGTGACGGTTCCCGGTTATCGGTTTCAAGTCGTCACTGAAATTACTCAACTGACAATCTCCCCAACTCCGAGGCAGTGCTTAGGTGGTTTCGACCGCCATCATAGGAAGCTTTTTTGGAAAGCAAAGTGAAATCTCCGCGGCGCCGCGCAGGCCGCGCATTGATTTTTCCCCCGAGCCGTCGAAACTCCCGCCCGCGTGAAATTCCTTTGCCTCCTCCTCGCCGTCCTCGTCTCCGTCTCCCTCCCGGCGCAGTCCGCGGAAAAAAAACACTTCACCCTCTACGGCATGCTGCTCGACACGCTGCCCGTCGATCTCGCCGACGGCGCGCAGTGGATGATGGACAAAGGCGACACCTTTCCCGTGGTCATGTTCAAGGAGCAGCAGACCAAAATCGTCCTCCAGCTCGCCGGCACGAGCTTTGTCATCGAGGCCAAACACGTCCGCGTCTTTGAGGACAAGGAACTCACCGCCGCGGCCCTCGCCAGCTACCGCCGCAACGTGCAGACCTACATCGACACGCGCTCCGACCAGTGGAAAAAGCGCGCGACGGGCAAGCAATGACGGAATGACGAATGACGATCCGAGGCGGGCGCGCTTTCCTTTCTGACTTCGGCATTCGGGCTTCTCTCGTCATTCTCCATTCGTCATTTGCCCGCCAGCGTTTTCAGCAAACCCGCCCGCGCCCGCGGCAAATGATGGTACGCACGGCCAATCGCCACCGCCGGCGTCACATTCGCCTGCCCCTGGATGCCGAGCAGGCGCACCAGTTCGTTCTCGAAATGCAGCAGCGCCCGCAGCGCCGCCGGCTGCGCGTGGAGAAAACCGATCGCGCGTTTTAGCAAATCGTAGAGCTCCGGCGCGGGGTGATCCGCCTCCGTGACCAGCTCGATCAGTTCCACGAAATACGCCCCCAGCGCCACGCGCCCGTAGTCCAGCCGCAGCCCAGCGTGCGGCTCGCGCAGCGCCGCCTCGCGCAAGATGTGCAGCTCGCTTTTCCGACTCCGGACAAACTGAATCTCGCAGTCGAAAAACAAATCCAGCACCCCGGCAAACTTGCTCTTCGGCTGCCGCGCGCCCTTCGCCACCGTCTTGATTTTTCCGTGCGCCTCCGTGAACCACGTCACGATCAGACTCGTCTCGGAGAGCTTCGTTTTGCGGAGCAGAATGGCGGCGGTGGTTTCCAAAATCGGGTGGGCTTACGGGGAAAATGTCCGCGTTCTTGACTTGCCAAGTCGAGCCCCTACCTTCGCGCCTCAAAAAAAAACGACTATGAACCTCGCTGCCCTCTCCCGCGCCGCCACCGAAGCCCGCGGCCTCGCCATGGACGCCGTCCACGCCTGCAACTCCGGCCACCTCGGCCTCCCGCTCGGTTGCGCCGAAATCGGCGCCGCCCTTTACGGCTCCGCGCTTTCGCACAATCCCGCCGACCCGAAATGGCTGAACCGCGACCGCTTCATCCTCAGCGCCGGCCACGGCTCCATGTTCCTCTACTCGTGGCTCCACCTCAGCGGCTACGCCTCCGTCGATCTCGATCAGGTGAAAAAATTCCGCGCCCTCGGCTCGCACACGCCCGGCCATCCCGAGTTTCACGAGACCCTCGGCGTCGAGGCCACCACCGGCCCGCTCGGCCAGGGCGTGGCGAATGCCGTCGGCTTCGCCATTTCCCAGAAAATGGCCGCCGCGAAATACAACACCGACGCCCACACCATCTTCGACAACCACATCGTCGCCCTCGCCGGCGACGGCTGCATGCAGGAAGGCGTGGCCATGGAGGCCATCGGCTTCGCCGGCCACTTCAAACTCGATAACCTCATCCTCATTTACGACTCCAACGACGTCACCCTCGACGCCATGGCCGCTGAGTCGCAGAGCGAAAACGCCGCCAAGCGTTTCGGCGCAGTCGAGTGGGGCGTGCAGACCATCGACGGCCACGACATGGCCGCGTTCCTCGACGCCTTCGAGCGCGCCAAATCCGCGACCGGCAAACCGCAGATCATCATCGCGCGCACCCTCATCGGCAAAGGCATCCCCGAAGTCGCCGGCACCGCCAAAGCGCATGGCGAAGGCGGCGCGAAATTCATCGACGCGGCGCGCAAAGCCCTCGGCTTCCCCGAGTCCGAACACTTCTTCGTCAGCGAAGAAACGCGCGCCTTTTTCATCGAACACGGCCAGCAGCTCACCGCGAAATACGATGCGTGGAAAGCCACCTTCGCCGCGTGGCAGAGCGCGAACCCCGACCTCGCCAAGGAACTCGACGCCGCCGTCAAAAACGAAATCCCCGCCGACCTCCTCGCGCGCATCCCCGAGTTTCCCGCCGACGCGAAAATCGCCACCCGCAAAGCCGGCAGCGATGTCCTCCAGCCGGTCGCGGAAGCTGTGCCCAACTTGATCGGCGGCAGCGCCGACCTCTACGGCTCCACGCTCAACTACATCAACGCCGCAAAAGACTTCAACGCCACCAACCCCGGCGGGCGCAACATCCGTTTCGGCATCCGCGAACACGGCATGTGCGGCATCCTCAACGGCCTCGCGTACGACGGCCTCTTCCGCCCGAGCGGCGCGACCTTCCTCGTCTTCGCCGACTACTGCCGCGCCTCCATCCGGCTCGCCGCGCTGTCCGGCCTCGGCACCATCTACATCTTCACCCACGACTCCGTCGGCGTCGGCGAGGACGGCCCCACGCACCAGCCCGTCGAGACCGTCAGCGGCCTCCGCCTCATCCCGAATCTCGACGTCATCCGCCCCGCCGATCCCGAGGAAACCGCCGGCGCCTTCGCCGCCGCGCTCCAGCGCACCACCGGCCCCACCCTCCTCGCCCTCACCCGCCAGGTCGTCCCGAATCTCAGCCAAATCCCCGTCGCCACCCGCCGCGAAGGCGTCTTCAAAGGCGGCTACATTCTCGTGAAAGAAACCGGCGCGCTAAAAACCATCCTCCTCGCCGCCGGCAGCGAAGTGCAGCACGCCGTCGCCGCCGCCAAGACGCTCGGCGCAGGCGTCCGCGTCGTCAGCGTCCCCAGCTTCCATCGCTTTGACGCGCAGCCGCAGAGCTACCGCGACGAAGTCCTGCCGCCAGCTTGCCGCGCCCGCGTCGCCATCGAAGCCGGCGTCACCGGCCTCTGGTGGAAATACGTCGGCCTCGACGGCAAAGTCATCGGCATCGACCGCTTCGGCCTCAGCGCCCCCGGCGGCAAAGTCATGGAAGTCCTCGGCATCACCGCCCAAGCCGTCGTGGACGCCGCGAAGTCGCTCGCGTAAGCGCCGTCATCATCCTCTCGAAAAGGCCGCGCGCGAAATCCGGGCGCAGCCTTTTTTCGTGGGGCGAGGGTCACTCCGCCATCGGCGGGATGAGCAGAAAGGTCAGCAGATCGCGCTGCTCCGCAGGCGTGAGCGCATCGAGCAAACCGGGCGGCATGAGTGAAATGCTGAGCGCTTCGAGCGACTTGAGCGCGGCGCGGGCGATGGTGCGCTGCGCGCCGGTGGCGTCGGCGAAGCGGAGTTCGCCGCGCTCCTCACCGAGCAGCACGGCGGTGAAAGCCGCGCCGTCTTTCGGCTCGAAACTGTAGGCGGGATAATCGGGATTCAACGCCGCGCCCGGTTCGCGGATGTCGCGCACCACGCTCGCGTAATCGCGCGCCACGAGATTCGACAAATCGGGTCCGACGCGCCCGCCTTCACCGCGCACGACATGGCATGTGCCGCACGTCGCTTTGCCGAAAAAAAGTTTCTTCCCACGCAGCCAGTTGCCACCCGCGATTTCGGGAATCTCCCGCTCGCCCGCAGGCGCGACCGGCGCGGCGTCCGGCTTTGCCCACGGCAGCAGCACGCGGTGCAGCGGAAAGGCGCGCTGCCGCGGATCATCCGCTGTGCTCCACGTCAGCGCGGGCTCGGATTCGCCGGGGCCGGTCGCAAAGGAAACATCCAATGGCAGCCACTCGCCCGCGCGCGCCTCGCGCTGTTCGGTCCACAACACGCGGTTCGACGCGAGCCTGACCGTGACCTTCTCCACCGCCGCTTCGTAATCGAGTTTTGCGCCCGGCTGCACCGCCGGGTGGAGCATCTGCCAAAGATCGAGCTGCCCGCAAAGCCTGAGCTGGCCGGGCTTCGCGAGCAGCGCGAAAAATTTCGCATGCTCCGCGCTCGCCGCGGTGAAGGCGCGCGCGACCGCGAGATCGGGATGCGGCAGCCAGCCGCGCCACGTCGCGCCGTCCGCTCCCTTCCACTCCGCCTCAACGCCGGTGAGATCGGCCGCGAGGTCGATTTCCGCCACGCGCGGCGGCGCGGAAGTGCCGGTGAAATCCGGCAGCGTGAGCGCGTAGTTCATCGCCGCCGTGCGCGGCGCGGTCGTGACGATCAGCTCGCGCCGATCCGCGCTCAGCGCGGTGCCGAGCACCGGCACCGCGAAGCGCGGCAGCGCCATTTGATCCTTCACCGCCTGGTAGCCGGGCCGGAACGACTCGAACGCGTCGCCTGCGGAAACGTACTGCCCCGCCGTGATTGTCGTGCGCTTCGCGAGATCGCGCAGCTTTGCCGGATCGAGTTCGCGATCAAACGCCACGCGCAGCTCCGTCGGGCTCGCGCTCCACGTCAGCGCGGGCTGCGGCGCTTCCTTCGCGGTGTGGGTGATTTTGAAAATCTTCCCCGCGCCCTTCGGCCCCGTGCCCCAGTCCGGCCCGCCGCTGTGGCACGCCACCACGAGATCGCCGCGGGGCGACACCGCCGCATCCACCGCCAGCATCTTCAGCGCGGCGATGAGTTGATTCTGCGCCACGTAACCTGCCGCCGTTTTCACCAGCTTCGTCCGCCACAGTTTGCCGCGCGATTCGCCGGTCACGAGCGCATCGCCCGCCCACCACGCCGGGCCGAAGACCGCGGGCGCATTGAACGCGAACCCGCACGCCGACTGATGCTGCGGGCCGTAGTCGAAGACGCTCGGCTCGTCGATCACGTCCGGCAGCCACTTCGGATGCCGCGGTGGAAAGCCGTAATGCCGGCCCGTCTCGATGTGCAGCAGCTCGTCGAGCGGGTTGCCGTTCGGCAGCCACGTCGCGCCTTCCTGATCGGTGACGAAAAGATCGCCCGCCGCGTTGAACGCCGCGCCCACCGGATAGCGGATGCCCGTGCAGACGGTTTCGCGTTTGGAAAAATCCGCCGACACTCGCTGGATCGTCCCGCGCTCGCTCGACAGCTTGAAGGCCGAAGTGCCGGCCTTCGCATCGACAAGATAGGCGTTGTTGTACGCGTGGCAGCCGAGGCCGAAGTAGAGATTCCCCTCGCGATCCATCGTCAGCCCGAGCGCATCCACGATCCCGCCGCCACCGCCGACCGCCGGTTTTTCCCAACCCTCCGCGACCACGATCTGCTCATCGCCGCGCCCGTCGCCATCCCGATCCGGGATGAAAAGGATGCGCCCCTGCGTCGCCACAAAAACGCCCGCGCCGCGCGGATCGCCCGGCGGCGTGAGCACCATGCCGATGACCGCTTTGAGATCGGGGCTTTCCCAATAAAGCGACGCAGTGTCTTCCATGCCGTCGCCGTCCGTGTCGCGCAGCAGCCAGATTTTCCCGTCGTACGCTCCGGCCACGAGCGTGCCGTCGGCGCGGTAGCGCAGGCAGTCGATATTCGAGAGCTGCACCGGCAGTTCGCGCACGGAAAAACCGGGGACGAACATCTGCACCGGCGGCGGATCTTGCACCGCCACGAGCGGCACCTCGCCGGGCGGCAGTGCGGTTTTCAGCCCGCTGTATTTCGCCACGAGGAAGCGCTCGGTCTGCGCGCGCTCGTCATCGCCCAGCGCGCGGCCATAGACGAGCACCTCGGCGATGTCGCCGTCGAACGGGCTCTGCGCGGCGGGTGGCTCCGCGTTGTTGGAAAAAAGCCGCGCGCCGATGGCGATGTCGTCGAGCCGCAGCGTCGAGGGCGCGCGGTCGCGCTGGCCCTGCGGCGTCCCATCCACGAAAAGCCGCACCCCGCCGGGGCCGGGCGCGCTCACGAGTTCGAGGACGTGGAAAGTGCCGAAGTCGTATTGCGTCGTCAGCAGATTTCGCTCGCCGCCAAAGCCCGCGCCTTCCGCGTTCAGCGCGGTGAAGGTCGGCGTGGGCTTGCCCCCGAGATCGAGATTCAACCCCGTCTCATAGTCGTTGCGCGAAGTCTCCGACCCCGCGAGCAGCCCGCGATAAGACCCCGCATTTCCCCGCGGCGCGGCGACGATGAAAACCGTCGCCGCCTCCAGCGACGTGTTGAGATTCCCCGCGCCGAGCCAGTCGTCCTTTCCATCGAACCGCACAAACGCCCCGCCAGCCGAGCGCTGCCACCGCGGCTGCGCCTCCGCCACGCGCTGCGCCACATGCCGCCCGCGCCCCGAGCCATCGAACCACACGTCCAGCGCGCCCGCCGGTGCGGGCAGCTTTCGCGCCTCGCGCGCCGCCGGCTGCTGCGCGGCATCGAGCCACAATTCCACGCCGTCCTTCACCGGCAGCTTTTCATTCGCCCACGGCTCGATGGCAAAAGCGGACGCGGTGACGAGGAGGATGAGCGCGGGGAGGAGCGGGGGCTTCATGGCAACGCGTTGCATAGCACGTTTGCGCGCGCGCCGGTTTGGAAAAAAATCCGCGGCGGGTGGCTGCAGGACGAAGCTGTCAGCTTCCCTCCAGCGGCCCGGGCGGAGCACTGGCCTACTACCCTTTCCTCCGGCGCACCCCGAGCAGCGCGGCGAGCCCGCCGAGCAGAAGCGCCGCCGATCCCGGCTCGGGCACCGCCGCGGAGCTGCCGAATTTTTCCGGCTCGCCGGCGAACGGCAACCCGTCGCCAAAAGTCACCTCCGCGCCGTCCCCGATGCTCAGTGCGGCCAGTGTCTGGCTCGCGTTGATGTTCAGCATCGCGTTGGCATTGATTGTCGAGGTGCCGGTGCCCAGCGCGCTGTTGAGGTTGGTTACGCCGCCGCTGGTGGTCAGCGTGGGAAAGTCGAGCGTACCATTAAGCGTGAGCATGCCCGTGCCGACTTTCTTGATTTCCAAAGGCCCGGTGATGGTGCCGCTGAAGGTCGAATTGGTCGCGTCACCCACGATCAGAACCGGGTTGGCCGACGCGGCGACGACTTCATTCGTCAAGCCATACCAGTGATAGGTTCCGGCCCCCACTTGATAGGTGTTCACCGTGGCCGTGCCGGTGGCATCGGCGACGTAACGCAACGAGATGTAGCTCGGGGTCGCGCTCGCATCCTCGTCGAAGGTCGCCGTGCCGGTCGCGGTGCCGGATTGGATGGTAAAGAACTGGGTTCTGTCTCCGCCCCATTGGCGCTGGTAGAGGTGGGTCTCATAGGTCACGCCCGGCGTGAGCCCGGTCAGGGTGAGAGTGGCGGGGTTGCCATTGAAATAGAAATTCGTGAGCAGGGTGCTGATGCCGCCACTAGCGCCGGTGTTTCCGTTTCCGGCGCTCGCATTGGCTCCGGTCAGCGACCAGTTCGCACCGGACAGACCTGCGCTGGTGAAAGCGACACCGTTCACCGGAACCGGGCTGCCTTCCGCAAAATCCAAGGCGTGGGTGTAAGTCTTCGCCATGGAAATGCCCGTGCCCGAGTCATCGGTAAAATAGACGGGGGCGCTGATGGAAGCGGATGGGCTGGTCGTGACCGTGCCGGTGCCGGAGAGGTTATTGATGGTTTCATTGAACCCACCAAGGTTCAGGGTCGCGCCGGCGTTCACGATGACTTTGCCTTTCCCGGCTCCGTCCGGGATGACCTGGGAAGCTCCGAGCTTTACGGTTCCCTTGCTGATGATGGTGTCGCCCGCATAGTTGTTGGCGGTGTTGGCTGGGATAAGCGTGTTGTTTTCATCCACGCGCCCGGAACCCTTGGTCAGTCCGCCCGCGCCGGTGATCTGGCCGTTCACGCGGAGGTTGTTGACGTTGTGGCCGCCGATGTTGCTGGTGGCGTTGAGTGTCACGTTTCCCGTGATCGTGTATTCCGCAAAGCCGCCGCCGCCGCCGTCGGCGTAGATGGCATCCTTGAGTCCGTCGCCGGCATCTCCGCCGGGGCCGTTGAGGGTGAAGCTGTTCGCGATAACCGGGGAGCCCGTGTTCCACCACGCGAGCACGTTTGCGCCGCTGGCGACCGCGACCGGGCCGGTGCCGAGCCCGGTGGAGTTATGGGAAAAGATCGCGCCGCCGGTGATGTTCGTGCCGCCACTGTAGTTGCTCGCGCCCGAGAGATGCTGGGCACCGCTGCCCTGCTTGATGAGTTTGGTCGGGCCGTTGATCGCACCGCTGAAGGAGTAACTGCCGGCATCGCCGATGGTCAGCGTCGGCGCGGCGGTGGCGAGATTCTCGAGGCTCGCGCCGAACCAGTGGAAGGTGGCGCCGGTCTGCGGAGCCATGGTGACGCTTATGGAAGTCGAGTCCGCGACGAATTTGTAGGCATAGTAGCCGACGTTCCCCGGCTCGGTCCCCAGCAACTGCGCGGAGGCGAGGCCGGAGGCGAACGTGGCATTCTGCGGACGGCCCACCCAGATCCCGACTTTGGTGTAAACCACCGCGTTGTAGGTCTGGCCCGCAGTCAGATTATTGAAGGTCAGCACGCCGGGATTTCCGCCGTAGTAGAAGTCGCCGACGAGCTGATCGTAGCCGCCCGTATCGCCGCCGCCGAAAAGGTTGCCCGCGCCCGCGAGCGCGAAGCCGGGGCCGCTCGTCCCGACGGAGTCAAACGTGACGCCATTGACCGTGGCTCCGCCATTGTTACCGAAGTCCAGTTTCCGGATGTAGTTCTTGCCCGTCGAAATGAGCGCGGCTCCATCGGCTCCGGTGGAAAGCAGGCCGTTGCGCGTGATGTTCCCGCTTCCCGCCAGGCCGATGACGGTGTGGCTTGCGGTGCCCAGATCCCATGTCGCCCCGCCCGCGATGGTCGCCAATCCCGTGGTGCCCGCATTCGGCGTATCCGATTGCAGGGTGCCGCCGCTGACGGTCGTGTTGCCCGAGTAGTTGTTAGTCGTGCCGCCGGAGAGAATCAGCGTTCCGTTGCCTTCCTTCGTGATGCTGCCCGCGCCGGTGATGTTACCTGCGAAGGTCGTCGAGGCGTTGTTATTCCCCGCCGCGAGCGTGCCGCTGCCAAGCAGCACCGACGAGCCCGCCACGCCGGACAGCGAGCCAATCGTGTGGCTCACGCCGTTCATGTCGAAGACCGAGGTCGCACTCGTGAGGCTCAGCGCCGTATTGGCCGGGAGCGAACCGCCCGTGGTCCGCACGGTGCCGCCGCTGATCGTGGTGCTGCCGCCATAGGTGTTCGCGCCGGTGAGCGTGAGGACTCCATTGCCCGCCTTCGTGAAACTGCCCGCGCCGCTGATGACGCCAGCGAAGGCCGTGGAAGTGCCGTCGCCGCCCGCGGTAAAGGCGCCGATGTTTTGCACATTCGTGCCGGCCACGCCCGCGAGCGAGCCGATGGTCTGGTTGTGTCCGTTCAAGTCGACCGCCGCGCCTGCGGTCGTGATGTTCAGCGCCGTGCCGGAAGGCAGTGCCCCGACGACATTGGTAATGGCGATGGAGTCGATCGCCGTCGCCGTGTCGCCGCCGATCGTGTTGTTGGCGACGAAGGCGATGGTGTGACTCCCCGCTAAGATGGGAACCTCTCCGAATCTAAACTGCTGAAAGTTCGCGCCTGTCTGGAACCCGGTCGCCGGGAGACTCGAGACGGTCACGCCATCGACCTGGAGCAGCAGGCCGGTCGGACTGTAACCGGGCCGGTTGGCGGCCTGAAACGAGAAGTCGTAGGTCGTGGAACTCGCGAAGGTCATCGTCTGGCTGATGGAAACGCCTTGGATAAATCCGACATGGGTGCCTTCGGGCGCGAGGTTCACCCAAGGCTGGCCATTGGACGAAATGCCCGCGCCATTGAAGCTCCAGTCCGCGCCTGTCGGCGAATAAGCAAAGCCGCCACCGCCAAGCGAGCCGGTGTTCTCGAAGCCGGCATTGAGAACGCTGATCGAGACCGAAGTTCCACCGAGCAGGAGCGTGCCTCCGCTCACCGTCGTGCTGCCGGCGTAGGTGGCCGCGTTGTTCAGGGTCAGCGTGCCGTTGCCTGTTTTCATCACGCTGCCGTTGCCGCTGATGATCCGGTCGTAGTTTTGCGCTCCCGCATTGTTGAAGCTGAGCGCGCCGTTGTTCGCGATGTTCCCGACGCTCGACAGGTCGGCCGTGGCTGTCTCGAAAACGAGCCCGCCGCTGCTGACGGTGATCCCTTTTCCCGTGCCGGCGATGGCTCCCGTGAGCCGGACGCTGCCTGTGCCGAATTTCATCACCGCGCTATTGAGTTGCACCGGTGCGGAGATGGTGTGCGCTCCCGATGTCGCCGAGAGCACGGAGACGCCGCCGGCATCGGCCTGGAGGGTGAGGGTGCTGGCGTTGCTTGTGGAAAGCGTCCACGCATTCGCCCCGTCGAAGCCCACATGCCCCACGGTCTGCGCGGCGTCGAGATTGAGCGCCGTCGGCGCACCCTGCGCAGTGAAGCTGGCATTGGTTCCCACGCCATTCGGAGCCGCGCCGCTCCACGCGGCGGTCGTCCAGTCTGTGCCGCTCGTCCACGAGTTGCTGAAGACCTGCTCATTGCTCACGCCGTAGAAGTGCATCGTGTTATTGGCGATCTGCGGCGCGAAGTTCAGCACCGTCGTCGCCCCCGTCGCCACGAAGGTGTAGCGCAGCACCGACGCCTCCAGCGCGTCTTCGTTATATACGATGCTGGCTCCCTCGGTGGAGGTCACGGTCTGCGTCCGGTTGGCCCCGAGTCCCCACGCTTCGTTGTAAAGCGTCGTCACATACGTCTGCCCGGCTGTCAGCCCGCTCATCGTCAGCGTTCCGGGGTTTCCGTTGTATTGAAAGCCATCGAAAAGATTGGCGATGGCGCTCCCGCCAAAGGTCGTGGTGTGATTGCCGCCGCCGCCAAACTGGTTCCCCACGCCCGACAGCGCCCAGCCGGTGCCGGAGAGGCTGGCGGGCTCGGTGGTTCCACTGCCGATAAACGTCGCGCCATTCACCGTGACATTGTTGCCAATGATGTTCGCGATGGCCGTGTAAGTCTTCCCCGTGCTCACGCCCGAGTCCGCGTCGCCGGTGATGGCTCCGCTCGAAAAAGTGGCGTCCGCTGCGAAGCCCGCGTGGGCCGCGAGCAGGCTCGCGATGCCGGTGATCAGCGCGCGCCGGGTGCGGGCGGTGCGGGGCTGGAAATTGGACAGGCGGGTGTTTGTGTTCATCGGTGTGCTCATGGTGTTTTTGTTGGGGAAAAGGTTGGGCGCGTCCGTCAGCCGATGGCCGGGTGTGCATGTGCCATTTTCATTTTTGAAAAGCCAGCCAGTTTCAATCGCCCGCCCGGTTATGGTTGCGCGCTCAGCCTTGCGCGGAGGAAGGAGGCGGTGCCGCCCGCCGGCGCGAGGCCGCGGAGCGTGACGCGCTCGATGCCGCCGGGCAGCGCGCTGCGCGCCGTGATCGCGTACGCGGCACCCGCGGGCACCCAGCCGGAGAGCGTCGCGGAACTTTCCAGATCCCAGCTCACGTCCGCGAGCGCCGCGCGCTCCAGCGTGAAGGTGACGTAGGACGCGCCGAGCACGGTCGCACTGCCGATGCTCGGAAACGCCCCGGCCCCGAGCGCGTGCTCGACGAGGTTCGAGATGCCGTTGCCATTGTCATCGCCGAGGAGATTCGCGGGCAAAGTGAGCGCGTCGCTCGCGCCGGGGTTGCCGTCATCGCCGGCGCTCGCGCGCCAGTGCAGCGGGTTGGTCGGATCGGGGTTCGTCGTCGGCGCGATGAGGACGAGCGAGGGGCCGGTGCCGTGCGGTTCCGCGGGCCACGGAAGCGCAGCGCCGTAGGTGAAACGCACGATGTCCGCGCCGTTCACATCGGCGAGGGCGAGCTCCTCGCCGCTGTTGCTGAAGACGTTTCCGCTCGCCTGGTAATACTCCGGGGCCGTGGGCACGCCGGGATGCCGCAGCGCAAAGGCGGCCGCGCGGCGCGGCACCACGAGCATCGCGCCGGGCGCGAGCGTGGTCGCGGGGAAGGTGTAGGTGAGGGCGTTTGTGAAATGCACGCCGCTGAGGCTCAGCGTCGCCGTCGCGCTGATGTTGCGCACTTCCACAAACTCGAAATCGTCGCCGTCGGTGATGCCCGCGCTAATCTCCGCGGCGGTCGGTGCCTTCGGGTCGTAGTGCAGCTCGGAGATCACGAGATTGCCCGCCGCCGCGGGAACGGCGCTGCCCGTGCCGGTGACCGCGATGCTGGCGGTGCCGACGACGTGGCCGTGGTAGTCGAGCGCCGTGAGCGTGAGCGCATTCGTGCCGGGCGAAATCGGCGCGCTGATCTGCCACGTTTCATCGCCGGTCCACACCACCGGCACGACCAGTCCGGTTTGCAGACGAATGCTCGTCACGTTCACCCAGCCATTGCCGGCAAGGGTGACCTGCGATCCCGGCGCGCTGAAATTCGCGCCGCCATTTGTCGTGATGCCAAACGTCACCGGCGGATACGCCGCATTGATCTGCGCGGTCACGAAATTCGCGCGGTCGTTCACGTAGGTCGTGATCTCGCTCCAGTTTCCCACGCCGGTCGAGAACGTCTGGTAATACGTGATCCACGACGTGAGATACGCGGTGTTGAAACTCGTGCCGATGATGTCGAGCAGGTGTCCGTGAAAGGCGCGTTTGTAGGCCGGGTTCGAGTTGATGATCTTGTTCAGATCGGGGTTGTAGGCCAGCGGGTCGTTGTAGGGTTCCGTCATGAAGTCGGTGTCCCACGGCAGGTAGATCATGCGGCCATCGGCGCGCGCGTAGAGTTTCAGATTGTGCCACCCGCCCTGCGCGGTCGCGTAATTGTCGCCGGGGCCGGCGAGCGAGAGCGCCGCCGAGGTGCGCAGCCATTGGTCGATGTCGATCGCGTTGGGCAGCGCCGCGTCGTAGGCCGCGCCGGTCGCGGCGAAGGTGTTGTTGAGGTTGATGATGCGGCTGTAGTCGTCGTCGCTGCGCGCATTGCCGATGAGGAAATTCCAGCGGTAGGCCTCCTTGTCCGCGGTCGCGTAACCGCCGATGGCCACGCCGCGCACGTCGTCGGGCTGCGGCAGTTTCAAACCCTCGGGCCCGCCCGTCGTGGTCGTCGGCGAATAGACGAGTTCGTATTTGAACTCGGGCGTGCTCGCGCCGTTGAGATACAGGCCGTTGAGGTAGATGTCGTTGAATTCCGCCATCGTCAGCATTGCCGAACCCGTGTGCTGCGAGCGCGGCGCGATGAAATAGACGAGGTCGTTGCGCATCGCGGAGACGCCGCCGGCGCGGGCGAGGAAATGCCAGTTCACGATTTCCGTCTGGCCAAAGCCGCTGTTGTCCGTGCCGCGTCCGTAGCCGCTGCGGTCGAGGTTCACGGAGTTGAGCGTGCCGCGGAAAAGGTGCATCGGATCGAACGAGATCGAGAAGCCGACACGCGTGTCCGCATAGCGCCCGCGCTCGCTGGATTTCAGCCGCACCGTGGTGTCGTAGAAAACCTCGCTGCCGCGATAGACGACGGTGCAGGGCAGTTGGTCGTTGCTCATCACGTTCGTCGCGGTGTGCATGAAGTCCGCGTCCGCCGTCGCCATCAGCAGCCGGAACTCCTGCCCCGGCGTGCTCGGCGCGAGGCCGTCCTTCCAGCGGATCAGCGCGCGCGACGCCGCGCCCGCCGCGGGAAAATCCGAGATCGCGCCGGACCCATCCTGCCCTTCGACATAAAATTGCACGAGCGCCGCCGCGGACTGGCCGGGGATCGTGCCCTCGTAATGATCGCCGGTCAGCGTCATCGCGGCGCTTTGCCACGTCTGCCCGTCGAGCCGCCATTTCACCGCCATCTGCGCCACGCTCTGCGGGTCGCTGGCGGCGATGCGCACGGTCACGGGCGCGAGCGCATCCGGCAGCACCGGCGAGTGCGCGAGGCCGGAATAAGTCGGCCCCGGATTCGCGACGTAGTTGCTGTTCGGCCCGCCGGGCGTGCCGTTGTTGTCCGGCATCGGGAGGAGGTTCTGGCGCACGAGGCGGTTGAAATAAAGCCGCGTCTGCAAACGCGGCGAGCCGGTGAGCCAGCGCGCGCGGAAGCTGATGGAATAAGTGCTCGCGGGGTTGATCGTGAGATAGCTGCCGGCGTTTTGCAGCGTCGTCTCGCAGTGGTTGTGCATGTGCTCGGTGGGCCCCGTCGAAACGACCTTGAGCACCTTGTTTCCCGGCGCGGCGGGATCGTCCACCACAACCGAGCGCCCGTGGCTGCCGTGCGTGCCGAGCAGCCGCCACGCGCTCGACGTGCCGTTCGCAAAGTCACCATTTTGCAGGCACTCCCGGTTGCCGACGCTCACTTCTTTCACGCTCAGATCGTCGATCAAAAACTGGCCGTCGCTGAGCAGGCCAAAGATGAATTCGTTGTAGGTCGCCGGCTCGCTGCTGCCGGGATAGGTGCCCGCGACGCCGGAATACGAGAACGTCTGCCATTGCGATTTGCCCGTTTCATCGCTCCCGCTCCACGCTTCGGCCTGCGTGTTGTCCATGTTCGGATTGCGCAGCTCCAGGCTCGATCCGCCGCCGTTCGCGCGGTCGTCCCACCGCCCGCCGCCGTAGTAGTGGACTTCGTTCGCGGGGTTCCCGCTCGCGTCCACCACGCGCACGATGTCGTCCGTGCCCGAGAGCTTTCCGCTCAGCGGCCCGAGGACCGTGATCGTCGGGAATTTCGCGAGCAGCGACGCCGGGTCATTGGAGACGACGAGATACCCGCCCGCCGCGAGCGTGGTGCCCGCCGGGAAGCTGTACGAAACGCCGCCGCTCAGCTTCCAGCCCGTCAGCGTCACCGGCGACCCGCTGCGGTTGTAGAGTTCGATCCACTGCTCCGGCTGCGACACCGTGCCCGTCGGAAGGAAAGTCGCGTGATGTTTGTACATGATCTCATTCACGACGATCGCCGTGTTCAGCGAGAAAGTGTTCGCGCCGCCCGGCGTCGTCGCGCTCGGCACGAGCCAGCGCCCGGTCGCGTCGCGCGCCTGCGCCTTGGTGGTCGCGAGCGCGGCGTCGGCGATGCCCGTGCCGCCGGGCGTGGTGAGGAAAACCTTGTCGCCCGCGAGCGGGCGGAAGCCGAGCGCGGTCTGATCGAGCGAAAGCAGCGCGCCCGCCGCGAGCGTCGCGCCCGCGCCGAAGGTGTAGTAGCTCGCGCCACCCGATGTGGTGAGCGTGTAGCCTGCGAGCGAGACGGCAGCCGTGCCCGTGTTGCGCAGCTCCGCGAACCACGTCGCGGCGTTCGTGCTCGCGAATTCGCTGAAAGAAAGCGTGTTCGCGCTCGGCGCCTGCGGCGTCTCGATCATGTCCAGCGTCGCGATGAAATACGCGTCCGCGTTTCCCGCACTCGCCTGATGCAGCTCGACGGCGAGCACATTGTCGCCCGGCACGAGAGCCGTCGCCGGCACCTCGACCACGCCGCTGAATTTCGGATACACCACCTCGCCCGACGCCAGCGTGACCTGCGTCGGCGTGCCGGCGGGCATGTTCACGCGCTGGATTTCCTGCCCGTTGAGGTAAAAGACCGCGCCGTCATCGACCACGTAGTTGAGCAGCAGCCGGTAGGTGGACGAGGCCCCGCCGCCGTTGGTGAAATGCCTGCGGAAGTAGGTGGCCACAGGGTTTGCGGGCAGCGTGGTGTGCGTGAGCAGCGGCGAGGCCACGGCGTTCCACTTGATGCGCAGGCCGCCGGGATTCGCGCCCGGCCCCGCGTTGCTCCACAGGAAATCGAGCGTGTTCACACCCGCGTTGAACGGCCCGCCGATCGTGAACGGCCCCAGGTAGCTGCCGAATCCCCCCGTCGCGATGCCGCGCGCGGCACCGTTGAGCAGCACGTTGTCGAGGCTGTTGTCCGCGGTGGTGTAAAAGGCCAGGCTCGCCGTGGTCGCGTCGTAGCCGGTGAGGTCGAACGTGGTGCGGTACGTGAACTGCCCGGCAGGCGCATTGTCCTGCCCATTTCCCGAGAACCCGATCCACTGCGCCAGCCCGTCCGCGGCCAGCCACGCGGGATTCGGGAGCATCGCGAGCGCCGCCAGCCCGGTGCCGGTGTTCGTGTAATGCGGATCGGGCTGCCCCGGCGCGAGCAGCGCGCCGGTCGCGCCGGCGCCGCTGTTGTACAAAGTAGAGATCGCGCTCACGTAGGGAACCGGCGTCGGCGTCAGCACGCCTTCCTTGTAAAATTTCACCTCGCTCAAACCCGCGAACTGATTGTCGCCGCCCTGGTTGCTGGTGATGTTGAAACGCACCTGCCGCACATTCTGCTGATCGATTTCGATCTGCTGTCCAGGTTCGGTGGCGAGGCCCGAGGCCTTGATGAAAGTGAAAGTCCCCAGCGACGTGAACGCTCCGCCCACCGTCGAGGCCACGAGGATTTCCACCTGCCGCGCGCCGCGCGCCGCATTGCTCAACTCGTTGTAATTCCAGACATGCAGCGAGGTCAGATGCACCGCGCTGCCGAGATCGTAGGTGATGACCGCGGGCAGCGGATTCGTCGGCGTGGTGAAGACGCCGTTGCTCAGCCACATCGTCCCGTTCGCGACCGTCCCATGAAAGCCGCTCGCGAGCCCGGAGCCGTTGACCGTGTTCACCGCCGCGCGCGAATACCCGCCCGTCGTGAGCTGCGAGGACACGCTCGCGACCGTCACGCCCGTGTTCTCGATTTCGGAACTGGCGGTGGTCGCGACCTCATTGCTGAACGCGTAGTGGTGCCAGGTCGCGCCGGCCGTGTAGGGCAGGAAGTCGAACGCCATCGAGCCGTCCGTCAGCGCCTTGTAGTGGTACTTCACGATCATCCCGTTTTCGGAATCCGCGGCGTTTTCATCCACCGTGTACTGCACGCCGCTGTCCCCCGGCGTGATCCGCATGATCCGCCCGCCCGGCCCGCCGTAACCGACGCTGTAAAAGCTCGCGATGTACGACGCCCCCGGCGTCAGCCCCGTCAGCGCGAGCCGCGATGTGCCATTGGCCAGCGCGCTGCCGTAGAAAAAATTCTCGCACAACTGGTGGCTCCCGCTCCCCGCCAGAGTGGGCGAGTTGCCGGTGAAAGAATTCACCGCCCCCTGCAGGCTCCACGCCGCGCCGCTCATCACGCTGGCCCCCGGCGAATCGAAGGTCACGCCATTGATCGCCGTGAAAACGCCCGCGCGGTTCAGGCCGATCTTGTGCGTGTAGCTCTTCGCCGTGGAGATGCCCGAGTCCGCGTCGCCCGTCCACGCCAGCGCGCTCCACACGCCGCCCGGCGGGGGCAGCGGCGCATCCTGGTAAAGCTGGACGCTGCCGTATTTGAACCCCGCCGGCCCGCTGCTCCAGCCCGGCTCCGCGTAGGCCGCGGTCTTCCACGTCGCGTCCGGGGCCGCGCCGGAGTTGTTGTATTTCCAAGTGCTCGCGAGATCGATCATCCGCGTCGTCACCGCCGGCGGTGGCGGGGGAAAATTCGCCGCGCCCGGCGTGCCGCCGACCTGCGCGCTCGCTGCCCAGCTCGCGGCCAGCGCCGAGCCGCTGTAGGGATCGCGCTTCGCCAGCGTCGCTCCGCCGCCATCGGGTGCGACTGGCCAGTCGCCATGGTCGGCGTAAGTCACCTCGTCCATCGCGCGCCCGCTGTTGTCGAGCAGCCGCAGCGTTGCGCTGGAATTGCTCAGCGTCCCCGTGAACGGCCCGAGCGCACCCGCGATGCTCCCCGGCGTTTTCGCGACCACGAGATACCCGCCCGCCGGAATCACCGTCCCCGCCGCGAACGCGTAATCCACCCCGCCCGCAATCCGCCAGTCCGACAAATCCACGTTCACGCTCATCATATTAAACAGCTCGATCCACTCCCCCGCGTCGCCCGTGCCCGGCGGGTTGTAATGGATTTCGTTGAAGGCGATGACCGCATCATTCGGCGGCAGCGCGCGAACCGGCGCGAGCAAACATGCGAGGAGGACGAGCAGGAGGAAACGGGCTTTCATTCGGGGGCTTCGGAAAACGCCCGACTATCCGCCGCGCCGTCCGGTGCGCCAGTCGAAACTCGGTGGCCTCGCGGCTCGGTGGCGCGGAGCATCGAAAAAAACAACGTCATCCTGAACGAAGCTTCGCCGTGGGCGAAGGCGGGGGCGAAACGCAGTGAAGGATCGCTGACAGAAACGCGGGCGGAGGCGGCGGGGACGGGCGAACGCGTGTTTCCACCCACCGCCTCCGCCCATTTAGAGTCAGCGGTTCTTCGCTCCGTTCCGGTCGCAAAGCCTCCCGGAACTCCGCTCAGAATGACGGTGTTTTTACGACCGCTTCGCGCCTCGCGTAATCGCCCCGCTTTTCCCTCCGCTGGCTTTTCCCAACAGAACCCGCAGCATCCGGGTTCTCCCGCTGCCAACCCTCCTCCACCACATGAAACGCCTCCTCACACTCGCCGCCCTCATCTTCACCTCCCTCATCTTCACCTCCCTCACCCACGCCGCGCCGCCGCCGGTGGGCAAAGCCGCGCCGCTCTTCGATGGCAAGACCCTCGCCGGCTGGGAATCGCCCACGCCAGAGCTGTGGAAAGTCGAGGACGGCGCGCTCACCGGCGGCGACGGCACGACGCGCGTGCCGCACAACGATTTCCTCTGCACCAAGGCGTCGTACGGCAATTTCATCCTCCGCCTGAAGATCAAGCTCACCGGCGACCCGAAGACCGGCCTGATCAATTCCGGCATCCAAATCCGCACCGCGCGCAAGCCCGGCCATTTCGAGGTCAGCGGCTACCAGTGCGACTACGGCGACCCGGAGTGGTGGGCGGCGATTTACGACGAGGGCCGGCGCGACCGGCTCATGGCGAAGTCCGACATGGCCGCCATCAATCCCGTGCTCAAGCGCGACGACTGGAACGAATACGTCATCCGCGCCGACGGGCCGCGCATCCAGACATGGCTCAATGGCGCGCAGGGCGTGGACTACACCGAGGCCGAGGCGGGCATCGCGCCGGACGGCATCATCGGCATCCAGGTCCACGGCGGCGGCAATACGAAGGTGCAGGTGAAAGACGTGACCATCGAGGAATTGCCGCCGACGGAGAAAATCATCGGCGCACCGGAGCCGGGCAAAGGCGCGAAGGCGTCGCCGCTTTCGCCGGAGGAGGAGCGCGCGAGTTTCACGCTGCCGCCGGGTTTTGAAATCGAACTCGTCGCCAGCGAGGACATCGCCAATGGCATCGGCAAATTCGTCCCGCTCGCCTTCGATCAGCAGGGCCGGCTGTGGACCACGACCGCGCTCGAATACCCCGTCGATGGCAACGAAAACCCCGCCGCCGCCGATGCCCTCTACGCGAGCAAGGCCAGGGACAAAGTGCTCATCTTCGACCGCGACCCGAAGTCGCCCACCGGCCTCGCGAGCAAGCCCCGCGTCTTCGCCGAGGGCCTCGCCATCCCGCTCGGTGTGCTGCCTTACAAGAATGGCTGCTACGTCCAGCACGGCCACGACATCGCCTTTCTCGAAGACACCGACGGCGACGGCAAAGCCGACAAGCGCACCGTGATATTGACCGGCTTCGGCGTGCAGGACTCGCATCTTTTCCCGCATCAATTCACCCGCGCGCCCGGCGGCTGGATCTGGATGGCGCAGGGCGCGTTCAACTACGGCAAAGTCGCGCGCCCCGGCCAT
>JAYWEP010000258.1:0-15956 GCA_043779205.1 Chthoniobacter sp. | reverse complement strand
ATTTCCACCACCGCACTGCTGACGAGGATGTCGGTGTGAAACTGCTTGGTCGCCGTCTCCAGCCGCGCGGCGAGATTCGTGGCGTCGCCCATCACGGAGAATTCGTAGCGCACCGGGTGACCCACCTGGCCCACCGTGACCTCGCCGTGATTGATGCCGATGCCGGTGGTCAGTTCGCGGCGCTCCGGACGCGCGCGCCAGCCTTCGTTCATCCGCGCCATGGCCGCGCGCATGCCGAGCGCAGCCCGCACGGCACGCCGCGCATCCTCGGCCGAGCCCCGCGAATGCGTGTCGCCCCACGCGGCAAAAATAGCGTCGCCGATGAAGCGCAGCAGCGTGCCGTCCTCCGCCAGGATGGGATCCACCATGCCGAGAAAATACTCGTTGAGCTGGGCCACGAGTTGCGTGGGCGTCACCGTCTCGGACCATGTGCTGAAGCCGCGGATGTCGGAGAAGAGGATCGTCGCGCGTTTCGCCTGGCCCACCAGTGCGGCCTCGAAGGAGTCGCGATCCGCCAGGATCACCTCCGCCACGCTGCGCGAGAGATGCACGTTGAGGACGCGGCGGAGGCGCTGGCGCTCGATGCGTTCGAGGATCAGATCATAGAAAAAACAGCCGATCCCGCCGCTGCCTAAGACGAAGAGCGGAGTGGCTGAAATGGTGAGCCAGCCATGCCGATTAAACAAAAGCCAGAGCGCGAGGAAATAAACTCCACCCAGCGCGACAAGAACCAAAAGGCGCACGCCATGTTGCCCTATGATGACCCCCGCGAGCCATGCCGCCAGACCTGTGAGGCAGATGGTGATAAGGTCGAAAGCGAGAGAGGTTTCCCGCAAAAAATCCCGGTGCAGTGCGGCATTGAGGACGTTCAGATGAATCTCCGCACCGGGCATGGCCTCATCCAACGCCGTCGGATGAGTGTCTTGATGAAAATTTCCTTCCGGGCCCACGATGACGATCTTGTCTTTGAAAAAAGTGCCGTCCTGATAGTTGGCCTTCCACAAGCTGGGCACAAAGATCTCGAAGACCGGATGCGGGCGAAAGGTGCCAGCAGGGCCTGCGAACCGAACCGCCACGGGATTTTGCTCGGGAATCAAATCCGGACGCCCGATTTGACGCAGAGCGGCGGCGGCCAGCGAATCATAGACTTGCGGCGCTTCGCCTGCGGCTGGGGTTCCGAAATCTTCCATCGTGACCCAATAGCGCATGCGTCGAATAACTCCGTCGGCATCGGGGAACTGGTTGACATAACCCATCCGCCGATCCGGCAGCTTGGTGGGTGGAATCAGCGATGCGGTCGGCCGGGAGAGGGTGGTGGTCACGCTGGTCGCATCCGGCGTGCCTTTGACGAAATTGCTGCCCAGAAGAACCTGCTCGCGATGGCGTTCCAGCGCGTCCCTGAACGGCTCGTCGCCGGACTTGGGCGACGGGAATAGAAGGTCGAAAATGACGACCTTGGCTCCGGCATCGATAAGCCGATCGAGGATGGCTTGATAAACCGTCCGATCCCAAGGCCATTCGGCGTGCATCACCCGGAGGGTGCTGGAGGCCGCGATTTCTTCATCGGAAACGCCTTTTAGAGTCATCGAAGAATCGCCGAGACCGAGATAAACTAGGCTCGCATCCGGAGGGGTCTTGCGTCCGATCCTCTGCAGGAAGTCTTTGGCGTAGTTTTCCGCCCGGAGCAGCAAAACCGGTGGCTCTCCGCGGCTCACCAAGGCGGTTTCCGTCCAAAAAGCGGCCCCATAGAACAAAGTGACCACCAAGCACAACAAGCCCAATGCGAGCGTTCGATGGCGGCGCGACCAAGTCATCTTCCGATCCTGCGCAGCGAGTCCGCGGACGGGAAGCTTGATTCGTCGGGCGCGGACTGGGCCTCCCTGGCTATGGGTCGGGAGTCGCCACGAGTTGTGCAGCGGTGCCAGCAGCCGGCCGATCAATCGCCCGCGATATTCCGCGCCTGCCCGGAGCTGCTCTTCCCCGATCCGGCCAGCCCTTCCCCTTTCGCTCTTGCGCTCATTTCGGTGTTCTTGCCGGGCCACACTTACTTTTGCGCAATGACCGGTTCACCCGAACCGATCATCCCTTCTCGGGTAACTCGATTTTTGGCAAAAATCGCCGGCGGCGCGATCAGCCCGCTTGCGGTTTCCCGGCTGCTCTGAAAAACTCGCGGCGTCTATGCCCCCCAAAAAGCTGACCGGTCCAATGATCGCTCGCGTCCTCAGTCTGGCGCTGGTGCTCACCGGCATGCCGGTTTCCGCGCGAGCGGAGAGCAAGCGCGCGGCCGAGGCGGAATCGAAAATGGCGGCGGGCGAGGAACTGTCCGAGCGCGGGCAGTTCGAGGAAGCCGTCGCGCGCTGGCGGGAGGCGGAGCGCAGCTTCGAGCGGGCGAAAGATGCGGGCGGCGAAATCCGCGCGCTGCTGCGGCAGGCGGCGGGGTGCCAGGCGCTCGGGCAGCATCGGCTGGCCGTGCAGGCGCTCGGCGCGGCGGAGGCGCTGGCGGGGAATTCGGCGGACCCGCGGCACCTTGCGGAGGTCAAGGCGGCGCGCGGAGCCATCGCCATTTTTTCGCGGGAAGCGGACCAGGCGGAACCGCTCCTGCGCGAGAGCTTGAAGGCGGCGCGGGGCGCAAAGGACACCGCGCTCGCGGCGACGATCCACAACAATCTCGGCCTCCTCCTCACGGCGCAGGGCCGCACGAAGGAGGCGCTCGCGGCGTTCGAAGAGGCGGCCCGCGGCGGCGATGCGGAACTCGCGGCGAAAGCGCGCAGAAACATGGCGGACGCCGCCTTTGCCGCGAACGATTTCGCGGGCGCGGAGCGGTTTGCCGGGCAGGCGGCGAAGGCGGCGGGCGCGCTGCCGGACGGGCACGGAAAAGCGTTTCTGCTGATGGGCACGGGGCAGCTTCTCCAGCAGATTTTTGTCGCCGCGCCGGAGCACAAAAACGCCCTGCGCGCGCAGGCCTTTCGGCTGCATCAGCAGGCCGCGGAGATCGCGGAAAAAACGGGCGACCAGCGCGCGCTGGCCTACGCGCTGGGCTATCAGGGCGCGCTCTACGAATTTGAAAAGCGCGATGCCGACGCGCTCGCGCTCACGCGCCGCGCGGTCTTTGCCGCGCAGCAGGCGCACTCGCCCGATGCGCTCTACCGCTGGCAATGGCAGTCCGGGCGACTGCTCGCGAAACAGCACGAGCGGGAGCCCGCGATCCAGGCCTATCGCCGCGCGATCGCCACGCTCCAGTCCATCCGCAACGATGTCTCCATCCGGCACGGCAACCGCAATGCGCACTCGTCGTTCCGCGAGGCAGTGGGCGCGGTCTATTTTGAACTCGCGGATCTCCTCCTCCAGCGCGCGGATACGGTCACGGGCGGCGACGAAGTGCAGACGCTGCTCCGCGAGGCGCGCGACACCGCGGAACTGCTGAACGCCGCGGAACTCGAGGACTATTTTCAGGACGACTGCGTGAACCTGCTCAAGTCGAAGACCAAAAAAGTGGAGGGCATTTCGCCGACGGCGGCGGTGATCTACATCGTGGCCCTGCCCACGCGCACGGAGCTGCTGGTCAGCCTGCCCTCGGGCCGGCTGGAGCGCTTCAAGGTGGACGTGCCGGAGGAAAAGCTGACGGAGACGGTGCGCCTTTTCCGGCTCAATCTCGAGGACCGCAGCACGGAAAGTTTTCTCGAACAGGCGCAGCAGCTTTACGCCTGGCTCATCAAGCCGCTCGAACCGCTGATGGCGAACGGCCGGTTCGACACCATGGTCTTCGTCCCCGACGGCGCGCTGCGTACGATCCCGATGTCCGCGCTGCACGACGGCGAAAAATTCCTCATCGAAAAATACGCCGTGGCGGTCACGCCGGGCCTGGAGCTGATGGAAGCGAAGCCGGCCGCGCGGGTGCAGGCACGGGTGATGATTAGCGGGCTCTCGGAGGAAAAGGAGGGCTTTCCCGCGCTCGTCAACGTGCCGCAGGAGATCGCGCAAATCGGGAAGCTCTACGGCCAAAGCCACACCTTGATGAACAAGACTTTTCAGCACGACGCGCTGGGCGAAGGGCTGGCGCGCGAGCCGTTCACGATCGTGCATATCGCCTCGCACGGACATTTCGACAACGACGTGCGCAAGAGCTTCGTGCTGACTTTCGACAAGCACCTCACGCTCGACGATCTCGAACGCTACATCCGCCCCGCGCAGCTCCGCGACCAGGCCATCGAACTGCTCACGCTGAGCGCGTGCCAGACCGCGGCGGGCGATGACCGCGCGGCGCTCGGGCTCGCCGGAGTGGCGGTGAAAGCGGGCGCGCGCGCGGCCTTCGCCACGCTGTGGTTTGTCAATGACGCGGCCTCCACGCAGCTCGTGGGCGACTTTTACACCGAGCTGACCACGCATCCCGAACTCACCAAAGCGCAGGCGCTGCAGACCGCGCAGAAAAAGCTGCTCGCGCAGGCGCGCTATTCGCACCCGTGTTATTGGGCGCCGTATCTTCTGATTGGAAACTGGCTGTGAGGGCGCTGCGGAAGGCGCTCCACCGGCCCTCCGTGGCGTGCGTCATCATCAGCCTGCTCGTCCTCGCGGTGGTGCTCGGCGTGCGCGCGAAGGGCTGGCTCCAGCGGCCGGAATTGATCGCTTACGATTTTGGCGTCCGGTGGTTTTCTCAGCCGAACTCGACCGACGACCGCATCGTGCTCATCGGCATGACGGAGGAGGATCTCGTCCAATACGGCTACCCGCTCGACGACGAAAAACTCGCCCAAGTCATCGAGGGTCTGGATCGGCTCGAACCGTGCGTCATCGGTCTCGACTTGTACCGCGACCTGCCTGAACCGCGCAGCGGTGCGCTTTATCCGAAGCTGGAGGCGGCGCTGAAAAAACTGACGCGCGTCCTCGCCATCGAGCGCATCGGTTACTTCAAAGCGCCGCCCGCACTCGCGAACGAGCCGGATCGCATCGTCGCGAACAACCTGCCGAAAGACGACACCGTGGATGGTTACTACCGCCGCGGGCCGCTGGCTTTCGAGGCGGGTTTCGACGAGCCGTTTCCGAGTCTCAGCCTCGGCGTCACGCTGCGGTATCTCCAGCAGGAGAAAGTCGCGGTCGTCCCCGAGGGCGGGCTGCTGCGCCTCGGCAGGACAGTCTTTCCGCGGCTCACCCGCGATGCCGGCGGCTACGTGGGGTTGCCAGTGGCGGACTACGAATACCTCGGCAGCTTCGAGGCTCCGCGGCGCTTCGTTGTGAACGTGAAACGCGTGGCTGGCGGCAAGGAGGAGCGGCGCGATGTTTCCTACGACTACAGCTTCGGCGATGTCCTCGACGGCCGTATTCCACCGGAGGCGCTGCGCAAAAAAATCGTGCTCATGGCCACGGTCATGGAGAGCATCAAGGACAGCAACCCGACGCCAATCGACAACAACCAGCGCGGCATTCACATCCACGCGATGCTCGTCCACCAGCTCCTCCGCGCCGCGCTCGACGGCGTGGCTCCGATGACGTGGTGGCCGGAGTGGGCGGAGGTGGCGTGGATCGCCGCGTTCACGCTGCTCGGCGGCGCGCTCAGCCTGCTGCTGCGCTCGCCGTGGAAGCTCGCGCCCGCGCTCGCGCTGGTGCTCGGCGCGCTCCATGTCGCGGTGGGGTTTTCCTTTTCCCACGGCACCTGGCTGCTGCTCGCCGCGCCGGCCATCGGCTGCTTCGTCACCGCGACTTTCGTCACGTCTTTCACCGCTTACCTTGAGCGGCAGGAGCGCGACACCATGCAGTCGCTTTTCTCCCGGCATGTCTCGGTGAAAGTCGCGGACGCGCTGTGGGCGGAGCGCGATCAATTCCTCGACGGTGGCCGGCTCAAGCCGCAGCGCCTCACGGCGACCGTGCTCTTCACGGATCTCAAAGGTTTCTCCACCATCTCGGAGGGCATGGATCCGCCGCATCTGCTGAGTTGGATCAACGAATACATGACCGGCATCGCGCGCCATGTGGATGGGCACAACGGCATGGTCAACGCCTACGTCGGCGACGCCATCATGGCCGTCTTCGGTGCGCCGGTGGCGCGCACGCGCGAGGAGGACATCGACCAGGATGCGGTCAACGCCGTCGAGTGCGCGCTGGCCATGCGGCGGGAGCTGAAGCAGCTCAATGCCGGCTGGGCCGCGCGCGGGATGCCGACGTGCGCGATGCGCGTGGGCATCTTCACCGGGCCGCTCGTGGCCGGAAGCATCGGGAGCGCGGAGCGGCTGGAGTTCACCGTGCTCGGCGACACCACGAATACGGCGGCCCGTCTCGAAAGCGCCGGCAAGGAAGTGGAAACCGACGAGACGACCGCGCTCTGCACCATCCTCATCGGCGACGCCACATGGAAGCGGTTGGGCGACCGTTTCACGACGAAGCTCGTCGGACCAATGAGCTTGAAGGGCAAGGCCAACCAGATCATTGTCCACAGCGTCCTCTCCGAAGCCCCCAAAACTTCCATCCCATGAAAACGCTCCCCCTCATTATCGCCACCGCCTTTCTCGCCACGCACACGCAAGCGCAGACCGCTGCCGAGCCGGCGAAACCCGCCGCGCCGGCCAAGCGATCCCTCCTCAGCTACACCCCGCCGAAAAGCGCCGCGAGCGGCACGCGCATCGACGGCGACGGCGGCTCGCGCGGCGGCGGTGTGAAACTGCCATCGCTCTACGTGCTCGCGCCGAACCACACCGCGCTCACCACGCGCGAACAGCCGTCGCTTTTCTGGTACCAGACCGGCCCGGCGAAAACGCATTTCGAACTGACGCTGACCGAACCGAAGAACCCGAAGCCGCTCTTGAAAGTGGCGACAGAGAAGGCGGACAGCGGGATTCATCGCGTGTCGCTGGCCAAACACAACGTGACGCTGAAGCCGGGGATTTCCTACAAATGGACGATCGCCTGGGTGCCCGATCCGGCGAACCGTTCGCAGGACGTCATCGCCAGCGCCTCGATCCAGCGCCTCGAGCCCGAGGCGAAACTCACCGCGGCGCTCGCCGACGCCAAGGGCATCGACAAAGCCGCGGTCTATGCGCAGCACGGAATCTGGTACGAGGCGCTCGAAACGGTCTCCAACGAAATCGACGCCGCCCCGAAAAACAAAGACCTGCGCACCCAGCGCGCCGCGCTTCTCGACCAAGCCGGGCTGAAAGAAGCCGCGGCTTCAGAGCGCCGGTAGCGTCGTTCCCCGCGCCGGCCACGACGACCGGCGGCGTCGCGATCAGGCTGTGGGATCGTCCTCCTTGCGGGCGGTCAGAATGTGTTGACAACCATCGAAAAGGAGCCGTAACAACGCGTTGCGTTTTCGATAACTTCCCGAGAACGCATCCCCCCGATGAAAACGAACCTCGCCTCCCGCCGGTCCCTCTTGCCGCCGCGTCCCCAAACCCGGCAGCTCGCCGCGCTCGCCCTGCTCTGTCCCAGTTTGCTGGTGCTCTCGCCCTCCTCGAGCCAGGGGGCCGCGGCCACCCCGGACGGCTCGACCTTCACCACCGCCACCTGCTCCTATGTCAATGGCGTGAAAAGGTGGGTGTATCGCGTGGATCCTCCCGAAGTGCAGGCGTTCCAACTGACGGTCAGTTTCGATGCGAACCGCGCGCGGTTCAACAGCGCGGCGGGCGTGCTCTTCAAGCAGCCATTCACCGGGTTCATCGATTCCAGCCAATCCGGAACGGGAAAGCTCGTGATTTCGGGATCCACTCCGACAGGGCAAGTCACGCCGGGCGATGTCGATCTTTTCGAGATCATTTTCGACGACTTGGATCTCCTAAACACGCCGATCAACAACGTCCACTTCACCGTGGGCGGCGCGTTTGGTGATTTCATTCAACCCTTCGATCCCGCGAACCCATCCCCGCCCCTGCCGCCACTGCCGCCCTACACCGGTGCGGCGACCGGCCCGGTCAGCAGGTCGGTGACGCCGGGGATTTTGCCCTTCGTGTGGGATCCGGACGGCAATTACAACAATGGCACGACCGGCGGATCGGGCGTTTGGAACACCTCCGGCACGAGCTTTGACGGCCTGCCGCAGCCGGAGGTTCTGACTGGCTTGACTCCCGCGGATACCAATTGGACCAATGGCACCAACCTCGCGGTCTTCGGCGGAAATCCGGGGACCGGCTCAGGGGCCGGTTCCGTGATCATCGCCTCCGGCGGCATCTCCGCGGGCGGCTTGCAGTTCGACATGCCGGGTTACCACTTGAGCGGCGGACCGCTGACGCTGGCCACGCCGGCGGGCTCCATCCCGACGATTGAGGTTCGGGCTGGCGCGGTGACAGTCACTGCCCCGTTGGCGGGATCCGCGGGCTTCAAGAAGACCGGATCCGGAACGTTGGTTCTGGATAATGCGAACAACTTGACAGGCACCGCCACCGTCAGCGGCGGCACGCTCGCTCTGGCCGCCGCCAACGCGCTCGGTGCGATCTCGGATGTCACGCTCAAGATCGGCGGCAAACTCGAACTGCTCGGTCCCCTCAGCGCGGACCGCATCGCGGACACCGCAGTGCTGTCCCTCGCCGGCGGCGACCTTTTCGCCCACAGCGCGAACGAGACGATGCAGAGCATCGACCTCAGCGCCAACTCCGCCATCCACCTGCAGATCGACGGCGTCCATGGCGATCTCAACTTCGGCGACATGACGCGCACGAGCGGCATTCTGACGATCTACGACTGGGCCGGTTCGGCCGGCGGTTCCGGTCTGGACGACCGCCTCTTCATCTCCGGCACGCTTTCTCCGGACATCCTGGCGAACATCTACTTCGACGGTTTTGCGCCCGGCGCGATCCGACTGGGAACGAACGAAATCGTCCCAGTCGCCGCGCCCGAACCCGGCACATCCCTCCTGCTCACAGCGGCGCTGGCTCTCGGCGGCGCGCGCCGGCTGCGGTCGCGCCGGGAGTAAATCCCCCCAATGCCGCTTCCCGCCCGCAGCGAAAAAGGCCGGATCGGAGGCCGCGTTGCGGCGCGATTGATTGGCGCTTCGCTGCTCGCGGTCGGGATGCTGCGCGCCGAGGTCATCACGGACGGTTCGCTCGGTGCGGCGGGCTCGCTGCCGGGGCCGGCGTTTCAGATCCCCGCGGGGCTTGGGAAAAAAGTGGATGCCAATCTTTTCCACAGCTTCAGCCAGTTCAATCTCGCCAACGGCGAATCCGCCACCTTCTCCGGTCCCGCCGACGTGGCCCGTGTCTTCGCCCGCGTCACCGGCGGCAGCGCCTCGTCCATCGACGGCCTGCTGCGCTCCACGATCGCCGGCGCGAATTTCTACTTCCTCAATCCCAACGGCGTCCTCTTCGGCCCGAACGCCGCGGTCGATGTTGGCGGTGCGTTCGCCGTCGTGACCGGCGATCACATCACCCTCAGCGACGGCGCGCGCTTCAACGCCGCGCCCGGCCCGGCCGATGCCGTGCTCACCAGCGCGCCGCCCGCGGCCTTCGGTTTTCTGCCCGCAAATGCCGGCCCGATCACCTTCCAGGGGAGCATCCTCACCGCCGCCACCGGCGCGACGTGGTCGCTCATCGGCGGCGACGTGCAAATGACGAACACCACGCTGAACACCAGCGGCGTCGTCATCCGCGGCGGCCGGCTCGTGATGGAAAACTCGCACATCATGGCCACGCTCCAGACGCCCGACCACCGCGTGGACGTGAAGGTCCAGCAATCGCTCACGATGACCTCTTTCAGCTCGATCCAGGCCGACGCCGTCGGCCCCGTGGCGAGCGATGCCGTCGTCGATATCGCCGCGCCGCAGATGGCGCTTTCCGGTTTCTCCTCGATCACCAGCAATGCCGCCACCACAACGCGCGGAGCCAATATCCGCATCACCGCGGATACGCTTGATCTCAGCGACGGAGCCCATGTGGACGCCCTGACCTTCGCTCCCGGCGACGGCGGCGACATCGACGTCATCGGGCGCGACGTGACCATCCGCGACTTCGGCACCGCCATCACCGCCCTCGCCATCGCCGACGGCCCCGGCGGCAGCGTGCGCCTGAATCTTTCCGGCCATCTCTTCCTCACGGAAGGCGCGCAAATCCAGACCTCCACCTTCGGCCCCGCGCGGGCGGGGAATATCGCCATCGTCGCGCAAAACGTCACCGCCACCGGCGGCTCGTCGCTCACCACCGGCATCATCGCCGACAGTTCGCCCGACGCCACCGGAGCCGCCGGCAATGTCGCGCTGACCATCGCGGGGCACCTCGAACTCGCCGCCGGCGCGCGCATCAGTTCCGATACCTTCAGCCCCGGCGCAGGCGGTGCCGTCAGCATCAGCGCGCAGAGTGCCTCCATCCTCGGCGGCGGCGTCGCGGCCTTCACCGCCATCAGCACCGAGACGCAAAGCCCGCTCGGCGGCGGGCCCGGCGGCACCATCCGTCTGCGCATCGACGGCAGCCTCACGATCGCCGGCGGCGGCCAGGTCACCGCCACCACCACCGGCACCGGCAGCGGTGGCGGCATCGACATCGCCGCCGGCAGCGTCTCCATCTCCGGTGCCGGGGCCATCCTTTTTCCCGGTATCACCGCGCGCACGCTCAACCAAACCGTCGGCGGACCCGGCGGCGATGTCCGCATGTCGGTCGGCGGTCTGCTCGACATCGTGGCGGGTGGAAAAATCGCCGTGAATACCTTCGGCACCGGCGCCGGCGGCAGTGCGGACATCGCTGCGGGCGAAATTTCCGTCTCCGGCGAAAACTCGCAGATCACCGCCGCCACCGCCGCCGCGCTCAACGGCGGCCCCGGCGGCAACCTCACCATTCGCACGCCCCTGTTGCGCGTCAGCGATCTCGGCAAAATCTCCGCGTCCACCGCCGGGCCGGGCGCGGGCGGTTCGCTCGACATCACCGCGCAGCACCTCGTGCTGAACAACGGCATCATCACCGCCGACACCATGGCCCCCGACACCGTGGCCGTCCCCTTCCTCGTCTCGGGCCTTACCGTCGCCTTGGACATCCAGCACACCACCGACCAAAACCTCGACGTCGTCCTGCGCAGCTACGACGGGCGCGCGATCCATCTTTTCAGCGCCATCGGCGGCACCGGCCAGAACTTTCTCGGCACCATCCTCTCCGACAGCGCGCCGACCTCGATCGCCGCCGGCACCGCGCCCTTCACCGGCACCTTCCGGCCGCTCACGCCGCTGGCCTCATTCGATGGGATCGCCTTCAACGGCACCTGGCAGTTGGACATCAACGACATCAACCCGCTCGGCTTCGTCACCGACACCGTGACCCTCCTGAACTGGTCGCTCACCGTCGGCGGCACCACCATTTCCTCCCCGAATGTCCCAGTCTCGCTGCCCGGCCCGCTGGGTTCGAGCAACAACTTTTCCACCCTCCTCGTCAGCCTCCCGCCCACCGGCTTCGCGCCCGTCACCGCCGGCCACGGCGGCGATGTCCGCATCACCGCCGACGACCTGACCATGCTCGGCGGCTCCCGCATTTCCGCCCGCACGCTCGACGCCAGCCCCGGCGGCAGCGTGAGCCTGACGGTCGCCAATCAGCTCCAGATCAAGGACGGCAGCGTCATCACGGCCAGCACACTCGGCGCTGGGAAAGGCGGAAACGTGAGCGTCTCCGCGGGCCAACTGCTCGTCGCGAACGGCGGCACACTCTCCGCCGGAACCGCCGGCCTCGGCGACGGCGGCGACGTGCAGGTGCGCGCGGGCCGCGTGCAAATCTCCTCCGGCTTTTCGTCGCAGCCCACGCTCATCAGCGCCGAAAGCACCTCCCCCGGCGCCGGCGGTCGCGGCGGCGACGTGCTCATCGAGGCCGGGAGCCTGCGCATCGACGGGCGCAAGGGCGTGGAAACTGGCGTCTCCGCGAAATCCCTGGGTCTGGGTTCGAGCGGTTCCATCACGCTGAAACTCGACACCCTCGGCATGGATTCCTACGCCACCGTCGGCAGTTCCAACACCGGCTCTGGCACCGCCGGCAGCGTCGCGATCCGCGCGCACCGCGGCATCGACCTTTCCCATCGCAGCCTCATCACCACCTCTGCCGCCCAGGCCGACGCCGGAAACATCGCCATCACCTCCGATACCTCGATCTACCTGAACAGCCACAGCAGCATCACCGCGAGCGCCGGCAGCAATGGCGGCAGCATCCGCATCATCGCGAAGGACGCGCTTTTTCTCACCGACAGCAGCATCACCGCCACCGCCGGCAGCGTCCAGCTCGCCTCCGGCGCGGGCGGCGGAGCTGGAGGAAATATCTTTGTCGATCCCAAATTCATCATCCTCGATCACAGCCTCATCAGCGCCAACGCCGCCATCGGCCAGGGCGGCAACATTCTCCTCATCGCCGACAACTTCCTCCCCTCCGAGAGCCTCATCACCGCCACCGGCAGCACCGCCGGCACCGTGCAAATCACCGCCCCCCCGCTCGACCTCGCGAACGCCCTCGCCGCGTTGCAAGCCAGCTTCGTCGATATTTCCACGCGCCTGCAGGAGCGTTGCGCGATGCGGCTCGGCGAGGAGTTCAGCAGCTTCCTCGTTGTCGGCCGCAGCGGCGTGGAAGCGGTCCCGGACGAACCCCAGCCGGAAGTTACCGCTCGCGTTCGGAAGAAAGCCAGGGGCAGTGTCCGCGCGCGATGAATTTGGTTTTACGTCTTGCACTAACCATCGGGCTGGCCGCCGCTTCGGCCCTGGCTCAGCAAAAAGGCCCGGGGGCCGGAACATCCAACGCACAGCAGCCCGAGCCCCTGCCCGCGGAGCCATTGAAGCCCGGCGAGAAGCCCGAGATTTCGCTCGTACCCGAGGATCTGCCGCTGCTGCCCGGCGAATTGCCGCTGCGCCGCGCCCTTGAGGAAAAGCCGCGCGAATTTCCCCGCTACAAGCTCCAACTCGCCGTCGATGCCATGCTGCCGGTTCTGCCGCCGCTCGACAAACGGTTCGCCGGTGCGTCCCTCGCGAGCACGGTCAGGGTCTCGGTGAAAAGGTTCGAGTTCGCGGGCAACAGTGTTTTTTCCAAGCGGCAGCTTGCGAAGGTGGTCGCCGGTTATGCCGGGCGTGTAATTACCAGCGAGGAGTTGGAGGAGGCGCGTGTGGCCCTGACCAAACATTATGTCGATGCCGGTTACATCACCTCCGGCGCGCTGCTGCCGGATCAGGATGTCGCCAGCGGCGTCATTAAGTTTCAAATCGTCGAGGGACAGCTCACGGAAATCGATCTCCACGGCAACTTTTGGTATCGGGGCTGGTGGCTGCGCAACCAATTGCGCCGCGCCGCGGGACGGCCCGTGAATTTCAACAACCTGAAAGTCGGCCTCCAGCTCCTGCGGCAAAACCCCACCATCTCGCGCATCAACGCCGAGCTAAAGCCCGCCGTGAAACTGGGCGGGAGCATTCTGGATGTCGCGTTAAAGGACGAGCAGCCTTTTCGCGCCGGCTTTGAA
Source organism: Chthoniobacter sp. (assembly GCA_043779205.1). Classification (GTDB taxonomy): domain Bacteria; phylum Verrucomicrobiota; class Verrucomicrobiia; order Chthoniobacterales; family Chthoniobacteraceae; genus Chthoniobacter. The sequence goes on along the minus strand of JAYWEP010000258.1, from coordinate 2,576 downwards.
ATAAGTAACAAACGCCCGCCGAGTGTCAGCGAGGGAATCGGCGAACTCTACCTGACCGATCTCAACCTCACCGGCCACAACGACCCCATCGACCTCCGCTGGGGTCTCGTGCGCTGGACGAAAGAGGGCGCGGTCGATTACGCGGACTTCGACAACATCAGCGGAAGCTATGAGTTTCCGGTGACTCCGTGGGACACCACCCTGGCGGTGCATGCGGGCAAAAGCGACTCCAGCATCATTGACGAAACCTTCGCCGCGCTGGGCATCACCAGCCATTCGACAGAATACGGACTGACGCTCCGCCAGCCACTTTACAAGACCCTGAATAACACCGTGACCCTGTCTGTCGCCGCCGACCGGAAGCACAGCGAAACCTTTCTACTCGGGCGGCCCTTCACCTTGTCACCAGGAGCTTTCAATGGTGAGACGGATGTCTTCGCTACGCGGCTGGCCATCGACTGGGTGAACCGCAGCCAGGTCCACGTCCTCGCCCTGCATGCCGGCTTCAATCTCGGCCTCTACGGCCTCGGCTCCACCCGCGCCGATCCGCTCCTCGCCGGCGGCACCACCTCCGCCACCGGCGGCGCGCAGGGTTTCGAGCCCGAGATTCCCGACAGCAAATTCTTCTCCTGGCTCGGCCAGGCGCAGTACGTCCGGCGCATTTTCGACACCGAGGCCTTGCGCAAAAAGCCCGACACCACCGGCTGGAACCTGCTCCGCGAAACCCTCCTCGTCCTCCGCGTGAATGCCCAGCTTTCCGACGAGCCGCTCCTCTCGCTCGAACAGTTCAGCATCGGCGGCATGCAAAGCGTGCGCGGCTACCGCGAGAATCAGTTACTCCGCGACAACGGAGTCTTCGCCTCCTTCGAGCTGCGCATCCCGCTCTGGCTCGCCAAGGACAAGACCCCGATCATCTCCATCGCCCCGTTCTTCGACTGGGGCGCTGGCTGGAACGTGAACAAGGTGGACGATAACTACCAGCCCATCTACAGCGCCGGCGTCGGCCTGCTCGTCAACGCCACCAAGCACGCGCAGGTCACCCTTTACTGGGGCCATCCCTTCGTCGATTTCCACGAAAATAAGACCAGCCTCCAGGACTACGGAATCCACTTCGCCGTCTCGATCAATGCCTTCTAACGGCTGGCATCCACTTGCGTGCTGGCATGCACTTGCAAATCCACTGCGCCGATGCGGGCCAAAGGCCCAAAGACAAGCCAGCCCAGGGCAACGCCCTGGGTGGCAGGAAAATAAAGCCCCCAGCCCTGAAAGGGCGGCACAAACTCAGTGGAAAATCGTTCCCTGCATCCTAGCCTCAGGAATGTTACTCAGTTGCGACCGACCCCAGTCGGAGCAAACCGAAGTTACCCCGCCTAAGCCAAAGACCAACCTGCCTTCACCGACCCCGGAATCGCCCGAGATTCGGGTCGCAGACTTATCACCCCAGCCCGACGACTCCGCGCCGCAAACCGCCCCCGCACTGCCCCTCGACATGGCACCTCCCACCTGGGAGCTGCAACTCACGGAGAAGCTATCCCGCCTCAAGCCGACGGAAAAAGCCCGCGCCATCTTCGCGCTGCTCCCTTCCTTGCCCGAAAGCGCTCTCGCCACCGCCGCCGAGCAGGCCGTGGAAAAGCTCCCCGATGCGGACTACCCGGCCACCGCCCTGCCTGTCGTCACCAATCCCGAAACCCACGGACAAGTCCTCAGCGTGCTCTTCGCCGACTTGCTCGAACGTCCCGATGCCATCACCCTCCCCGCGTTACTCACCATCGCCAAAAACCCGGACCACCCTTTCGCCCCCTCGGCGCTCGACGACCTCCGCCTCCTCCTCAGCGCCGACCACGGCAGCGACTGGCCGCGATGGGAGGCCGCGATTCGTCAGAAACTCGCGACTGGCCGTTAGAGCGATTGCCAAAGATAATTTCCGGATCGCACCCTCGCCGCTACAGGTTCGCAGTCATCGACCGCGGGGAACACCGGAGGCGGAAGGGAATTTCCTCGTCACCAAGTTGAGGACCGAGGCGGCGGCGCATGGGACAAGTGGTGGCCGGTGTCCGTGGGCGAGAAGCGGCGGCAGGTGCAACGGGCGAGTCTTGGTGACGCACTGGCATGAGGCAATTTGCCCCTTTGCTTTGAAGAAAAGCGAGAGGGGCCGTCGCGCTGCGCCCGGCTCCAGGGCGCGGGGTGGGGTGGTCGGGTTCACGCGCTGCCGCACTGGCTCCAGGCAGTCCCGCCCATCACCACGAAGCTCAGCTTCCCCGCGCAAATACGGCGTGGCCGAGTCCTCAGCTTGGGAACGAGGGCTTAGAAAGATCGGTAAGCAGCCTTGCGAAGCAGGGGCTGGCCCGGTAGCTTCGGCCCATGAGCACCGCGACGACTTTGCCCCTGAGCGAGATGAGCCGTCCCGCCAAGCTCCGCGTGATGGAGGAGCTTTGGGATGATCTCTGTCATTCGCCCGAAGGCGTGCCTTCGCCCGCCTGGCATGGCGAGGTGCTCGCGGCGCGGGCCGGGCGGGTGGCGAAAGGCGAGGCTGAGTTCCGCGAGTGGGCGGACGTGAAAGAGCGGCTGCTGCGGAA
>JAYWEP010000257.1:0-7067 GCA_043779205.1 Chthoniobacter sp. | reverse complement strand
ACCGGTGCGGTGACGCTCGCGGCGGACACGACCGTCGGTGTCAGCGCGGACACGCTCGTTATTTCCGGCATCATCTCCGAGAGCGGCGGCGCACGCGCGCTGTTCAAGGCAGGCATCGGCAGCCTCACGCTGTCGGCCCTCAACAGCTACACCGGGGCGACGACCGTGAACGCAGGCACGCTCATCATCGGCGCCACCGGCTCCATCGCGAGCACCAGCATCAGCGTCGCGGCAAACGCCGCATTGTCCGTCGCCAGCGGCGGCGCGCTCCCTTCGACCGCCGCGCTCGTCGCGAATGGCGCGGTGGATTTCAACAGCGCGACCCGCACGCTCGCCTCGCTCAGCGGCGCGGCGACCGGCGTGGTCACGCTCAATGGCACGACCCTCAGCGTCGGTTCCGGCACGTTTGCCGGTTCGATGCAAAATGGCGCGAGCATCGGCGCGCTCAACAAAACCGGCACGGGCACGCTCCTGCTCACCGGCGCGAACACTTTCACCGGCGCGACCAGCATCACCGGCGGCACGCTCACCGCGGGCGGGGCCGGTGCGCTCGGCGGCACGGCGTCCATCACGGTCAACAACACCGGCACGCTCCTTCTCGCCGGTTCCGGTGATCGGATCAACAACGCGACCGGCATCGCCCTCGGCGGCGGCATCTTCAAAACCGGCGGGCTCAGCGAGACGGTCGGCGCTCTCACCCTGAGCGCCTCCTCGACCATTGACTTCGGCAGCGGCGTGAGCGTGCTGAATTTCGGCGTCGCCGGAACGACCTTCGCCAGCGGCCAGACGCTCGCGATCATTAACTGGAGCGGAAGCTTGACCGGCGGGGGCACCGATCGGTTGATCTTCAGCCAGGACATGGCGGGCTACCTTGGGCAGATCAGTTTCACCGGGTATGCGGCAGCGGCAGAGATCAATCTTGGCGGCGGACAGTTCGAGATCGTCCCGATCCCCGAGCCAACGACCCTGCTCGGCGCGCTCGGTTTGCTCGGCCTCGTCGGCTTCCGCGAGCGGCGGCGGCTGAGCCGCGGGTTCGCGCGTTTTGCCAAAACGCACTGAGGATCTGGAGCCCGTCATGCACTTTGCGCGCTCGGCGGGAGGGAGCACCAAAGGTGCGAAAACAAGCCAGCCCAAGGCAACGCCCTGGGAACCCCGGAGAAAGACGAACCAGCCCTGAAAGGGCGGCACACGTTGTCGTGCCCTTTCAGGGCTGGATCCTTGTGCATCCGTGACTGCTCCGCGAGGTAGCGCAGCGCGCCGTTCAGCACGGCCTCCGTCGGCGCATCCACGACCACGGAATCGGCCGCGGGCGGCGCGGGTTCTTCCGCGCGGGTGGGGAAAAGGGCGAGCGCGAGCGCGGCGATGGTTGTTAGGAAAATGGGAGGACGCATGAGAGGCGGGGACGTGGCGATTCGCTGAACATGATTATTGAGTCTCGCGAAAGTAGATGCGGTGTTCTTGTCACCCGGAGGGTGAATGGAAATTAGCCGGTGGTGTTAACCACCGGAACTGACATAGAAGACGGGCGTGCCCCGGCGGGGCACTGGAAATCGCGACCTTTCCACCGCCCCATCCGGGGCGGAATCCCGGCGGAATCTATCCGGTGGTTGACACCACCGGCTAATTTCCGCTGGCCCTCCGGGCCACGAACGGCTTTCGCGAGATTCATAGTCGGGTCAGTGCTTATAGACAACAGGTCGCAACTCAATAACGACGCCATGAGAATCGAAGATTATATCGTATTCATTCTTATTCTCGCCTTGCCCGTGCCTCCAGTTCCAGCCCGGCGGGATGCCTAAAACCATCGAAACAGTACCGTCGTCATTGCGATGGTGAGGTGCCAAAGTAAAAATCCCTGGAAGCGTGGAGGATGACGTTCCCGGTCGAAGAAATGTTTTGAGTCGGTCGAATCCTTCTTTGGCTTTCTTAAGTCTTTCGACGGCATCAAGCTGCTGGGCGCTACCGGAAGTACTGTTTTTGAAAATGGCCACGTCTGCTGTGACTCGATCCCTGTTTGGAAGCCCGCGTATTAGGTCGCGCAGTTCATTTGGCTTTGCCTGTTCAGGATCGCCGGCCAAGCAGGCCAATGCGGAAAATAGGAAGACTAGGATTGTGTGCTTCATAATATGTGGCGGTGGTAACGCCTTACTCTCGCTATCCCACCACCGCCCGCGCCGGGACGGAGGCGATGAAATTGCGCAGGATGGCGAGGCCGACGGCCTGGCTTTTCTCCGGGTGAAACTGCACGCCCGAGGCGCGACCGCGCGCGGCGCTGGCGGCGAAGGTTTCGCCGTAGGTCGAGCGCGAGGTGATGACCGCGGCCTCGGCGGGCGCGGGGAAAAACGAGTGGACGAAATAGACGTGCGGCTGCGCGGGCAGACCGCGCCAGAGCGGGTCGGCGCGGTCGGCGAGGTCGAGCTGGTTCCAGCCGATCTGCGGCACTTTGAGGCCGGGTGTGGTGAAGCGTTTCACCTTTCCCGCAAAGAAGCCGAAGCCGCGCACGCCGGGCGATTCCTCGCTCTCGTCGAAGAGCATCTGGTAGCCGACGCAGATGCCGAGAAAGGGCCTGTCCGCGGCGAGCCACGCGGCGAGCGGCTCCCACAGCCCGCGTGTCTGCAAGCCGCGCACGCAATCGCCAAACGCGCCGACGCCCGGCAGCACGAGACCCTCCGCCTCCGCGAGCCGCGCGGGATCGCTGACGAGTTCCACGTCCGCACCTTCACGCGTCAGCGCATTGGTGACGCTGCGGATATTGCCGCTGCCGTAGTCGATGAGGGCGAGCATGGATTTAGCATTTAGGATTTAGCATTTAGCATTTTGGGAAGCCGGCCGTGTGCGGCAACAAATCCTAAATGCTAAATCCTAAATCATAATTGGCCTTTGGTGCTCGGCACGCCTTCCACCCGCGGATCAAGCTGGCAGGCGGCATCGACGGCTTTGGCGAGTCCTTTGAAGACGGCCTCGGCCATGTGGTGGGCGTCGCGGCCGTAGAGGATTTCGACGTGGAGATTGATCCCGGCGTGGACGGAAAAAGCGCGCAGGAATTCCTCGATGAGCGTGAAGGAGAACGCGCTGCCGATGGTCGCGACGCCGGCGGGCGCGCGGTATTCGAGGAAGGGGCGTCCGCTGAAATCGACGACGACGCGGGCGAGCGTTTCGTCCATCGGGAGATAGGCGTGGCCGTAGCGGCGAATGCCGCGCTTGTCGCCGAGCGCCTTGGTGAAAGCCTGGCCGAGCGCGATGCCGGTGTCCTCGACGGTGTGGTGCAGATCGACCTCAATGTCGCCGTCCGCTTTGACCGTGAGGTCGCAGAGGCTGTGGCGGGCGAAGAGCGTGAGCATGTGGTCGAAGAACGGAATCTTCGTCGCGATGGTGCTCGCGCCGCGCCCGTCGATGAGGAGTTCGAGGGCGACCTTGGTCTCGCTGGTGCGGCGGTCGATTTTTGCCTGGCGGCTCATTGTTCCTCCGGGTCGCTGCGGCGCTGCCGCACTTTGCTGAAAATATTCGCGCCCGCGAGGAGGACGGCGAGCCCGACGACGATGCAGACGGCTCCGGGAACGGTCATGAAAAAGGGCTTGGGTGGCTCCGCGGGCTCGGTCGTCGCGGGCTCGGAGGTTTCCGTGCCGGACGCGGGCACGGGTGGTGCCGGTTTCGCCGCGGCGGCGGTTGCGGACTTGCCCGCGGCGGGTGTCGCACCGGGCGTTTTCACGGCGGGTGTGGCCGCCCCGCTTTTGGCGGTGCCGGTGCCGGGCACCGTCGGTGCGGGCGTGGCTGCGGGGTCGGGCTTCGGCGGATTTTTGGCGGCGGTGATTTGCGCGGTCAGCCGGGTGCCGAGTTCATTGGCGGGCCAGAGTTTGGCCACGTCCTTGAGCGTTTCCGCGGCCGCCGCGAGATCCTTGCCGGTGAATTCGGTCTGCGCTTTTTCGGCCAGCTTGATGGATTCGCGCATCGGGGCGACCTGGATTTTTTCCAGTCGCGCCGCTTCCACCGGGATTTTCGCGAGGATGGCCCTGAGGCATTTTTCGCTGCTCACGGCGAAGGGCGGCCACTGGCCCGCGGCGGTCGCGGCGGCCAGGGCGGCGTCGGCCCTGGCCTGCTCGCGCTGGTTGGCGGCGAGGAGTTCGTCCTGTTTTGCCTTCGCCAACGCGGCGTTGACCTTGGCTTGATCGAGCTGGGCGGCGGTGAGGGGTTTGCCTCGGTCTCCGGTGCCAACTTCGGCGCTTACCCCCGCATTTTTTACACCCAGCAGGCGCTCGGTCTCGTTGATTTTCTGGTTCTCGATGGCGCGTTCGGTGGCCGGCTTGAGGGCGGGCAGGATTTGCCGCGCGAGTTCGATGGCCTCCGGCAGAACCCTGGCTCCGCCGAAGTTTTTTTCGAGGGTGGCGAAGGCGTTGAGCGCGCCGATGGCGTCCCCTGCGGCGTTGGCATTTTTCATCGCGTTGAAAAGTTGCAGGCCGCCGATTTGCACGCGCTGCCGCTGCGCCTCGGCTTTGCCCAGCCAGGTGCCGTCGAGTTTGACCTCGCCCGCGTCCACGCGCTTTTTGTCGGCCTGAAATGCGGTCGCCGCCTGCTTGACGTCGGCGAGGTGGGTGCTCTCGGGGTACTTGGCGGCAAAGTCCTGGAGCGCGGCGAGGATGCCGTCGTATTGGGCGGGAACGAGCGAGTTTTTGCCGGGCTGCAGATTCATGATGGCGCGATAGGCGGCCTCGTCCGGGGCCACGCGGTCGATCTTCACGACATCGGCTTTTTTCACCACGCGCTCGTCTTTGATCCCGGCGGAGATTTGCAGTTCGAGGGTCATCTCGGTGGCGGTTTCGCTGGCGATCACGGCTTCGATGCGTTCGCCGGTTTTGAGCGTGATGATGTCGGCCGAGGCCCCGGCGGTGAGGAGCGCGAGGCAGAGCAGGGAAAGCGGGAGACGGGATATTTTCGGCATGAGCGCGCCAATAGAGCAGAGGGACGGGGAGAGACGAGCAGGATTTCCGCGCACCGCGCGAAAGGTCAGGGCGTGGCGGTGTCGCGAAGCTGGAGGTGGCCGGCGGCGGCGCGGCGGTAGTCGGCGAGGGTCTTCGGGCGCTGCCGGGTCTCGGCGAGGGCGCGGTAGTTTTCCACGCCATCGGTCACGGCCTCGGCGATGCGCGCGCGCCACGCGCCGGAGCTGATGAGCGAGCTTTCGGCGGGGTTGCTGACGAAGCCGCATTCCACGAGCACCGCCGGGCGTTCGCACAGCCGCAGGACGGCGAAGCGCGCGTGTTTCAGGCCGCGATCGACCATCGGCACCTGGCCGAGGAGCGCGTGAAAGACGCTGCCGGCGAGCGCGCCGCTGGGGAGTTCCACGGCGTTGCCAGGCTCGGCGCGGAGGTCGCGCTCGCTGGGCATGGAGTCGTTGGTCGCGGGCATGCCGCGCGGGGCGATGGAGAAAATCTCGAAGCCGCGGGCGTCGGCGTTGCTGCTGGAGGCGTTGAAATGGATGCTGACGAAGATGGAATTCGGGATGCGGTTGGCGATGGCCGGGCGCTCTTCGAGCGGGATGAAGATGTCGGTGGCGCGGGTCATCACGACTTTGTAGCCGGCCTTTTCGAGCAGCGGGCGGGCGCGCAGGGCGACATCGAGGGCGAAGTCTTTTTCAAAACCGAAGCGCGAAATCGCCCCGCGGTCGTGCCCGCCGTGGCCGGGATCGAGGACCACGGTCGTGACCGGCTGGAGACCTTCGATCAGCTCCGGGCGCAGGCGCGGCTCGATGATCTTGCTGAGGTCGAGCCGCGAGACGAGCGCGCGGCCAGCCTCGAGGCGGACGGGGAAGGCGAGCCATTGCTTGACGCCGTTGATGTTCATTTCGCTGAGGCCGGGCGTGACTTCGAGGTGCATCGCGCCGGAATCGAGGACGATCGTGCGGGATGCCGCGGCGAGGGTGGCGGCGGCGGTGATGCCAAACTCGCTCGCGCTCGCCGCGCCGGCGACGATGGCCGCGACTGCGGCGGGCGTGGGTGGGCTGAGGGGCGCTGGTTTCGGGAACGCGTAAAAGGCGGCGAGGTTTTCGAGAGTGACGTAGTCGCGCCCTTCAAAACGATGCATGTCCCACTCCGCCGCCACCGCGCGCGTGAGGAGTGTGCAGAAGCAGAATGACCGCAGCCAATGCCGGAGCTTCATGGTGGAGAAGATGCACACAGCCCGCTGATGTGCAAACGGCGTGCCGCCCTCCCGGAGGATCGCGCGGACGGCTGGAGGGGAAAGCTGACAGCTTCCCCTGCAGCCGTCACGCGCCCGCGCTACTTCGCGGGCGCGGCTTTTTCAAACAGCGGGAGAAACTCCCCGTAGCCAAATTCCTTGAGCTTCGCCACGGGCACGAAACGGAGCGCCGCGGAGTTGATGCAATAGCGCAGGCCGGTCGGCTTTGGGCCGTCGTCGAAGACGTGGCCGAGGTGGGCGTCGCTTTTCGTGGAGCGCACTTCGTCGCGGACCATGCCGTGGGTGGTGTCGCTCTTGTCGCGCAGCGCCTCCTTTTTCAGCGGCTGCCAGAAGCTCGGCCAGCCGGTGCCGGAGTCGAACTTATGGATGGACGCGAAGAGTGGTTCGCCGCTGATGACATCGACGTAGATGCCGGCCTCGTGGTTGTTCCAGTAGGCGTTTTTGAAAGCCGGCTCGGTGCCGTTTTCGCAGGCCACGTTGTATTGCTCGGGCGTCAGTTTTTTGCGGAGTTCCTCTTTGTTCATTTTGCTCAGGTCGGCGGGTTTTTCGGTGACTTTCGGCGCATCGCCCGCGTGGCAGCTCGCGAAGGCGAGGGCGAGGCTGGCGAGGAGCGAAAGGGGTCGTGGGAGAGCGGGCATGGTCGGTGAAAGTAGGGGCTCGGTGGGCGTTGGCCAAGTCGGGACGTGCGGCGGGGCGCTTTATTCCGGTGCGGGTCAGTTCACGCGCTTCATGCGTTCGAGGCTGGTGCGCTCGTCATGCTCGCGCCGGAGCCGGGCGCGTTTGTCGCGCCAGAATTTTGCGAAAGCGACGGCGAAGATGAAGCCGGGCAGCATCATGATCACGCGCTGTTTGTTTGGCAGAAAAAGAAACGCGATGAG
>JAYWEP010000256.1:0-17146 GCA_043779205.1 Chthoniobacter sp. | reverse complement strand
GGAAGCTGTCAGCTTCCCCTACAGTCGCGCACGAGTGCGCGGCAACTGTAGCGCCCGCCGCCTCGCTGACGCTCGCCCGGCGGACGGCACGGAGTGCCGTCCCTACCCGGCTTGCGCCGCGCTATTTCGCGGCGGGCGCAACGGGGCCGTATTTGAAAAGGCGGAGGAGCGTGCTGTCGGTGGTGAGGACGAGGGTGGTGTCGCGCTCGAAGACGGTGCGGTAGGTTTCGAGCGTGCGGTTGAAGGTGTAGAACTCGCGGGCCTCGGGGGTCTGGCCGTAGGCGGCGGCGTAGATGCCGGTGGCTTCGGCGTCGGCCTTGCCTTGGATTTCCTGCACTTTGCGGTAGGCCTCGGATTCGATCTGCGCCATGTCGCGCTCGCGTTTGCCGAGGATTTCGGCGGCCTCGCCTTCGCCCTCGGAGCGGAAGCGCGCGGCGATCTGCTGCCGTTCGCTGACCATGCGCGAATAGATTTTCGCGGCGACGCCGGGGTTGTAGTTGATGCGCTTGAAACGCACATCGAGCAGCTCGATGCCGTCCTCCGCGAGCGTGGGTTTGGCGGCGGCGAGAATCTCCGCCTCCAGCACGGCGCGGCCAAAACGGATGTCCGGCAGCACGTTGCTCACGCCCGCTTCGAGGCTCGCATCGACGACGGGCTTGCGGTCGCGCTGGGTGCGGATGATTTCCACGAGCTGATGCCGGGCGACGGAGTTGCGCGTCTCGCTGCCGAGAATGTTGGTGATGCGGGACTGCGCGGTGCGCTCGTCGCGGAGGCGGATGAAGTATTGCTGCGCGTCGATGATCCGCCAGCGGGCGAAAGTATCCACGTCGATGTAGAGCTTGTCCTCGGTGGGCATGTCGGCGGAGGGCCCGTCCCATTCGAGGATGCGTTTCTCGATGCGATTGACGGTCTGGATGAAGGGCGTTTTCCAATGCAGACCGGCGGTGGTCACGGGTGCGCCGACCTGCCGGCCAAACTGCGTGACGATGACCTGCTGGGTTTCGAGAACGGTGTAGGTCGAGCTGAAAAGCAGCAGCGTGAGGACGATGAGGAGCGGGAGAAAAAGGGAGCGGTTCATTTCGTTTTCTGGTCGAGCTGGAGGAGCGGGAAAATCTGCCCGGCTTTTTCGTCGAGGATGATCTTGCGGGAAAGCTGCGGGAGCACTTCCTGCATCGTCTCGAGGTACAGGCGCTGGCGGGTGACCTCGGGGGATTTCACGTATTCGGTGAGCGTCGCATTAAAGCGGCCGGCGTCCCCCTTCGCCTCGTTCACGCGTTTCGACGCGTAGCCATCGGCGGCGCTGACTTTGCGCAGCGCCTCGCCCTTGGCGCGGGGAATGACCTTGTTGTATTCGCCGTTGGCGAGGTTGATGGCCTGCTGCTTTTCCTGCTGCGCCTGGTTGACCTCGCTGAAGGAAGCCTGCACGGCCTTGGGCGGATGCACATTCTGGAGCTGCACCTGCATGACGGTGAGCCCGAGCCCGTAGCGTTTGACCAGCGTTTGCAGGCGGCTGAGCGTTTCGGTTTCAATCTCCTGCCGGCCGATAGTCAGCACCTCGTCGATGGTGCGGTCGCCGACGACTTCGCGCATGACCGCCTCGCCCGCATCGCGCAGCGTGCCCTCGGGCTCGATGACGTGAAATTTGAACTGTTTCGGATCCTCGATCCGGTACTGCACGATCCACTCGATGAGCGCCATGTTCAGGTCACCGGTGACGATGTTGCGCTCGGCCTCCGGGTCGTCGGGACGCTGGTTCAGGTTCGTCGCGCTGGGCGTGCTGAAGCCGAAGTCGAGCGTGAGCCGGCGCTCCACAGGCACCACGGCGATGACGTCGATGCCGAGCGGGAGTTTGAAACGCAGGCCGGGTTTCACGACCTCGACGAAACGCCCGAAGCGCGTGAGGACGCCGGCGGAATCCGTGGGCACGCTGGTGAAGCTGGAGAGCGCGAACCACAGGACGAGCAGGGCGAGGATGGCGAGGCCGGAGAATCGGCCGAGATGGGGCGGCACGTTGAACTGCGGAGGGGTGACGTTTTTCATGGCTATGAGGATGTGGTTGTAGCGCGGATCCTGGGGAAAGCGAGAGCGCAACTGTAGGGGAAGCTGTCAGCTTCCCCTACAGTTGCGCTCTCTCGCCGCTCAGATCGCGAAGTCGTTGTATTCCGGCTTCACCGGTTCGGTGGGCGGGAAAAGCATGCCGGCGGCGACGGTGTGGTTGGTGCCTTGCTCGATGAGGATGAAGGAACCGGTGAGCCGGTTGAAACCGTAGCCGTCGAAGACGAGCGGCTTGGCGGTGCGCAGGCGGATTTCGCCGATGCCATTCATCGCGAGCTGCGCGGGCGCGGGCTCGTGCTCGAAGGTGCGGATGTCGATGCGGCTCTCGATGCTCGCGACCATGGCCTGCACGGTCTGCGAGGTGTGCTTGAGGAAGTATTTGTTGCCGCGCTGGAGCGGGCGCGGGTGCATCCAGCAGACGCGGGCGCGCAGCTCGGTGCCCATGCCGGGGAGATTTTCGAGGCCGATAATCATGTCGCCACGGCTGACATCGACATTGTCTTCGAGGCAGAGGGTGACGGACTGCGGGGCAAAGGCTTCGGCGAGTTCGCCATCGTGCGTCCAGATGCTCTTGACGGTGCTTTTCAACCCGCTCGGGAGGATCATGACTTTCTCGCCCTGCTTGATGATGCCGCCGGCGATTTGTCCGCTGAGGCCGCGGAAATCGTGGAGCGAATGATCGGTGGGATTGTTCGGGCGGTTGACCCACTGCACGGGCATGCGGAAGGCGGTGAGATTCCAGTCGCTGGCGATGTGGACGGTCTCGAGATGGCTGAGTAAATCGGGGCCGTGATACCACGGCGTCTTGTCCGACGACGTGACGACGTTCTCGCCGGTGAGCGCGCTGATGGGGATGAACTTCACGTCCTTCGCCACGTCGAGCTTCGGCAGGAAGCCTTCGATGGCGTCGCGGATTTCGAGAAAGCGCTCCTCGCTCCAGTCCACGAGATCCATCTTGTTCACCGCGACGACGAGGTGCGGGATGCCGAGGAGCGCCGCGATGCAGGTGTGCCGCCGCGTCTGCTCGATGACGCCATTGCGCGCATCGACGAGGATGACCGAGAGGTTGGCCGTGCTCGCGCCGGTGACCATGTTGCGCGTGTACTGAATGTGGCCCGGCGTGTCGGCGACGATGAACTTGCGCCGCGGCGTGGCGAAGTAGCGGTAGGCCACGTCGATGGTGATCCCTTGCTCGCGCTCGGCGCGCAGGCCGTCGGTGAGATTGGCGAGATTGATCTGCCCGCCGCCGGTGATGTCGGCGGAGCGTTCGAGCGCCTCGATCTGATCTTCCATCAGCGATTTCGTGTCGTAGAGCAGACGACCAATGAGCGTGGATTTGCCGTCATCGACGGAGCCGCAGGTGTTGAAGCGGAGGAGTTCGACGGGATGGGAAAACTGGGACATGAGGCGGATGGTTATTCCGGCGGGAGAATGAGCGGGATGGGTTCGCGCTGGTTGCGGCGATAGACGGTGAAATCCCGGCGGTCGGTGGTGACGACGCGATGGTGCGGGAAGAGTTCGCTCATGCGGACGATGCAGAGGTCGGCAAGATCGGGCTGTTGATCCGCAAAGCGGTAAGCCAATCCGTGAATGGCATCAAGATTCGCATTGAGGTCGAAATCCAGTTTCAGAAACCCGGTGGAGAGAAGTCGCAAAACGTCTGGCAAGTTCGCGAGCAAGTGCGCGGCCTCCGCGACCACGGACTCGCAGGTCAGAAGCGGCTCACTGACATCAGCCTCGATTTCCATCGCCCAGTCGTGGTGCTGGTCTCGACGGTTGGCGTAAGCAACAATGAAACCGGTGTCGGCAATCCCCCTCATCGGGGTCCGAAGCCTTCTCGCATAGACAGATCCTCGGGGCCTTCGACGCATCCGGCGTAGGCCAGCCACGGGCGCATCTTCATCGCGATCCGTGCTTCTTCTAACTGCTGTTGCGCCACCTTTTCTTCCGTCCGAGCCGTCTTTTCCGCCGTTTGGGCAAGCCATTCGGCAAGTTGTGGTGTGAGTGAAATGGTGAGGGTCTTGTTCATCGGAGTAAGGTCTTGTGCTTTCAAGCAAAGCACGCGCGACGGCTAAAAGTAACCCTGTTTTTTCCGGTCTTCCATCGCGGCCTCGCTCGCTTTGTCGTCGGCGCGCGAGCCGCGCTCGGTGACGCGGGCGGCGGCGATTTCGGCGATGATGTCATCGACGGTGTTGGCGGGGCTTTCCACGAGGCCGGTGCTGATGATGTCGCCGATGGTGCGGACGCGGACGGTCAGCTCGCGCACCTCTTCCTTGTCCTTCGGCGGCATGATGTCGCTGACCGGGAGCCATTGCCCGCCGCGGCGCACGGCCTGGCGCTGGTGGGAAAAGTAGATCGTGGGCACTTCGAGCTGCTCGCGCTTGATGTATTCCCACACGTCCATCTCGGTCCAATTCGAGAGCGGGAAGACGCGCATGTTTTCGCCGGGGTTCACGCGGGCGTTGTAGAGGTTCCAGATTTCGGGGCGCTGGTTTTTCGGGTCCCATTGGCCGAAGGCGTCGCGGAAGCTGAAGAAGCGTTCCTTGGCCCGCGCCTTTTCCTCGTCGCGCCGCGCGCCGCCGATGGCGCAGTCGAAGCGGAACTCCTCCAGCGCGGCAAGGAGCGTGGGGATTTGCAGGCGGTTGCGGCTGATCTCGCCGGGCGACGGATGGGCGATGCCGGCGGCGATGGCGTCCTCGACTTTGCGGATGATGAGCTTCCCGCCGAGCTGCGCGGCGCGCTTGTCGCGGAAGACGTTCAGCTCGGGAAAATGGTGGCCGGTATCGACGTTGAGAAAGGGCATCGGGATGTCCGATGGGCGGAACGCTTTCTCCGCGAGCCGCAGCAGGCAGATGGAATCTTTTCCGCCCGAGAAAAGCAGCGCGGGCCGCTCAAACTCGGCGGCGACCTCGCGCATCACATGGATGGCTTCGGTTTCGAGATAATCGAGATGGTCGAGCTGATAGCTGGTCATGGCGGTTTCAGCGGCGGCTGTTCTTTCTTACCGCAGAGGCGCAGAGGTTTTTGAGAGGAACGCAGAGGAACGGGTTTTTGGCCACCCTCTGCGGTGCCCTCAAAAACCTCTGCGCCTCTGCGGTTAAGTCAGCGTTCACTTTGGGAGAAATTCGTCACGCTTTCACCGCCGCCCCGCCCCACGCCGCGTGCAGGCCGCACTCGCGCTTTTCGTCGGCCTTGGCGGGGTCGAAATAATCCCACTCGTTCGGCAGCGCGTGCTCCTCGCAGTACGCGTTCATGTCGCGGTCGGTCCAGCGGAAGACGGGGCTGATTTTCAGCGAGCCGAAATTTCCATCCGCGCTCACGATGTCGAGTCCGGCGCGGTTTGGATTCTGCACCTCGCGCAGGCCGGTGATCCAAATGGTCGGTGCCAGTTCGCGCATCCCGCGCTGGAAAGGCTCCAGCTTCATCACCGTGCTGAACGCCTTGATGCGTTCCTCATTCTCCGGCGTCGGCTCGGGTGCGCCGCCGTGGATCGCGTCGTAGTGCGCCGCGGTCATGCGCGGGACGTAGGCTTTGATGTTCAGCTTGAGCAGGGCTTTCACCTCCTCCGCGTGCCGGTAGGTCGCCAGCTTGTTGTAGCCGTGATCGACCCACAGCACCGGGATGTCCGGCTGCACCTGCGTGGCGAGGTGCAAAACGACCGCCTCATACGGGCGGAAATTCGTCGAAACGATGGCGCGTCCGCCGGCCTGCGCGACGGCCCAGCGCACGATCTCCAGCGGCGATTGGTCGCGGAGTTCGGCGTTGGCTTGGGCGATCTGGTCGGCGGTCATTTTTTGGAAGGGCGGAGACGAAAGCAGATTTCGCCGCCCTTGGCTACGGGCAAAATGCGCCGTGCGTGACATACACGGCGCGGAGAAATGCGGGGCCGATTCCCGCCGGTCCGCCCGCCGCCTAAGGCGTGCGCGTGACCTGCAGGCGGATGAAGCGCTGCGGGGTCGCGCCGGTGATCGGCACGCTGTCGCGGAAGGTCACGGTTTCCGTGCCGTCCGCGTTGGGGATGGCCGTGCCGACCTGCACCGGCGTGCCGTTCCAGACGTTGATGGTGTCGCCGGATTGCGGGCTGTAGATGAGGTCGGTGGCCGCGGGCGAGCGGCGGAAGGTCAGCGTGAGGTATTGCAGGCCGTCGATGGTTTGAATCGCCGTGGTCGGGAGGCCGCTCATGTTGGCCACTTTCGGATCCAAGCCGAAGGCGTAATCAAGCAGGATCGAGATGCCATTGTGGTTGATGTCGGCATTGTCGCCGCTGATGCTCGGGTCGAGCAATTCGTCGGGGGTGAACTGGTTCAGGCTCCAGAGATCGATCGGTGCGGCGCTCGTGACTGTCACCGTCGTCTGCCAGGGCGCGCTGTTGGACAGCCCGCCGATGGGGATGCCGAGGTTGAGCGCGAAGGTCTGGTTGGGCTGGACGATGGCGTCATTGAGCAGGGGCACGGTGATGGTCTTGCTGGCCGCATCGCCATCGGCCCACGAGAGCGTGCCGGTCACCGGCGTGTAGCGGGTGGCCGTGGCGGTGCCGGCCTGCGTGGCGAAATTCATCGTGAGCGCGCCGTAGCTGCCGCCGGTGCGCGTGGCGGTGAGGGTGAGCGAGGCGCCTTCCGCGCCCGCGGCCGTGGCGGCACTGAGCTGGACGCGGCCGGGCAGCGCGGGCGGGCTGGTGAAAATCCGCGCCACGGTGAGGTCGGGCGTGCCCTGGATGATGCCGAAGCCTGCTCCGAGGATCGCCCGGCCGTCGGACTGCATCGTGAGGTCATAGACCTCGCCGGTCGATCCCGTGCCGACATTGAACGTGGTGTCGAGCCCGCCGCCGCCGCCGAGGCGGGCCAGGGAATTCATCGCGGTGCCGCCGATCTTCGCGAATTTGCCGCCCACGAGAATGTTTCCGTCCGCCTGGATAAAGGTCGCGCCGACGGACGAGGCGGGCGTCGGATAGGCGGCGGTGGAATCGACATTCGGATCGAAGCTGTCGAGCGAGCCGTTGGCATTCAGGCGCGCGAGACGATTCCGTTTGATGTTGACCAGCAGGGTGGTGCCGCCAAAGCCGTTGAAGTCACCGCCGATGACCATCTGGCCGTTGCGCTGCAGGGCGACGGTGCGGACCTCCTGGATCCAGCCGGGGTTGCCGAAGGCGCTGGCCCCGCGGTCGGTGACGAAGGAGCCGTCGAGACTGCCATTGGTCAGCACGCGGATGATGCCGGATTTTTGCGTGAGTTGTTCGCTGCCGAAATAGAAGCGCCCGCAGACGATGATTTTATTGTCCGGCTGGAGGGCGAGCGCGGAGACTTTCCAATTGTAGGCCTGGGAGAAATCCGGCCCGACAAACGTCGTGTCGAGCGAGCCGTCCGGGTTCAGCCGCGCGAGATATTCGCGGGCCGCGCCCGCAAACTTCGTGAAGCTCCCGCCGATGACGATCCGGCCATCCGGCTGCACCACGATGGCCCGCACCGCGGCGCCGTTGGTGCCCGCCGTCTCCGCGCCGAGGCCCACGGCAAAGGTCGCGTCGAGCGTCCCGTCCGCGTTGAGCCGCGCGACGCGCTTGCGACTCGTCCCACCCACCTGGGTGAAGTCGCCGCCGATGACGATTTTTCCATCCGGCTGCAGGGCGAGGGCAAAGACGGGCAGCGTATCCACGCCGCCGCCGATGCCGAAGGCGGTGTCCACGGTGCCGTTCGGATTGAGGCGCGCGAAACCCTTGTTGGGCACGCTGAAGGGTCCGCCGATGAGCAGTTTTCCATCGGGCTGGAGGACGGTCTGATAGACCGCATTGTCCACGAAATCCGAAGCGAACGAGGTGTCCAGGGTGCCAGCGGAGCCGATGTTCACCGTGCAGGTCGGCACGTAGAGCACCACTCCGGGTGAGGGGTTGCTGAGCGTGGTGGTGAAGGTTTTCAACCCGAAGAAAGGGACATTCGGGACGATGGGGATGGTCACGGTTTTTGGCGCATTGTCGCCGGCGAGCCAGGTGAGGACGCCGTTTTGCGTCGCGTAATTGGCGGGCGCGGTGGCCGTGCCGTCGGCGGTCGCGTAGTTCACGCTGATGGGGCCGGGGCTGGTCGCCGTGCGGTTGAGCTTGGCGGTCAGCGTCACGGAAACGGAGGTTTTTTCCACGCTGACGACCGGCGGCAGCCACTCGATGAACGGATCGAATTGGATTTGGCAGTCGAGGTATTCGTTGGGCGTCACGCCGCCTTTGGCGAGCGGCTTGATGGTGATGCCGGCGACGGTGTCGTGAAAGGTCTTGCCGATGCCGAGCGCGGCATCCTGCGCGTTGCTGCCCGGCGTGGTCATGTCGAGCAGGTTGCCCTGGGTCACGTTGTTGTAGCCCCAGAGGATGTAGGCTCCGTTGAAAAGGGAGGCATTGGCCGGGAAGAGCTGCCGGAAGCCGATCCAGTAATCCATTTGCGCGTTGCGCACGATTTTCAGCGCGAGCGTGTTCGTGACGGTGACGGCCGCGTGGTCGAAGCGGTAGAGGCGGTAGGTGCCGTCCGCGGTGATCGTCGGGATGCTCGCATCGGGGATCCAGTGGAGGATGCTTTTCTCCCACGGGTCGAACTGAAATTTGATGTCGGTGTTGCCGCCGCCCATCACGCCGAAGGGGTCGCCGTATTCCGTGCTCGAGCCGTTGGGCGAGATCGGGTTGCCGTCCGTGACCTGCCAGAGATTGCAGTGCTGGAGCCCGAAGGTGTGCCCGAGTTCGTGCGCGACCACGCGGAAATCGAACTCGCCATTGGTCCAGAAACGCTTGCCCTGGATTTCGCCCAGCCCGCCGTAGTTGATCTGCGAATTGGGGAATCCGCTGAGGCTGCTGAAGACCACGCCGATCCGGTCGTAGTTGTTGAGGTCGAAGCCCGCCGCCGTCGCGGCGTTCTCGGCGTCGATGTGCAGCGGAAAATCGAGGCCGCCCGCGGCATATGCCGCCCCCGTTTTTGGCAGGCGAAGGACCGCCGTCACGTCGGTGGTCGCGACGGCCAGCGTGGCGACGCCGTAGGAGCCCTGCGCATAGAATTGAGCGACCCCGTTGGCCTGGTTGAAAAGACTCGCCGCCGAGGCCTGCGTGACCGGGGTGGTCCCGTTGAGCGGCGCTCCGGTCAGGTCCGAGAAATCGACGCGGATGATGAGCACCCTTTTCGTCCCCGTGCTCCACGCGAGCGACGGGCGGCCGGTCACGCCGGAGGTCCCCGGCTGGCCGTTCGCCGCCGTCGGCGGCATGACCGCGTTCGCCACGGTCTGCGGATTCAGCGCGCCCGGAGAGGAGCCCGCGGCGTTTTCGGCGGCAATGAGTTTTTGCTCGTACTCCGCCACATGCTCGACATGGCAGAGCACCGTCACCTTGCCGGCCACCTCCACGGCGGTCGCCTTCGAGGCAGTGGGATTCAGCGGCCCGGCGGGGACGGGCGTTTGCAGGCCGGAGATCGGGCAGAGGGCGTTGATCGGCACGCCGGCGGCCGGGGTCTCGTTCGCTTCGAGCACGCGGAGCGGGCTTTCGGAGACGGCGAAGGCACTGTCCACAGCCACCCCGAGGAGGGAGATTTCCGGCTTCGTGGCCTGGGCCTCGCGCCGGCCGTACACGTAGGCGCGGTATTCTTTGCCGTTCACCAGCGCGATGCGGTAGGTCGGCTCGGCGACCGCCTCGCCCGGCTTCCCGAGCACCCCGAGCGCGGCGAGATCGCCCACGCCCGCCACCCGCTCCTCGAGCAGCGCGGCGACTTCCGGCGGGAGCTGCGCCCGCACCGCGAGGGGCACGGCGGCGGCGAGCGCGGCGCGCGGATCTTTTTTGATCAGCGCGGCCAGCACCACCCGGCGGCCCTGCGCGAGCGCCACACCTTCGGCGAGCAGTGCGCGTTTTCCCTCCGCATCCGCCGCCACGTAGCGCCCGGCCCACGCATTGAATTCCGCCACCCCGGCGTGCGCCTCCGCCTTCCACGCGCTCGCGAAAATCTCCCGCGAAGGCACGTCGGCGATGTCCCTCGGTGCAATCGCCCGCGCCGGATGCGGCTCCGGCAGCGGCGGCTCCGGCACGGGGATCGGGATGGTCGGCTGCCCTGCGAGAATCGGCGGCGCCACCTCCTCGGCGGGCGCGGGCGGCTGGCTTTGTGCCAAAGTCTCGCCGCGCGGCTGGCCATGCAGCCACAGCCAGCCCGCCGCGCACAGGCCCGCGAGGGCGAGCACGACCAGCATCAATCGGAAGAAAGAACGTGTTTTCATAGGAGGGAAATTGTCAGGTCGGTTTTCTAAGTCGGGTGGGGGCGTCGCGCCAGCATTTTCCCGCCGCTCCCACAGTCAGGAAGCGGAGGCTGCCGCGCTCCGCGAAGCGCATCTCTTCCTCTTCCTCTTCCTCTTAATCTTCCTCCTATCCAGCGCGAACGAGGAGGAAGAGGAAGAGGAAGAGGAAGGGATTTTTGGGACGCCCTCTAAAGACTCCGCAGCATCGCCAGCATCTCGCGCAGCCGGGGCGTGGGTTCGGGGGCGGTGAGGCGGGGGAATTTTCCGTCGATGAGGATGTAGTCGCCCCCGCGGGTGAGCATGAGTTTGCCCTCACGGGCCTCGACGATGGTGATCTTGCGGGCGGCGGCGGTGAGTTTGATCTCGGTCATGGCGAGCAGGTTTTCGGCGGCCTCGGGGAGCGGGCCGAAGCGGTCGCGCCAGATTTTGCGCAGCGCGTCGAGCTGCTCCTGCGCGGTGACTTCGGCGAGGCGGCGGTAGGCTTGGATGCGGGGCTGGGATTCGGCGATGTAGGCGGCGGGGAGAAAGGCGGGGGCGTGGGAAGGCGGAAGGCGGAAGGCGGAAGGCGGAAGATCGGCGGGGGAGGGCGCGGGCGGGGGATGGGGGGTCCAGGCGCGGCGGTTGCGGGAGGCTGGCGTGGAGGGCAGCGCGCTGCGGGGCACTGAGGGCGCGGCACCTTCGATGAACTCGACTTCGCGGGTGACGACGAAATCGGTGCGGAGGATGACTTCGAGGCGCGGGCGCACTTTTTCGCCTTTGAGTTTCGAGACGGCCTGGCGGAGCAGGGAGCAGTAGAGGTCGAAGCCGATGCTGACGATGTGGCCGCTCTGCGCGGTGCCGAGGATGTTGCCCGCGCCGCGGATTTCGAGGTCGCGCATGGCGATTTTGAAACCCGCGCCGAGCGAGCTGTACTGCTTGATGGCATTGATGCGTTTGCGCGCTTCGCCGCCGCTCATCATGTCGCGCGGGAGCAGGAGGTAGGCGTAGGCCTTGTGCTGCGCGCGGCCCACACGGCCGCGGAGCTGGTAGAGATCGGCGAGGCCGAAGCGGTCGGCGCGGTCGATGATGATGGTGTTCGCGTTTGGAATATCGAGGCCGCTTTCGATGATCGTGGTGGAGATCAGCACGTCGGCGTCGCCCATGACGAAGGTTTGCATCACGTCCTCCAGCTCGTGCTCGTCCATCTGCCCGTGGCCGATGAGGAGCCGCGCCTTCGGGCAAAGCTGCGCGATGCGGTCGCGCATTTTCTCGATCGACTGCACGCGGTTGTGGAGAAAGAAGACCTGCCCCTGGCGCGCGAGTTCGCGGTTGATGGCGTCGCGGATGATCCGCTCGTCGTACGGGCAGATGAGCGTGTCGGTGGGGATGCGATTCGCGGGCGGCGTCTCGATGGTGCTCATGTCCTTCGCGCCCATGAGCGAGAGGTAGAGCGTGCGCGGGATGGGCGTGGCGGAAAGCGTGAGCATGTCCACGAGCTGAAACATTTCCTTGAACCGCTCCTTGTGCAGCACGCCGAAGCGCTGCTCCTCGTCGATCACGACGAGGCCGAGGTTTTTGAAAGCCACATCCTTCGAGATCAGCCGGTGCGTGCCGATCACGACATCCACCGAGCCGTCGCGCAGACCTTCCAGCGTTTTGCGCTGTTCGGCGGGAGTGCGAAAGCGGGACATCGTCTCGACGGAGATCGGGTAATCGCTGAAGCGCTCGCGGAAATTCTGGTAGTGCTGCTGCGCGAGCACCGTCGTGGGAACCAGGATGGCCACTTGCTTCCCAGCCGTCACCGCCTTGAACGCGGCGCGAATGGCGACCTCGGTTTTGCCGAAGCCGACATCGCCGCAGATGAGGCGATCCATCGGGCGTTCGCTCTCCATGTCCGCTTTCGTCGCGGCGATGGCGGTGAGCTGATCGACGGTCTCTTTGAAAAGAAACGATGCCTCGAATTCGTGCTGCCATTTCGTGTCCGGCGGAAAGGCGAAGCCCTGCGCGGTCTCGCGCTCGGCGTGCATGGCGAGGAGCTTGGATGCGTAATCGAAGACCGCTTTCTCCGCGCTCTTCTTGGCCTTCGCCCATTTGCCATCGCCGAGCTGCGAGAGCTGCGGGTTGCGTTTCCCCACGCCGACGTAACGCGAGATGAGGAAGGACTGCTCCAGCGGCACGTAGAGCCGCGCGTCGTCGGCAAAGGCGATGACGAGCACCTCCTCAGTCTTCTTCTCCATCTCCATCTCCTTCCCGTCTGCGGAAGAAGAAGATGAAGAAGGAGAAGGAGAAGAAGGAATGGACCGCATCCCCTCGTAGCGGCCGATGCCGTGTTCGAGATGCACCACGAGGTCGTCGTCGTTCAGCTCGCTGAAATCGATCTGCGTCCGCTGCGCCTGATCCCGCGCGCGGCGCAGCGCGAGGCGGCGCGCGCGGTTGTTGCGGTAGCGGCCGAAAAGCTCGGCGTCGGAAAGCACGGCGATTTTTCCCGCAGGGAAAACGAAGCCGCGCGCGAGCGGGCCGATGGTGAAGCGCAGCGGGTCGGTTTCGACCGGCGGGATGAGATCGTGGAGGCGTTCGATCTCGCCTTCGTTGTTGCAGAAAATATGGACGCGCCAGCCGTCGAGCCGCCACGCGCGGAGCTGGGCGAAGAAGCGCTCGCGCTTCATCTCATCCACCACGAAATCGCCCGCCTCAAACTCGCCGAGCCCGTGGTCGAGAAAGGCGGTCGTGAAGTCCTCGGCGGCGGGGGATTCGGAGGAAACGGAATGGCGGAATTTTTCTAAATTACCAAATGGGGGAGAGGAGGTAACCGTTCCACCGCCTTCTCCTAATTCCGTAATTTGGCCAAATTCCGTAATTCCGTCCTCTCCGTTTCCGTCCGTCGCCGAAAGGCCCGAGCCTTCCAGAATCCGCACTCGCGCGTCCTTGAAATCCGCCCCCACATCCATCGTCAGATCATCGGCGCGGATCAGTTCGCGCAGCGTGGTCGTCGCCGTGGGTTGTGCGTCAGTGGTGGCGTCGCCGAGGAGAAAGCTGGCCGTATCGACATGCCGCACGCTGGTCTGCGTATCGAGGTCGAACTCGCGCAGCGACTCGATCTCGTCGTCGAAAAGCTCCACCCGCACCGGCAGCGAATGGTGAAACGAAAACACATCGAGAATGCCGCCGCGCACCGCGTACTGCCCGCGCGCCGCGACCGTCGGCATGTGCTCGTAACCCGCCTTCGCGAGCTGGCCGAGGAGCGCCTCGCGATCCAGCCGCGCCCCGCGCGCCAGCTTGATCTCCAGCTTTTTCAGCGCAGCGGAGGAGGGGACATCGTCATCAAGACTCCCGTGCGTGAGGACGACGATTTCCTTTTTCCGCGAAGTGGCCAGCGTCCGCACCAGCGCCAGCCGCTCGGCGGTCGTCTCGGGATCGGGCAGCGCGCCTTCCACCGGAGCTTGGTCGGCCTCGGGAAAAAAGAGCGCGCCGGGATGCCAGTGGAGCAGCTCATTGTGCATCGCCTCCTGCGCCCGCACGTCCGCGCAGACGATCCACACGCGCGCCTTCACCGCCCGCGCGAGCAGCGCCGCGAGCACGGGCCGCGCGCTTTCCACCACCTGCTCAAAGGCCACCGCCGCCGCGCCGGTACGCAATGCTCCCAGCTTCTCCGCGAGGGGCGGGGAGGCGGCGATGTCGTCGAGCAGGTCGGATTTCGGGGTCATCCGCGGGCGCATGCTTTCGCGCATTTGCGCGGGGAGCGCAAGGCGGGTGGGGAACTGGAGGCGGGGAGTGTTTTTGTTTGACGCGGACGGGGCGCACCGCCGCAATGCCGCGCGTGAATCCGAAGCAGCCACGGCGGTGCAGCCTTCTTTCAGGAAGGGAGATTTTCATCTCCTGGCGCGGGAGTCCGTTTCGACGGAAAGCGGGCACCAGATTTCCCAACCTCAACCCGACCACCGACCCATCATGAAAAACCAAACGCTCAACACGACCCGCCGCCTCGGCTCCCGTCTCCTCCCGCTCGCTCTGGGCGCTGCGGCGCTCATCGCTGGCAGCCTGCCGGCGGGCGCCCAGAACTACTGGGACACCAATCAGAATGGCGCGGGGGTCGGGGGCACGGGCAATTGGGATATTCTCCCCGTCGCCACCCTGAACTGGAACAACGCCGACGGCACCACGGGCGCGCACTTTTGGCCGAATCTCGCCGTCAGCGACGCCGTTTTCACCGGCACTCCAGGGACGGTGACGCTGACCGATACGGGCGTGCAGGTTCGCAAGATGAGCTTTCTCGTGAGCGGCTATGTCCTCAATGCCCTGCCGGGCCAGACGCTCGCGCTCGCGAACGGCGGGATGATCGAGGTCAATGGCGTGAACACGACGATCATTCCTGCTTCGCTCACGGGGATGAATTTGGTCAAGACGGGGACCGGCGACAACCAGCTCGACCTGCGGGGGCTGAACAATGTTATCACGGGCCGTGTGACCGTGGAACAAGGCGAGTTGAAGCTCAGCTTCGGCGGGAAAATCAATACGACGGAAACCGCCTCGACGAAATAATGGAGGTCGTAGCAGCTCAGCTTCGGCGGGAAAATCAATACGACGGAAACCTATTGGGACGGCGTGGCGCTCGATCCCGAGCTCAGCTTCGGCGGGAAAATCAATACGACGGAAACCGTTATCGCCAATACCTTCGGCAAGAGCGCGATGCTGACGGTGGACGGCACTGCGGTGGGAACCGCGAAGCTGACCAATAGCGATGCGCTTTTCGTCGGCGATGGCGGTGCCGCTTTCATGAGGATCCTCCATGGCGGCGAAGTTTCGGATAAAAACGGCATTGTCGGTGACAGTGCCACGGTTCCGATCTTTGGCACCGGATCGGTGGTAGTCACCGGCGCAGGCTCGAAGTGGACGAACACCGGCAACTTGACCGTGGCGGCGCTTGCCGTCGCCGACATCACAATCACAGACAATGGTGAAGTGAGTGACGTGGACGCGGTGGTCGGGTTCGATCCCGGCGCGGCGGGATCGGTGAGCGTGGCGGACGCCGCGAAGTGGACGAGCACGGGCGACGTCGTGCTCGGCAATTCGGGAAAGGGGACGATGCTGCTTCAGCACACCGGGACGGCGACGGTGGCAGACACGGCCACGCTGGGCAAAAACCTCACAGGCGAGGGGATCGTGACGATCGACGGCACCGCATCGAAATGGACGGTGGGCTTTCTCCACGTGGGCGACAACGGAAATGGCACCTTGCGGCTGCAAAACGATGGGGATCTTGAGAGCCTGGTCGCCATCGTGGGCGTGGATACGGGCGGC
The DNA here is from genome assembly GCA_043779205.1 of Chthoniobacter sp. GTDB lineage: Bacteria > Verrucomicrobiota > Verrucomicrobiia > Chthoniobacterales > Chthoniobacteraceae > Chthoniobacter. Next base: position 1,573 of record JAYWEP010000256.1, on the reverse strand, counting down.
GTGGGGCTGGCGACGGTCACCGGAGTCGGCTCGAAGTGGACGAACACGGACGCGATGATCGTCGGGAACTTCGGCAAGGGGACACTGAATATAGAAGCCACCGGCGAGGTCGTGACCAAGAGCCTCAGTATGGGCGGGCTGACCTACGGCGAGGGGCACATGACCGTGACGGGGATGAATTCGAGATTGACGGTGGCGGATCAACTGACGGTTGCCGATTTCAACTTCAGCAAAGGAAATCTTCAGGTGGAGAACGCGGGAAAAGTCGCAAGCGCCGCTGGCGTCATCGGGCATGAAATGGACAGCATCGGCGAGGCGATCATCACGGGCGCGGGCTCGCTTTGGGCGGCGTCGGGGGATTTCCAAGTCGGCGACGCGGGCTCCGGCACGCTGAAAATTCTGAGCGGCGGCGTCGTGACGAGCGGGATCAATGCGACGCTCGGCTCGCGTGAGACCGGAGTGGGCGTGGCGACGGTGGATGGCGCGGGCTCGCTCTGGGCGGTGACGGACTTTCTCGTGGTCGGCAGCAAGGGTGAGGGCAGCGTGGTGACGCGGAACGGCGGCAAGGTCACCGCCGGCAAAGCGATTATCGGCAATGTGAGCACGGCGCAGGCGGCCTTTGCCGTCGATGGCGCAGGCTCGACGGTCACGACGACCGGGACTTTCACCGTCGGCGAAGCAGGCCACGGCGAGCTTGCGATCACCGCGGGCGGCGTGGTTTCCAGCCAGGGCGGCACGATCGGGAATGCCGCGGGGGGCAAAGGGGTCGCGACGGTGAGTGGCGCGGCTTCGAAATGGGACACCGGGGCCAGCCCGCTGACCATCGGCAATTTCGGCGCGGGCGAGCTGGCGATCGTGAAAGGGGCCACGGTGGCGAACGCGACGGGCTTTCTCGGGCGCAACCCCGGATCGAGCGGCACCGTGATGGTGCAGGATGCGGGCTCGACGTGGAACGTGCCGGGCGCGCTCTTCGTGGGCGGCGACGCCGCGGGTCCGAAGGGCGCCGGGCTGGTGCGGCTCGAACAAGGCGGCCGGCTCAATAGCGGGGCGGCGACTATTCTTCGCGGCGGCGCGCTCGAAATCGGCGCGGCGTTCGTCCTCAATGCGGCGGCCCTCACCTTCAACGACGGCACCTTGCGGACGCTCGCCGATACGACTTTTTCAACGAATGCCACGCTCGCCGCTGGCGGCGTGACGGTGGACTCGATGGGCGCGACTTCGACGATCAGCGGCATATTTTCCGGGACGGGCGGATTTAAGAAGGTCAACACCGGGCGGATCGTGGTCGCGAGCGATCACACGGCGACCGGCGACACGCAGATCGACGGCGGCGACCTGATCGTGAACGGCTCAATCGCCAGCGCGAACACCTTCATCAACCGCGCGGGCCTGCTCGGCGGGAGCGGCCTGGTAAAAGGGAACGCCTTCAACCACGGAATCGTCAGCCCCGGCAACTCGCCCGGCACGCTGCACATCGGCGGCAATTACACGCAGTTCAGCGATGGCACGCTGCGCCTCGAGATCGTCTCGAGGGAGGTCTTCGACCGGCTCGTGATCGGCGGCTCGGCGAGTC
>JAYWEP010000255.1:0-13093 GCA_043779205.1 Chthoniobacter sp. | reverse complement strand
CACCCTGGCCTGCGCGGCGATGCCTGGATAGGTCTCCGCCAGCCACTTCTTCACCGCCTTGGGTTGCTGTTCATAGGCTTTCTTGATGGGCTTTTGCGGGGTGAAACCCCAGCGCTTCAAATACTCGCCCATCGTGCGCACCGGCAGCCGCAGGGCGTAACGCGACTAAGGTGAGCTGCGCCACCGCCTTGCGCGTCCACAACGCGAAGGGCAGCTTGAGCTGGTCGGGCAGCTTGTCGCGGATGAGCTTTTGCATCTCCTTTTCCTGCTCCCTCTGGAGGATCCGCCCGTCGCCCGCCCCGCGTCCGCGCGCGTCGGCCAGCAGCGATTTGATGCCGTGTTCACGTCGGTGCTGCCCCCATTGGCGCACGGTGCGCACATGCATGCCCACGGCCTGGGCCACATCCGCCTGCACCCAGCCAGAGTCCACCAGCTTCATGGCGCGCTGCCGTGCCGCCTTTTGCTGCTCCTTGCTCATCTTGCGTCCATCTTCTTTCATCACTCCACCTTGGCACACCCACCATCAAGGCGCTATCTTGTTGCCAGATTAATAACCAGTCGAAGTGGCCAGGGTCAGACAATCTTGCGGCTGTCGTGGGATACGAAGTGCGCTTTGTCGAAGCGTTGTGGAACGGTGACTTTGTTGGGGCATTGGATTGCTGCAAAAGTGTTCTCGGTGGATTGGTCGACCCGACACTCCGCGGGAGTCGTGCTATCTGGAACTACTTCGCGGGAAGCATCGCGTCGCAACTTGCGAAACGCGGAACTGCCGGAATGGCCGTTCAAGCAGCGGCCTATTACCGGTCTGCTGCTGACGCTGTTCCGACTGTGTCCTGGCTTTACCAGATCGGCCATGCGGCCACCGCTGCCGCAGGAAATGCTGTCACGATCCCTGAAGCGAACCAGCTTGATGGAATCGAAAAGAGTCTCCTGTCGCTCGGCATCATGCACAGCCGGGACTACGACAAGAAGGAGGCAGCGATCCGCTCCGGGATCAACACAAAGGAAGGGTTTGAACCTGCACACCGTATGCTCGGAGAGCTACTGGGGTTCTCGGCAGGAAAGGTTGAGAGATCGGGGAGTCCCGACCCTTGGTGGCGTCTAGCGGACATTGGGATTTGGGTGTTCGACGATCACGCGGGGGCGCAAACAACCTCAAAACTTTCGCTCACCAAGGCACGCCAAGCAGCGACTCACGAGAAGTGGATTCGAAGTAACCTTTTGCCACCGACTGCAACGCCAGTCACACAGGTTTTGATTACACCAGTTTCAAAGACAGAGGAGGGCGCACTCTGCCACCTCCACAACGTCAAATTGTGGAAACGCGACGGCTTTAGGCAGTGGGTCGAGACTGCGCTTTCCACGGTCAGGGAGCTTCGGAAAAATCTGACCGAACCTGGTGATCTTGAATGGAAGGCGATGGCTCTGGGAGTTTTAAGGCAGCGCCGATTGACCTCAGCGCTGATGATTTCACACCTACCAAACGGCACTGAAGCGCTGAGCGAGTAGCGCCGCGCTGTCGCCGACAAGGTTAGCCTCTACTTCGACGTGGAGGTGCCGGATGAGCTGAAGGTTCTCTTCATCGAGGACGTCCACCGCCACCTCGCGCGGTATGCCCGCGATGTGGTGCGGGATCGGCGCTATCTTTGCCCGGACTGCGGGAAGCCGGTGACGGACCTCGGCGCGGTGCGGAAGCGGTTGGCCGCGAAGAAGGACTTCATCACCTGCCAGGAGTGCGACGAGAAGGTGCCGCTCATCGACTTCATCGAGCAGCGGCTGAAGGGCGATCCGGTCGCGCGCAAGATTCTGGCGATGGACGAGACTGCCACGCGCGAACTCGACACGCAGGCGCTGGAGCAAATCCTCATCGGCCACATGATGGCCATCGCGGGCGAGGCGAACCAAATCTTCCGCCCGGTGACGGTGTTCGACCACGGCATCGACGGCGAAGTGGAGTTTAAGGACGACGACGGCAAGGCCAGCGGGAAGCGCATCTACATCCAGCTCAAGAGCGGGAACTCCTACCTGCGCACGCGCACGGGCGACGGCAGCGAGGTCTTCGACGTGAAGGACGACCGCCACCTCGAATACTGGATCAGCCAGCCGGCGGATGTGTATCTCGTCATCCGTCAGACGGACGGACTGAGCGGGCCGGAGGTCATCCGCTGGATGAACGTGCCGCGCTACCTCAAGGCCCGGAAAGACAAGAAGAGCCGACAGATCATCTTTGAAGGCGGGAAGCTCGACATGGAGGCGGTGTGGAAGGTGCGAGACGCGTTCTTTCCGCCGACGAAAGGAAGGTAAGTGTCGGCCTCAACAGTCCCACTCACTCCTGAATGAAACTCGCCCTGCAAGCCATCAACGATCTCGAACGCGAGCGGCTGATCCATCGTCACGCCATCGGCGGCGCAATGGGGCCACGTTTTATCTGGAGCCGGTGTCCACTTTCGACCTCGACATCTTCGTGGTCTTCCCGCCCGGTCATCGGTCAGGCTTCGAGGCGGAGCAGTCGGACGAGGGTGCGGCGCAACTCGGCGAGCTGCGGCGGCGGAAGCAGCCCGAGCCGGCGGTCGAGACGCGCGAGGGAGACCGGCTGGATTTGCTGAAGATGAAAGACGCCCGCGTCGAGGAACGGGAGCCGCACGGGAAATTCCCAGCGGTTGCCGCGCACGGCCGTGGTGTGCGGGACGACGACGATGGGGGCCAGTTCGTCGTCCGCCGGATAATCGCTGAGGATGAGCGCGGGCCGGACCTTGGCGGCGAGGCCGAGATCGACACGCCAGACCTCACCGGGCAGGGCGACGGCGGGCATCTTCGGCTTCCATGGTGTCGAGCAACTGGAAATTCGCGTCCGCGCGGCGGTCGCAATCGGCCAGCACCTGGGCTTCTTCCTCGAGCTCAAAGATGCGCCGCGCGAGCGAGCGGCGCTCGTCGTGCGTCAAGGTCGGGAGTTCGGCAATCATTTCGCGGGCGCTCATGGGAGTAGGATGGCGGTTTTGGTGAAGGCGCTCAAGATTTCACGCTGCGGACGGGTTCGAGAATCCTCATGCGTCGAGAGGGGAGGCAGCAATCAGCCGCGGTGCAATCTCCCCGGCATCCAACTGCCAGATGGAACCCCAAAATGTTTTTCGGCGGATGCCCTATGGCTTCGCCGGTTTCAGCCACTTGTCGAAGAACGCGAACATGGCGTCCTGGGCTTTCGCGGCGTCGTCGCCTTTGAAGCCGTGGCCGGCGCCTTCGAGGGTGAGGAGGTCGGCGGGGACGGCGCTGGCTTTCATCCGCTCGACGATCCACTGCGCCTGCTCGTAGGCCACGTAGGGGTCGGCGGTGCCGTGGATGCAGAGCGTGGGCGCGGCGCGGGGCGTGACCCAGTGGAGCGGGCTGCCGTGGATGTGCTCGCGGAGTTTGGTGGTGAGGTCGCCACCGAAGACGAGCGGGAGCACTTCCGCGGCATCGACACTTTTGCCGTAGGACTTGGTGAAGTCGGTGGGACCGCTGAAGCTGACGACGCACGAGACGGCGCTGGATTGGGCCGGGTTGCCCGCGCCCTCAAACTCGGGCACGCCCGCGGTGACGCCGAGGAAAAGCGCGAGATGCCCGCCCGCGGAGCCGCCGGTGGCCCCGATGCGCGCGGGGTCGAGGCGATACTTCGCGGCGTTCGCGCGCAGCCAGCGGACGGCGGTTTTGCAATCCTGCACGGCGGCGGGAAACTGCGCGCCGGGTGAGAGGCGGTAGGTGACGGTGGCGGCGACGTAGCCGCGCTGGGCGAGTTGCACGCACAGGCCGTCGTAGCCGTCGCGGGTGCCGGCGCGGAAGCCGCCGCCGTGGATGCAGAGGACGGCGGGAAACGGGCCGGCGCCTTCCTTGGGCGCGGCGATGTCGAGCTGGAGCGGCTGGCCCGCGGGGTTGGAAAACTCGACGCCGCGCTCGAAGGTGACATTTTCCGGGACGACCAGATCCGCCGCCGCGATGGGGAGGGTGAGGAAGGCGGCAAGGAGGAGGGAGGAAAGGGTGCGCAGCATGGTGGGCAATGATGCGAGTGCGCGAAGGCAGCGGAAAGAGAAAAGAAAGGGTGCGATGCTGTAGGGGCACCCGTTGGGTTCCTCCGAGTCGCCGGGAGGAACCGGGGAAGCTGGCAGCTTCCCCTACAGTCGCCGTGCCCTTTTTCTCCGCTAAAAGGCGAAGCCGAAGGAGAAGTGGAACGCGCCGAAGTCCTCGCCCTCGCGGGGGGTGGGGTTCACGCCGTAGTCGAGGCGGAGGGGGCCGATGGGGAGCTTGTAGCGGAGGCCCGCGCCGAGGCCGTAGCGGAGGTCGCCGGAGCCGGGGACGCGGCGGTTTTTCACGCTGCCGGCGTCGGTAAAAACCGCGCCCTGGAGCTCGCCGTAAATGGGGAAGATCAGCTCGGCGTTGAAGACGGTGAAAAGGTCGCCGCCGAGCGGATTGCCCTGGGCGTCGCGGGGGCCGAGTTCGCGCTCGGCGAAGCTGCGGACGCTGGTGCCGCCGCCATTGAAGAAGCGCACGTCGATGGGCAGGTCGTCGATGAGCGGGGCGATGGAGCCGCCGCGCGCGCCGAGGGCGAGGAGGCACCTGCCGAGCGGCAGGTAGTAGGAGAGGCGCACGGTGGCGCGGGTGAAGGCGGGCTGGCTGTCGAGCGTGGCGAAATCGAGCGCGGAGGTGAGGATGAAGCCGCGCGCCGGATTGACGGGGTCGCTGCGGTAGTCGGTGCTCTGGGTCAGGCCCACGCTCTGGAGGGTGTAGCTGGTCGGGCCGAGGTCGGCGCGGAGGATGGAGTCGTTGGTGACGCTGACGTTTTGCGCCTCGACGAAAGCGCCGAGTTCGAGATGCGGGAGGAGCTTGCGGCTGAGGTCGGCGCGGAAGCCGATGTCGTTTTTCGAGTAGCCCACCTCGCGGCGGGTCTCGGAGAAAAGGCGGGCGCGCAGGGCGAAGCGCGAATCGAAAATCCACGGGTCGGTGTAGAGCAGTTCGCCGCTGAGCCCGCGCTGGGTGTACTGCGCGGCAAAGCTGAGCGGGCGGCCGCGTCCAAACAGATCGCGGTCGCCGATGCGGAAGCCCGCGACCGCGCCCTCGTAGCTGCCGTAGCCGAGGTTAAAGCCGAGTTCTTTCGCCTTGGCTTCGGAGACCGTGAAGTCGAGGCGGATCTCGTCGCCGGCGAGGGGCGTGGGGGTGACGCGCAGGTTTTCAAAAAGGCCGCTGCGGAGCATCTCGCGAAAGGTCTCGTCGAGTTGCGCGGGGTCATAGACCGCGCCTTTCAGATGGGCGAAGCGCCGGGGGAGAAAGTCGGCGCGCAGGCGCGGCCTGGCGGTCTCGTTGCGCACGGTCACGCCGTCGAAGCGGAAGAGCCCGCGCGGGCGCACGGTGAAGGTCACGGGGACTTTCCCGCCGCTGGCCTGCGCGGGATCGGCGGCGAGAATGACCTCGGCCTGGTAGTAGCCTTTCGCTTTGTAAAAGGACTGGAGATTGCGCTGCATGGCGACGGCCTGGCCGGGCGAGAATGGGCCGGAGACCGTTTCGCCGAGAGCTTTCAGGAGCTGCGGGCGGGGAAAGAGCGTGTCGCCCGCGAAGCCGATTTCGCCAAAGGTGAAGCGCGTGCCTTCGACGATGCGGATGGTGACATCGGCGCGCGTGCCATTCGCCGCGAGCTGGATGCCGGCGCTGTCGATGGCGACGTTGAGAAAGCCTTCCGAGAGGTAGAGCCCGCGCACGCGATCCGCGCCGCCGCTGACTTCCGCGGCGGTGTAGGGAAACTGGTCGGGCTCCTTCGCCAGGCGCTCGGGGGTCGCGCCGATCATGTAGTCGTAGAGCGTGGCGGTGGGGATCGAGGTGTTGCCGATAAAGGTGATCGTACGCAGCAGCGCGCGCGGGCCTTCGGCGATCTTGAGGAGCAGGCGGTCGCCGCGGATTTCGTATTCCACGGCGGCCTGCGAAAAGCCGGTCTTGCGATAAAACGCGCCGACGTAATACGCGGTGTCATCGGCGCGCGCGGGGGTGAGGCCTTTTTCCTGCAACTCACGAATCTGCTCGGCGATGGGCGCGCGCAATTGATCGGCGGTGAAGGTCTTGTTGCCGGTGAAATCGAGCTTGTTGCTGGCGGCGTCCTTGAGCGTGCCGACGAGCAGGTCGGCTCCGGCGAGCGCGCGGGAAACATTTTCATCCGCGGCACGGAGCGGCACGCTGCACACCATGACGAAGAGCGCGCCGACGATGATTCCCAAGCGTGAACGAAGCGACCGGAATTTTCTCAAAACGCAGAGACGCAGAGGCGCAAAGGACGCAGAGGAGGACTGGCATCTCACACTCCACGAACCATTCGGCGCAAACTCCCGATTCGGCCTCTGCGCCCTCTGCGCCTTTGCGTCTCTGCGTTTTTTCCAAGCGCGCATCAGCGGAAACGGATGAGATATTTCAAACTGCCGGTGAAGCGCCCGCCGACCCCGACGTCGCCGAGAAAGTAAAGGTTGTCGGTCATCCGAAAACGCGTGTTGACCTCTTGCCCGCCGGTGCGGTTGTCGAGCGCGCCGAGTTCGATTTGGAAGCGGTCGGCGAAACTCGCGGCGTCCGGTTTTTTGTCGTCGGGCGGCGCGGCGGTGCGGTGAAAAACTTTCCGATAGAGCTGCTGCACCGCGATCATGGCCGCGCGGCTGGCGAGCACATTGGCGCTGGCCCCGAGCTCGCCGACGGTGGTGCCGGTGGCGAGCAGCGAGACGATGTCGGCGTAGGGCAGGGGAGGCTCGCTGCTGAGCTGAATCTGCGGCTCGGTGGCGCGGCCGTAGATATAGGCGTGAACGAGGTAGTCGCGGACCTGCGAGTCGGCCTGGAGATCGAGCGAGGCCTGGAAGGGCTCGTCCTTTTTGAAATACACGAAGCCGCGCGAAACGCTGAGCGTGCTGAAGGGCAGGCTGGCCTTGAAGGACTCGACGCGGATGCTGCCCTCGAGATACGGCGCGAGTCCGGTGCCGGCGAGCCGGAGGTCGATGGCCGCCGCGCCGTTGGCGAGGTTGCCGCGGACGAGGAAGGAGTCGTTCGGGCGCGTCTTGATGGCGAGGTCGAATTTCCAATCGCGCAGCGGCGGCGGGAAGGAGACGGTGGTGTCGCGGTTCTGCACGGCGCGCGGCGCGGGCTTCGCTTTCTTGCCGGGGAGCGCGATGGGGAGGATGTCGATCTCTTTGAAAAAGCGGCTCTGCGTGAGAAAGAGCGCGCCGGTGAGCGCGCCGGCTTTGAGCGGGCCGGCGACCTTCACGTCGCTGTCGGCGCGGATGGTGATGGAGTCGTCGCGCTTGAGCAGGACTTCTTTCGCGAGCAGGTGCAGATCGAAGAAGGGCTCGGTGAGCTTGGGCAGTTTGATGGTGCCGCCGAGTTTGAAAGTGCCGCCGCCGAGTTCGCCGTCGAAGGTGTGGAAGGTCACGGTGTCGCTGGCAAAGCCGAGCTTCGCGTGAAAGACGCCGAGCGCGGGAATGCCTTCATCGGCCATGCGCGCGCCTTTTAGCTCGATGGCTGCGGAGCCGCTCAGCGCGGGCTTTTCCACGGTGCCGGCCACGCGCACGTCGATGGCGGCGGTGCCTTCGATGCGGCGCACGGCGGGCGCGAGTTTCGGCACCACGGCGAGCGAGGAGGCGGGGAGCTGCACGGTCACATCGAGCGGGAGGGTGGGGTCGAGCTTTTTGGCTTTGATGGTGGCGTCGAGGTCGAGCGGGACGTGGCCTTTGATGGTGAGCGGCTGGAGCTGTGGCTGTTTCACGACGGCGGCGAGGGTGAGTTCCTTGTTGGAATAATGGAGGTCGAGATCGAGGTCGGCGGGATCGAGCGCCGCCACGGCCTTGGATTTAAGCGCCTTCGCAGCCAGTTTGAGATGTCCGAGCGGCGCGAGCAGCGTGCCGCCGGCGACGATGTTGGCGGTGAAATTGCCGCTGACCGGGGAGGCCAGGCCGAAGCTGGCGAGAAGTTTTTCGAGATCGAGCCGGGTGGCGTTGAGATTGGCGGCGATGCGGCCATCGAGCGGGATGAGCTCCTGCGGATGATCGAGGTCGATGGGCAGGATGAGGTAGCCGGTGAGGACCGTGAGCTTGGACTGCACGAGATTGAGATCGCGGAGGCGCAGCTTGCTTTCCTTCATCTCGACGGTGCCGGTGAAATCCGTCGGTCCCGTGGCGATGTGCAGCTCGGTGGACTGCGCGAAGCCCGGCCCGTAAAGGCCCGCGAGCTTGAACTCGCTGAGGTCGGTCTTGTCGAAGCGCGCTTTTTCCACGGCGATGGCGAGCGTGCCGGACTGCTCCAGCGGAGTGTCTTTCTTCACGTCCTCGCCCTTGCCGTTCCACTCGATGTGGAGCGTACCGGCGACGGTTTGTTGCACGTCGAAAATGGCGAGCAGCGGTTGAAGTGCGGCGAGATTTTTGATGTCGAGGACGGTCGCGGCTTCGTACGGGAAAGGGGCTTGCACGCCCGCTTTCCCGCTCACGGCGAGCTGGTCGGTGCCGGCGAGCTTGAGCGCGAATTGCTCGACCACCGCCACGTTGTCCGTGACCACGACTTTCGCCGCGAGGCTCGGCACCTTCAAATCGCCGAGCTGGAAATCGCCGCCGTCGAGCGTCAGGCCGCCCGCGAGCGCTTTGTCCACCAGCTTCAGCGAGCCGCCGCCGTCGAGATGACCGGCGAGCGTCTGCCCGTTCGCGGCGATGCCAAAGTCCGCGAGCTTCGGCACTTTGATCGCGAACTGCGCATCGACCGGCGCGGAGGCGGCGTCCTGGAAATCGCGCGGCACGCGCCAGGTGCCCTGCGCGGTCACGGTGTTTTCCGCGCGGCGCACGTCGAGCGTGTGGAGCGTCACGAGGTCGTTGTGGTTGGTGGCATGGAGCGTCAGGGCATCGACGGCGAACGTGTCCGCGCGCAGGTCGGTGAAGTCGGCGGACACCTCGCTGTCCATTTCGCCGAAAGGCGCGAGCCCCGGCGTGTCGATGCGCTTCGCGGTTTTGAGTGCGAGCCTGCCCGCGCCGACGGAGAATTTTCCGACGGCCAGTTTCGCGGCCACGAGCGCGAGGTCGGCGCTGGCTTTCCCGTCGCGCAGCGCGATCGCCCCGCCGCCGGAGATGCTGCCGGTGAGCGGCTCGGGGAGCATCGCGGTGAGCGCGGGGAGATCGGGCGCGTCGATTTTCAGGGTCGCGTCCACGCCGCTTTTGGGGAAGTCGTTCACCGATTCCGGGAGCGCGATTTGCGCGGTCAGGGCGACGGTGTTTTCCCCCGCGCCCACGTTCACGCCGCTGACTTTGGCGCGGCCATTTTGGAAAACGGCGGCGAGTTCCGCGGCGTTGATCTTCGTCTTGTCGAAAGCCACGGCCTCCAGGCGGACGCCCACATTTCCCGTCCAAGTGCGCGGCTTCTCCGGCTCGCCGGTGAAGCGCAGCGCGAGCTTCGCGAGCGTGCCAAACTCCACGGGCAGCTTCGGCACGTCGAAGTAAGCGAGCGTCCGGTCGATGGACACGCCGGCGGCCTCGACGGTCAGCGTGGTGTCGTAGCCTTTCAGCAGGTTCTCGCCCTTTTTGTTGAGCTGGGTGCCAGCCAGGGTGAGCGCGGCGGTGCCGCCGAAAGCGCGGGCCTTGAGCTGGATGCTGCCCTTGTTTTGCGAGCGCAGGGAGGCGTCGAAATTCACCTCCTCGAGGCTCAGCTCCGGCGCGAGCTGGAGGTGGCGGATGTAGAAATTCCGCCCCTCGTAGCTCGTCTCCGCCGCGAGGTTTTCCCACACCGGCACGCCGGGAATCCGCAGCCGCGCCACGCGCAGCGCGCCGGTCTGCTGCGGATCGAGGAGCAGATGAAAGCCGCGAATCTCCGTCACGTTTTTCTCCGCGCGCACCGTGAGGTTGAAGTTGTCGATCTTCACCCGGTCGGAATAGAGCGCGGGCTGGCCGAGGATGGTATTGAGCAGCGCGCCGATGCTCTGCCTCTCACGATGAACCTCCGCGCTCCGTTCCGTTGTTTTGCCCGGCAGCACGTCGATTTGCAGATCCCCATTGGTGATTTCGTAGCTCCCGAGAAATTCGCCGATCCCGTGTTTCATCAGCCGCGGAATGCTGTAGTCGAGCCGCACGCGGTCGATGGCGAGCTGGCGGATGGGATTGGGGAAAGTGCCCACGGGTTCCGCGCGGACGCCCTCGACCGTCAGGTTGGTGAAGACGTTTCCGGAAAGGTGCAGGTCCACTTTCAAGTGCATGCGCGCGCCGACGGCGATGAGCGCCAGGCGGGCTCCGCCGTGAAAAAGCGGGCGATGAAAAATGGCGGCGATGAGCAGCGCCACGAGCCCCCAGCGCAGGGCGCGACGGAACCAGCCGCGTTTCGGCTTGGGCGGCGTTTTCGCTTGGGCGGTCTTGGGCTCCGGCATCGGCGGCATAGGCTAGCGACCACTCCATCGCATGCAAGACGGCGCGAGGTTGCCTGCGCGGAATCTTCTCCACTACTCTCCGCGCAATGACCGCACCTGAACGCTTCGCCCACCGCGCCCGCCTCGCGCTGTGGCGCTCCGGCGCGATCATCTGGCGGGCGCTGCAAAAGTACAATGAAACCGACTGCGAGCAACGCGCGGCTTCCTTTGCATACTACGCATTCTTCGCGGTTTTCCCGCTGCTCCTGCTGCTCATTACCGTCGGCGCCAATTTTCTCCACGATCAGGACGCCGCCGTGACCAAGGTTCTGGACTATGTGCAAAACTACCTGCCCCCGGCCGTGGATGGCCCGGAAGCCGTGCTCCAGACCGTCAACGATGTGGTCAAATCGCGGCGCAGCACCGGCACCATCGCCTTCGTTGTGCTCGCCTGGAGCGCGCTGCGTTTTTTCCAGGGGCTCGTCCACGGCATCAATCGCGCGTGGGGCACGAAGGAGTACACCTGGTGGCGGCTGCCGATCAAAAACTGCTTCATGCTCGGCATTCTGACCAGTGCGCTGGGGCTCGGCATCCTCGTCCCCATCGTGCTCGAACAGATTGAAACCTTTTACTGGAAACACTCGCGGCCCGTTGGGCTCGATTTCGGTTTCCTATGGTACGTCTTCGAGTTTGTGAAGCTGGCCGTCCCGCTGCTCGTGCTCTTCTACGGCATGAGCATGTTTTTCAAATTCGCCCCGCGCCGCCGGACGCTTTTTAGCGAGGTCTGGCGCGCGGCGCTTTTCGTGACCCTCTCGCTCGAATTGCTCCAACGCCTTTTCGTTTTTTACGCGCGCAACATCGGCCATTTCAACGCGCTCTACGGAGCCTTCGGCAGCGTCGTCGCGCTGCTGCTGTGGATCTATCTCTCGGGCTCGATCATCCTGCTCGGCGGCTGCCTTTGCGCCGCGCGCTTCGAGATCGAGATGAGCCTCACGGACCAGTCCGAGTCCAACTTTGCAAAATAGCGCGTGATGCCCGCCGCCGTCCCAGCGCCCAGGCGCGAGTCCCTCCGCGAACTGGCCCACCTCTTCGCTTACGTCCGCCCGTACCGCCGGCGTTTCTTCATCGCGATGGCGGCCTCGTTCATCAGCATGAGCTTCGGCGCGATGTTCCCGTTTTTCGTCAAGTACCTCCTCGACGCCGCGATCCCGTCGTTGAAACCGATCGCCGCCGGGACATGGCGGCCCGGTCTCGATACGGTCGCGCTGCTGCTCCTCGGTTCGCTTGTCGTGCAGGCGGTGCTCACTTTTTTTTCCTCGCTCGCTTTCAATACCGTCGGCGAACGCGCGGTCGTCGATCTCCGGCAGGATCTTTATGCACGGCTCATCGCGCAGCCGATGAGCTTCTTCGGCGAGCACCGCGTCGGCGAACTTTCGAGCCGCCTCTCCAGCGATCTCGCGCAGATCCAGGACACGCTCACCTTCACCGTCGCGCAGGCCATCCGCCAGGCCATGCTCCTCGGCGTCGGGCTCGTGGCCATCGCGGCGATCTCGCCCCGGCTCTCGGGCGTGATGCTCGCCACGGTGCCCGTGCTCATGCTCGCGGCGGTCATCTTCGGGCGGAAAGTGCGCCACTTTTCCCGCGCCGCGCAGGACCGGCTCGCGGAGACGGCCACGGTCGTCGAGGAGACGCTCACCGGCATCGCCAACGTCAAAGCCTTTGGCAACGAAGCCTACGAGCAGCGCCGCTACGCCGCCGGCCTCGCGGGCTATCTCGAGGTGATTCTCCGCACGGCGAAGTACCGCGCCGGTCTGGTGGCCTTCATCATCGCGGGCATTTTCGGCTCCATCGTCCTCGTGCTGTGGTACGGCGGGAAGCTCATGCAGGCTGGTGCGATGAGTCACGGCGACCTGACGATGTTCATGCTCTTCACCATGTTCATCGGCGGCGGCGTCTCCGCCATTCCCGAGATCATCAGCTCCGTGCAAAAGACGCTCGGAGCCACGCAGCGGGTGCGCGAACTCTTGCGCGAGCCGGGCGAGGCTTCCATTTCCCATCTTCCATCTTCCCTCCCCGCGCCCCGTCTCACTGGCGACGTGCGCTTCGACGCGGTGCATTTCCACTACCCGAGCCGGCCCGACCTGCCGGTGCTGCGCGGCGTTTCGCTCGACGTGAGGGCGGGGGAAAAGATCGCGCTCGTCGGCCCGAGCGGCGCGGGCAAAAGCACGCTCACCGCGCTGCTCCTGCGCTTCTACGAACCGGGTGCGGGCGCACTTTTCCTCGACGGAAAAAACGCGCGCGACCTGCCGCTCGACATAGTGCGCGGGAACATGGCCATCGTCCCGCAGGAGGTGCTGCTTTTCGGCGGCAGCATCCGCGAGAACATCGCCTATGGCCGACCCGGCGCGAGCGAGGCGGACATCCGCGCCGCCGCCGAGCGGGCGCATTGCCACGAGTTCATCGCGCGTTTTCCCGAGGGCTACGAGACGCTCGTCGGCGAGCGCGGCGTGAAGCTCAGCGGCGGCCAGCGCCAGCGCCTCGCCATCGCGCGGGCGCTGCTGCGCGATCCGGTGATTTTGATTTTGGACGAGGCCACCAGTTCGCTCGACAGCGAGAGCGAAGCGCTCATTCAAGCCGCGCTCGCCACGCTGCTCGCCGGGCGCACGGCGTTCATCATTGCGCACCGGCTGGCGACGGTGCGGCAGTGCGACCGCATCTGCGTTTTGG
>JAYWEP010000254.1:0-22781 GCA_043779205.1 Chthoniobacter sp. | reverse complement strand
GGAGTCCGTCGCGGCGAGTTTTCCGACGGGGGAAATGGGACGCGCTCGCGGGATTTCCGTCTCGTCGGGAGCAGTCGCCGCTGCACCGTTTGCGGGGGTGGAAATCACGACGGGACGCGGCGGCGCGGGATCGGCCGCCTGCGGTGCAGGTGTGGGCGTCGGGACTTTTGCGAGCGGCTCGACGGAGGTGCCTTGTGCTGCAGGCTCCGCATTTTTTCCGGGTGCCGCGGGTGACCGTTCTCCGAGACGGTTCACATTATTCCAGACGATGAAAGCGATCAGCGCGACGACGAGAATGCCTCCGAGCACGAGCAGCGGAAGCCACGAGCCGGAAGTCTTCGGCTCGGGTGCCATGCTGAAGCTCATCTCCGGTTCCGCCTTCGCCTTCGGCTGCTCGGCGCGGCTCGTGAGATACTGGTAGCCCTCGACTTTCATCTGCGTCGTCGTGTCAATCTGCGCGGCGATGGATTTCAAATCCACGCCGAGGTAGCGCCCGTACATCAGTAGGAAACTTTTCGCGTACGCGGCGTTTGGAAATTTCGTGAGGTCGCTGCTCTCGAGCGCGCGCAGAAATGTCGAACGGATGCGGACACCCGCGGCCGCCTGCTCGATGCTCAGCCCGCGATCCGTGCGCGCCTTTTGCAGATGCTTGCCAAAATCTTGATCCATTTAATTTTCCTCCGGCTGGCGGAGAATCTCGCGCGGCTTCGCCCCGTCTCCCGGCCCGACGTAGCCGCGGTCTTCGAGGATGTCGAGGATGCGCGCCGCACGCGTGTAGCCGAGACGCAGGCGGCGCTGGAAAAGCGAGGTGCTCGCCTTGCCTTCCTGCTGCATGACTTCGAGACATTTTTGGACGATCTCCTCGTCCTCTTCGCTGACTTCTTCGCCCTCCTCGTCGGCACCGATGGATTCGAGCTTTTTGTGAATCTCGGATTCAAAACACTGCTCGCCCTGATCGCTGACGAACTTGACGATGCGCTGCACTTCGTCATCCGTAACGAGCACGCCCTGCGCGCGCACGAGCCGCGAAGTGCCCGGCGGACGGTACAGCAAATCGCCCATGCCGAGCAGTCGCTCCGCGCCGTTCTCATCGAGGATGACGCGCGAATCCAGGCCCGAGGCCACTTGGAAGGCGATGCGGCACGGGACGTTCGCCTTGATGACGCCGGTGATGACATCGGCGCGCGGGGTCTGCGTGGCGATGATCATGTGGATGCCGGCGGCGCGCGCCTTCTGCGTGATGCGCGCGATGGCGCTCTCCACGTCGGCGGGCGCGGTCTGCATGAGGTCGGCGAGCTCGTCCACGATGATGACGATGAACGGCATGCGATCCGGGATGATGAGGTCGGTGTCGCGGATGTTTTTCACCGTGGTCATGGCGACGATGCGCTCCTCGCTCGTGAGGCTCTCGGGATCGACTGGCTCGGGCGCGGCGGCGCTGCCTTCGAGAAAATTGCTCGCTTCCCCGGCAAACGCGAGCGGCGCGTCGAGCGCCAGCTCGGCTTCCTTGGCGGCTTCGATGGCGTTGAGTTCGGCCTGGGTTTTCGGGAGCGGGCGTTCGTTGAAACTGCCGATGTTGCGCACGCCGGTCTTGGCGAAAATGGCGTAGCGCCTTTCCATCTCGTCGATCGCCCAGCGGAGGGCGATGAGCACTTTTTTCGGATCGGTGACGACGGGGACGACGAGGTGCGGCAGGGCGTTGTAGATCTGCATCTCCACGACCTTGGGGTCGATCATGATGAAGCGCAGGTCCGTGGGCGTGAACCGGTAGAGGATGCTCGCGATGATGGAATTGATGCACACGCTTTTGCCCGAGCCGGTGGTGCCGGCGACGAGCCCATGCGGCATGGCGGCGAGGTCGGCGATGATCGTTTTGCCGTACACGTCCTTGCCGAGCGCGAGCGGGATTTTCGCTTTGCTGTGCTGAAAGTCGTCGCTCTCGAGCAGCTCGCGGAGGGTGACTTTCTGCTTTTTGGAATTCGCGATTTCGATGCCGACGGTGTCCTTGCCAGGAATGGGCGCGAGGATATTGATGCGCTCGGCGCAGGTCGCGCGGGCGATGTCGCGTTCGAGCGCGGTGATCTTGTCCACGCGCACGCCGTTGGCCGGATAGACTTCGTAGCGCGTGATGGTGGGGCCGCGGGTGATGTCGCCGGGCGAAACGGAGATGCCAAACTCGGCGAGCGTGTTGATGATGGTCTGCCGGATGCCGGCGAGTTCATTGGGATCGGCGGTCTCGTGCGCGGAATGATCCACGGGGTCGAGCAGATCGAACGAAGGCAGATCGTAGTCTTCGCAGGAGACCGGGGTGAGCGGCGCGAATTTATCCCGCTTGTTCTTCTCGCGTTTCGGCGGCGGCGGGAGCGAGCTGTCGATGATCTGCGGGGCGGGACGCGGCGCTCCCTCGGGCTCGGCGAGCAGCGGGAGCGTCTGCTGCTCGGCCAGCTCGGGCGCAGGATCGGCGGGCCCGGCGGCGCCGCGTTTGGCGAGGGTTTTTTCGAGTTTGCGGCGTTCGCGGGCGAGGCGCTCGGCTTCGAGCACCAGGCGCTCCTGCTCGTTGGCGGCGACCATCTTTTTTGCGCGCCACTTTTCCAGCCAAAACGGCGGCAGCGCGGCCAGCTCGCGCATTGCGGCAATGGGGTGAATGCCGGTGAGCAGGATGAGGCTCGCGGCGTAGAGCAGGACGAGGACGATGGACGAGCCGACGGTGCCGAGGAGGTTTTTGAAAAGGAGGCCGCCGATCCATTTGCCGACCCAGCCGCCTTCGCTCGCGAGATTGAGCCGCGGGGCGTCGATGAGCCGGAAGGGCAGCAGATGCGCGAGGCACGCGCCGGACACGATGAAGGCGATGCTCCACAGCGCGCGCGGCGTGAGGCGCAGCTCGGGGTTGAGGAGCTTCGCGCCGCCGTAGCCGAGCAGCAGCGCGGCGACGAGATACGAGGCCGCGCCGAGAAACGCGTAGCTGAAGCACGCCACGATCGCACCTAGGCTACCGATGAAATTCAGCACCGGCCCGCGCGCCGCCGCCACGCTGCTCAGCGGAAACCAGCTCGGCACATCTGCCGGCGCGTAGGAGATCAGCGCGAGGAAAAGCAGCGTGCCCGCGCCGAGCAGGGCGAGGCTCAGGACTTCGTGAAAGGAGTGGGTGGATTGGGCTTGGGCGCGCGCCATTGGGCGGGACATTAGCGGCATCGTTTGGCGTTTCAATACGCGAACGAGGGGCGGAAACTTCGAAATCCGAATATCGAAATCCGAAACAAATCCGAAAAGCGTGAAGGCAGGAAAAGGGGAAGGGTTCGCCGCCTGCCGTTTTTCGGCATTTCCATTCCTTCGGATTTGTTTCGGATTTCGATATTCGGATTTTTCCTCGGGCGTCCTACGGTTGGCGGCGTGCGCCGTGCGATTCTGCTTTTCGTGAAATATCCCGAACCGGGAAAAGTGAAGACGCGCCTGGCCGCGACGCTCGGCGCGGAGATGGCGGCGGGCATCTACCGGCGGCTCGTCGCGGCGGTGGTCGCGGGGCTGCCGGACGGGGATGACCTCATCGTGGTGTTCGACCCGCCCGAAAAACGCGCGCAGGTCGCGGATTGGCTCCAGAGCTTGCTCGCCGGGCGGCGCGCGGAGTTTATCCCGCAGGTGTCGGGCGATCTAGGCGGACGTTTGGACCGGGCGTTTGCCGAGGCGTTCGCGCGGGGTTTTGCAAAAGTCGCGATCATTGGGAGCGATTGCATCGAGCTAAGCCCCGCACTTTTTTCCGAAACGTGGCAGGCGCTGGAAATCCGCGACGCCGTGCTCGGGCCGAGCACCGATGGCGGCTACTATCTGCTCGCGCTGCGGCGGCCGTGCGCGGCGCTTTTCCGAGGCATCGCGTGGAGCACGGACGCGGTGCGGGCGCAAACGCTGGCGCAGGCGCAGGCCGCGGGCCTGGCCGTGCATGAGCTGCCCGCGCTGCCCGACATCGACACCGAGGCGGACTGGCGGCGGGCGGCGGAAAAGTTGAGAGTTGAGAGTTGAGAGCCGCCGCCCGACTCTGGCGCGCGTTTTTCCAAACCACCGGCTTTCAACTTTCAACTCTCAACTTCCCCATGACTCCTCCGCTCGTTTTTGAACCGCTTTTCAAGGAACGCGTCTGGGGTGGCCGCCGGCTGGAAACCATGCTGGGCAAACGGTTGGAGCCCGGCGTGCGCATCGGCGAGTCGTGGGAGATCGTGGATCGCGAGGACGCGCAAAGCGTGGTTCACGAAGGGCTGCTGCGCGGCCTCACGCTGCACGAGCTGTGGATGAATCAGCGCGAGACGATCTTCGGGCCGGGCCTCGCGGACACATCGCGCTTTCCGCTGCTTTGCAAAATCCTCGACGCGCAGGACCGGCTCTCGGTGCAGGTGCATCCGCCGGCGGCGGTCGCGGCGCGGCTGGGCGGCGAGCCGAAGACGGAGATGTGGTTTATCCTCGACGCGCTGCTCGACAGCGATCTCTACGCGGGGCTGAAGCGCGGGGTGACCCGCGCGGATTTCGAGGCGGCGCTGCACGATGGCAGCGTGGCGGAAAAGATTCACAGTTTTCCGATCAAGGCGGGCGACGCGATGTTCATCCCGAGCGGGCGCATCCACGCTATCGGCACGGGCAATCTCATCGTCGAGGTGCAGCAGAACAGCGACACGACCTACCGCGTCTTCGACTGGAACCGCCTCGGCCTCGACGGCGAGCCGCGCGCGCTGCACATCACCGAGTCGCTGGAGTCCATCGACTTCCACGACGCCGAGCCGCAGCTCGCGCAGCCGGATGGCGACGTGCTCGTGTCGTGCGAATTGTTCCGCGTGGAAAGGTGGACGCTCGATCAGCCGCGGATCAGCACGGGCAAAGGTTTTGCGGTCTTCTCGGTCATCGACGGCAGCGTCCGCTGCGGCGGGCGCGAGTTTACGCGCGGCGCGTTTTTTCTCCTCCCTGCGGCGGCAACGGATCGGGAAATCCAGCCGGTAACATCCGGCGCGAGCGTGCTGCGGACGACGGTGCCGGGGCAGGAGTAGGACTCTTCCTCTTCCTCTACTCCGGGTAGAGGAAGATTAAGCGGAAGAGGAAGAGGAGGATTTTTACGACCGCATGCCGCCCAGCCTCCGTCCGGCGGGCCAGCGGCGGAGGATGCGGGCGCCGTCGATCTTCCAGGTGTCGTCCTCGTTCACGAGGCTGTAGATGCAGGGGATCACGTCGCCGTCGGGGAGGAAAAGATACGCGGGGATGATGGCGTGGCGGCCCTCGAAATGCACCGCGCCGAATTCCACCCGCTGCGCGCGGCGCACGCTCGGATATTCGGTGCGCGCGAGGTCGGAGAAGGCCTCGATGTTGAACTTCTCCTGGAAGTTCGTGGAGACCTGCCGGTAGGCGCTGGCGTAGTCGTCCTCGCGAAAGGCGGCGATCTGTTTCCAGACGATCGCGTAAAGCTCATTGGGAGGCACGGTCTGGCGGCGGCGCTCGACTTTGCTTTGCAAAAGCGCGCCCGCGCCGCAGACGGCGAGGAGTCCGGCGAGGAGGAGATATTTGGCGGTGCGGTTCATGAAGGCTGGCCCGGTGCAGCCTCGGCGGCGAGGCGGCGGAGGTAGGGAAAAGTGTAGAGCCCGGTGCCGTGGCCGTCGGCCCACGCGGGCTGGAGCGCGTAGCCGCCGACGACCGCGACGCCTTGCAAAATGAAGCTCTGCGGCGTGTAGGCGACCTGCGGGCGGACGATGTGGCCGAGCACATCCGGCTCTCCGCCGCACGTCGCGCACGGGCACGCGCGGCGGAGCGCATCGAGCGGGAGATACGACTCCGCGCCGTCGCTCCACGCGATGGCGAGTTCGGAGCCGATGGGCTGGATGGAGGTGGGAGTGAGGCGCGGGGTCATTGGGCTCAAGGCTTTTTCCAGAAGTTCTTTCCGTTAATTTGGTAAAATTCCGTTAATTCCGTCCTGTCTTTTTTTTGACGGGATTAACGGAATTCGACGGAATTAACGGAATTAGAATCCGAAAATTTCTCTGGCAGTCGGCTTAGTCGTCGAACGATGCGCTGTCGCCCGCCGGTTTCCAAGCCTTCCCGCGCCGCGTCCCGAAGATCGCGGTGCCGACGCGCACCAGCGTCGCGCCTTCCTCCACGGCCACGGTGAAATCGCCGCTCATGCCCATCGAGAGCGCGGGCAGCGGGACGCGGAATTCCGTCTGCATCCGCTCCCGCAATTCCCGCAGCGCCACGAAGTAGGCGCGCGAGCTTTCCGCCTCCGGCGCAAACGGCGGTATCGTCATCAGCCCCTCGATTTGCAGCCGCCCGAGCGCCAGCAGCGCCTCCATTTCCGCGCGCAGTTTTTCCGGCGAAAAGCCGAACTTGCTCGCCTCGCCCGCGACATTCACCTCGAGCAGCACGCGCGGAAACACGCCGGCTTCATTCGCGATCCGGTCGCACTCGCGCGCCAGCTCCAGCGAATCGAGGCCGTGGAAAAGCTCGAAGCCCGCGGCGAGCGCGTGGCGGATTTTGTTTTTCTGCAAATGCCCGATCAGGTGCCAGCGCGCGCGCCCCGGCAGCAGCGGGATTTTCGCCCGCGCCTCCTGCACCCGGTTTTCGCCGAAGAGCGTCTGCCCCGCGTCCAGCGCCTCGAGCAGTGTCTCGGGCGGATGTGTTTTCGACACCGCCACCAGCTCGATGTCCTCCGCGCGCCGACCCGCGCGCCGGGCGGCGTCGGCGATGGCCGTGCGGACGGCGGCGAGACGTTCAGCGATTTCGTTCATGTAGTGGAAGTGATGTCATTTGACACAGGCATAAGGCCACCTTACGTGCTCGCTGTCTCCGATGTATATCGATTCCTTCAAAGTCTTCTGCGATCTCGCCGAAACCGGCAGCTTTTCCAAAGCCGGGGCGCTGAACTCGATCACGCAGAGCGCCGTCAGCCAGCAGATTCGCGCGGTCGAAGACAAATTCCAAGTGCGCCTCGTCGAGCGGGGGCAGCGCAATTTCGCGCTGACCGCGGAGGGCAGCGCCTTTCTCACCGCGAGCCGCGAAATCCTCGATGTCTATAACAACCTCGGCCACCGCCTGCATGAGTTGCGCGATGTCGTCGCCGGGGAGCTGCGCATCGCGTCGATCTACAGCATCGGGCTCCACGAGTTGCCGCCGTGTTTGAAAGCGTTCCGCGGAAAATTTCCCGACGTCGAGCTGCATGTGGAGTACCGCCGCTCGCAGCAGGTCTATGCGCAGGTCGCGGATGGCGACGTGGATCTCGGGCTCGTCGCGTATCCGGCGAAGCGCATCGGGCTCCAGGCGGAGATTTTCAGCGAAGACCGGATGGTGCTCATCTGCCACCCGCGGCACCCGCTCGCGCGCCGCGCACGGATGCGCATCGAGGAATTGAACGGCGAGAAATTCATCGCCTTCGAGCCCGATCAGCCGACGCGCAAAGTCATCGACCGCTACCTGCGCGAGCATTCCGTCGAGATCGAGCACGCCATGGAGTTCGACAACATCGAGACCGTCAAACGCGCGGTCGAGATCGAGGGCGGCGTCTCCATCGTGCCGGCCAACACCGTGCGCCAGGAGGTGGAAAGTGGCGTGCTCTGCGCGGTGAAAATCGACGGCCCCGAGATGTCGCGCCCGCTCGGCGTGCTCACCAAACGCAATCGCGCCCGCTCGCCGGCGATCAAGGAATTCGTGGCCGCGCTGAAGGCCGGGTCCGGGGTGAAATGATTTCGCTCGCTGAGGCCCGCGCGATCATTGCGCGAGAGGTTCGCCCGCGCGATCCCGCAGCCGCGCCGCTCGCCGGGGCGCAGGGGCGCGTGCTGCGCGAGGATGTCGCCGCGGCGGAGGATTTGCCGGTCTTTGACCGCTCGGCGATGGATGGCTACGCGGTGCGTGCGGAGGATCGCTCGGAGCGGTTGCGCGTCGTGGGCGAGATCCAGCCGGGCGCTGCGCCAGCGGTGGAGATTCGCGCCGGCGAATGCGCGCGCATTTTCACCGGCGCGCAGGTTCCGGCGGGAGCCTCGCAGGTCATCATGCAGGAAAACGTGAAGCGTGAAGGCGAGTGGATCACGCCACTGCGGCGGGACGCGAAAACGTGGATTCGGCGGCGCGGCGAGGACGCGCGGCGCGGCGACGTGCTGCTGCGCGCCGGGGTGCGTTTGGGCGCGGGCGAGCTGGCGCTGCTCGCGCAGCTCGGCGTCGTGCAGCCGCGCGTTTCGCCGGCTCCGCGGGTGCTTCATTTCGCCACGGGCAATGAACTCACCGACCCCGCGGCGGCACCAGCGGCGGGGCAGATCCGCGATTCCAATTCCACGCTCATCGCCGCGCTGCTCGCGGACTGCGGCGCGCGGCTCATGCACCAGCGGCGCTGCGGCGATGCGCTGGAAACGCTCACCGCCGGCATCGCCGCCGCGGGCGAAGCGTGGGACATGCTGCTCATCTC
Source organism: Chthoniobacter sp. (assembly GCA_043779205.1). Classification (GTDB taxonomy): domain Bacteria; phylum Verrucomicrobiota; class Verrucomicrobiia; order Chthoniobacterales; family Chthoniobacteraceae; genus Chthoniobacter. Next base: position 14,362 of record JAYWEP010000254.1, on the reverse strand, counting down.
CGGCGGCGCGAGCGTCGGCGATTACGATTTTGGCGCGCGCGCGCTGGAGGCGCTCGGCTTCACCATTCATTTTCGCCAGATCAATCTCCGCCCCGGCAAGCCGCTCATCTTCGCCACCCGCGGGCGGCAAAGCGCATTCGTCATCCCCGGCAATCCCGTTTCGCATTTCGTCACCTTTCACACCGCCATCCGGCACGCGCTGGAGTGTCTGGAAAATGCGCCGTCGTCGTGGGTGCTCGCGCGCCCAGCGTTGGTGGAGGATTTGCCGTCGCCGCCGGATGCGCGGGAAACTTTCTGGCCCGCAAAAATGATCGTCCGCGACGGCACACTGTGGGTGAAGCCGCTCGCGTGGCAAAGCTCGGGCGACCTGCGCGGGCTCGTCGGCGCAAATGCGCTGCTCCGCCTCGCGCCCGGCACCGGGCCGGCGCGAGTGTGCGAACTCGCCGAATGCCTGCTGCTCGCGCGGCTGTAGGGGAAGCTGGCAGCTTCCCCTACAGCGCGCGGGCTGCCACATTCCCCGCATGTCCGACGCCCGCTTCTCCCATCTCGATGAATCCGGCCGCGCGCGCATGGTCGATGTCGGCCACAAGCCGGAGCAGCGGCGCACGGCCATCGCCGAGGGAGTGGTCCGCTGCCAAGCCGCCACCCTCACCGCGCTGCGCGACCGCGCGCTGCCGAAAGGCGACGTGCTCACCGTCGCCAAGATCGCCGCCATTCAAGCCGCCAAGCGGACGGACGAGCTGATCCCCCTCTGCCACTCACTCCCGCTCGATTCCGTGGACGTGGAATTTTCGCTCGAAGACGACGCCGTCCGCATCCGCGCGACCGTCCGCACCACGGCGAAAACCGGCGTGGAAATGGAGGCGCTCACCGCCGTCAGCGTCGCCGCGCTGACGATCTACGACATGTGCAAGGCGGTGGACAAGCAGATGGTCATCGGCGAAATCCGCGTGACCGCGAAGGAAAAGTTGAGGGTTGAAAGTTGAGAGTTGAGAGCCACGCCACTTTAGTCCCAGCGCCCCGATTCACGATGGACGGCTCTCAACTCTCAACTGCTTTGAAGATCGCCCGCGTGACTTTGAGCGACCGGGCGAGCGCGGGCGTGTACGAAGACCGCAGCGGCCCCGAGATCGAGCGCGTGTGGGCGGAGCACGGTGGGGAGCCGGCGGAATGGGTGCGCGTGCTCATCGCCGACGAGCGCGCGGAGATTGAGGCCACGCTTCGCCGGCTGTGCGACGACGAGCGCTGCGACCTTGTGCTGACCACCGGCGGCACCGGTCCCGCCCCGCGCGATGTCACGCCCGAGGCCACGCGCGCCGTGCTTGATCGGGAGCTGCCCGGCTTCGGGGAAATCATGCGTGTGCAATCCTTCGCGCGCGTGCCCACCGCGATCCTCTCGCGCGCCACCGCGGGCACGCGAGGGCGGACGCTCCTCATCAATCTCCCCGGCAATCCCCGCGCCATCGGCGAATGCCTGCCCCTCCTCCTCCCCGCCATCCGCGAAGCCCTGCGGCATCTGCGCGGGGAGTGAAACCCAGGTGAAAAAAGTGCCGGACAATGCGGCCCGGCAGGGCCGAGGGAAATTAGCCGGTGGTGGAGCGAAGCGTGAACCACCGGATCACCCGCATGGACGGATGCGCCCCGGATGGGGCGCTGGAACGAACGTGGAAAATCTCCCGCGCCCCATCCGGGGCGCATCGCGTTTTTCGCGGTTCCGGTGGTTCACGCTTCGCTCCACCACCGGCTAATTTCTGTGGAGCCTCCGGCTCCAAACGCCGTCCCGTTTTCAAATGCGTTTGGTATGGAACGCCGCGCCTACTTCCCGCCCGGCCCGTAACCGGCCTTCGGCGTGCCGTCGTCGTTGAGCTTGTCGCAGGCCCAGAGCAGGCCGCGGGTGACGAGGCCGAGGTATTCGGGCGTGCTCATGGTCGCGGTGCTGTGGCCGAGCGTGGTCGTGAAGACGCGGGCTTTGCCATACGTGTTCACCCAAATGCAGACGTGATCCTGTTTGGTGTCTTCGCCGTAGGCTTTGGCGAGCGGTGTGGCGGTGGGCCAGACTTTTTCGTTTTTGTAGAGTTCGTCCGCCGGATCGTTCCACTCGGCGGGGAAGCCTTTCATCACGGGATGATCGGCCTTGATGGTCTTGACCAGCAGGTCGCGGTTTTTCTCGTGGCTGCGCGAGGTGATGCCCACGCACATGCGCCATTCGTCGGTCGTCCCCGTGCGGTAGCTGTGCGAGGAGCAGTGCAGCATCACGGCGGGCACGCCGGCCTTGTGCGCGGCGGTGATGCCCTCGATGAACGCATTGTCCGCAATCGCGCCGAAGCACTCATTGTGCAGGACGATGTCGTAGCCCTTCCACCAGTCGGGCTTTTCGTAAATCGAAACGCGGTGGTCCTTCGCGTCGCTGCCCACCGGGGCGTCTTCCTGCACGATGGTCCACTCCACATTGGCTCGCGCGGTGATGCCCTCGCTCAGCACTTTCTTCTGCCCCGCATAATCATGGCAGCACCCGCCGCAGACGAGCAGGGCACGGAGGGGCTTGGGCGCATCGGCGGCGAAAGTGGGAAGCGCGAGCGCGAGGAAGAGCGCCAGCAAATGACGAATGACGAATGACGGATGACGAGTGAAATCCGAAGGGTGTGAAATCATAAAAGCGCGCGGTTGAATGCCCAATGATCGTCCGACGCTCCCGTCATTCGTCATTCCGTCATTCGTCATTACTTCCCGCCCGGCCCGTAGCCCTTCGCCGCCGTGCCATCCGGGTTCAAATGGTTCGTCGCCCAAAGCACGCCGCGCGTCACGAGGTCGAGATACTTGGCATCTTCCACCGTCGCGTTGTTGTGGCCGATGGTGGTGCTGAAAACGCGGGTCTTGCTGTTATAGAGATTCGTCCAGACCACGATCGTCTCGGTCGTTTTGTCCTCCACGGTTTCGGTGCCGTCGGCCTGTTTCTTTTTGTTGTGGGTGACCTGCTTGCCTTTGGCGAGCGCCTGGTTGCCGGGCATGACCTGCACGTTGTTGTAAAGCTCCTCCTTGATCGTCGTCCAGTCGGCGAGGCCCGTGGTGATCGGGTTCGCTTTGTCCGTGAAGGCGATCTCGATCGGCTCCTGCGCGCCGTGGCTGGTGGATTGCATGCCGAGGTATTCGTACCACTTCGCGTTGTCCGCGCCGGCGGCGACGGGCTTGCCGAAATCGCCGAAGCGGTAGGAGTGCATGGCGCAGTGCAGGTTCACGCCGGGGATGCCGTCCTGATGCGGCTTGAGCACGGCGGCGATCACCGCCGGGTCAACGATGTCCGCCGCGCACTCGTCGTGGATCACGAGGTCGTAGCCCTTCGCGTAATCGGGATTGCCGTAGATCGGCAGGCGCGGCTTCGTGCTGCCGTCATCCACATGGATCTGATCGACGGTGACATTCGCGCGGGCTTCGAGGCCCGCTTTCAAAATGTCCTTCTGCATTTTGTAATCGTGGCAGCAGCCGCCGGTGAGGAGCAGGACTTTGAGCGGCTTCGGCGCATCGGCGGCGCGAGCGGCGGGAGAAACGAGCGCGAGGCTCGCGGCGAGGAGGGTGGAGAGGACGGGCAGTTTTTTCATGTGGAAAGTGGCGAAATCGTAGGCCGGGAAAGGCGCGAGTCGAGCGAATGTTGCGTTGAGTGCGCGGCCGGGATCCGCTCCTTTTCCGCCCCGTCGTTTGGCACAACTCGCCCCACTTTATTGCTTCGGCTGGGAGACCTATAAAAATAAGAAAGTCTTCGCCCAATACCGCGAACTGCCCAAGTCCGAGCGCCCGCACAACGACGACGAAAAGCGCGACCAATGGATGACCCGCTTCTCCCGCGCCTGCGGCAAAAACCTCGGCCCATTTTTCGATGCCTGGGGCGTCCCCACCAGCGACGCCGCCCGCCAATCCGTCGCCGACCTTCCGGCCTGGATGCCCGCGGACTGGCCAAAGCTCTGACGCTGTTCGGACGCGCTCACTTTTCCCCGTTCAGCGCCTTCCCCGTCATCGGCACGAACCTCACCGGCAGCACCGCGCGCCGCTCGATTTTGCCGCCGCGTTTTTCGAGCACGTAGAGCTGCTGCGCGCCGAACTCGCCGACCGGGATGACCATCCGTCCGCCCTCCTTGAGCTGGCGCACGAGCGGCTCCGGCACATGATCCGGCGCGCACGTCACGATGATCGCGTCGAACGGCGCGGCCTCCGGCCAGCCTTGGTAGCCGTCGCCCGCACGGACCTGCACGTTCTTGAAACCGAGCCGCGCCAGATCGGCGGCGGCGCGCTGCGCCAGCGGCTCGACGATTTCGATCGTGAAAACCTCCGCCACCAGCTTCGCCAGGACCGCCGCCTGGTAGCCTGAGCCGGTGCCGATCTCGAGCACGCGCTGCGTCGGCTGCAGCGCAAGTTGCTCCGTCATAAAAGCCACGATGTAGGGCTGCGAAATCGTCTGCCCGTGGCCGATCGGCAGCGGCGTGTCCGCGTAGGCGTGGGCGCGCATTTCTGCCGGCACGAACTCATGCCGCGGCACCGCCCGCATCGCCGCCAGCACGCGCGGATCGCGGATCTCCCGGGTCGTTATTTGCGTCTCAACCATCATCTGTCGCTCCATCGTGGGATCGCCCGCCTGCAGCGACGCCACCGGCTTGCAAGCCGGGACGCCAAACAATACGACCAGCAGCCACTCGCGGAGCATGGGAGTATTTTCGCCCGCCCCGCCGAAAAGTCCACCCCTCCGGCTACCTCCCGAACTGGTCCGCGCTCGGGCAGAGCGCGTGCAGTTCGCAGGCGGCGCAGTCGGGTTTGCGCGCCATGCAGCGGCGGCGGCCGTGCCAGATGAGCCAGTGGCTGAAGACCGTCCACTGCGCGCGGGGGACGAGCCGGATGAGGTCCTGCTCGATTTTTTCGGGCGTGGTTTGTTTCGTCAGGCCGAGGCGGCGCGTGAGGCGCTGGACGTGGGTGTCCACGACGACGCCGAGATTGAGGCCAAAGGCATTGCCGAGGACGACGTTCGCCGTTTTCCGCCCGACTCCGGCGAGCGCGGTGAGGGCGTCCATGGTGCGCGGGACTTCGCCGCCGTGCCGCTCGACGAGGGCGGCGCAGCAGGCGCGGATGTTCCGCGTTTTCGCCCGGAAAAAGCCGGTGGACTGGATCAGCTCCTCAAGCTGCTCGGCGGGCAGCGCCACGTAATCGGCGGCGGTGCGGCAGACGCGGAAGAGCGGCGGGGTGACGAGGTTCACGCGCTTGTCGGTGCATTGCGCGGAGAGGATGGTGGCGATGAGGAGCTGGAGCGGCGTGGTGTAATCCAGCTCGCAGTGCGCGGCGGGATAGGTGCGCGCGAGGGCGGCGATGACGGCGGCGGCGCGCTCGGGCCGGGTCACTTTTTCTTCGGCGCGGGCGTGGCCGTGAGGGGGCCGAGCTGCTGGAGCTTTTCCTTCGCCTTGGGCGCAAATTCGGACTCGGGATATTTGTCCACGAGATCCTTGTAGGCCTTGATCGCGACCTGTTTCTGCTTCACGCGGAATTCCTTTTTTTTGTCCGCCATGAGTTCGGCCTGGGTCTTTTTGTTGTCGCACGCCGCCCCGCCGAGGCAGAGCGCGGCGGCGAGCAGGAGCAGGGCGGATCGTGGGAGCATGGGGAAAAAGCGCACGGTCTATTTCTTCGCGGGCGCGGCCTGGGGTTTGGCCGCGGGATTGGGTTTGGGGGCCACCTTGGGCGCAGGCTTGGGAATGGGCATGGGCAGCTCGCCGCTGGCCTGGCGTTCGAGGAGCTGGGCGCCGCGCCAGAGCCCTTCGGCGGCGACGGATCGAATGGCGGTGTAGTGGTAGGTAATCTTCATGTAGGTGTCGATGGCCTCGGCAAAGTGGCCGCCGTCCTCGTAGATGCGCCCGAGCAGGAGCATGGATTTCGCCCGCAGTTCGGCGGACGCCTTTTGCGCCTTGATGACTTCGAGAAGCCGCTTGATGGCGTCCTCGTCCTGCTTCTTGTCGTGCAGGTCGAGCGCGAGGCCGTAGTTGACCTCCAGCATTTTCGGCGACCACGCGTAGAGCTTTTCCAGTTCGGCAAATTTCGCCCCGCCGCCCGCCTTGTCGCCTTTCTCCTGCAAGGCTTTGCCCTCACCCGCCAGGCCGATGGCCTGCGCCTCCTGCACGTCGCGCGTCCCGGTGCCGGAGGCCGGCAGCGGATAGTCCGCCCGGAGCTTTTGATAGACCGCGATGGCCTCGTCGTATTTTTTCCCGTCGATGAGCGCGAGGCCATAGAGGTCGAGATCCTCGGGCGCGAATTTGAGGTCGGGCTTGTAGGCGCTGCCCATCTGCTGCACGGCTTTGGCCTTGTCTTTCTCAAAGGTGAAGGCGGCGAGGGTGAAGATGATCTTGGCCTTGGTGCCGGGCTTGGCGGCGAACTTGGCGGCGAGACTCTCGAAGTATTTCTCCACGTCGGCCTCGGTCTTGAGCTTCACGGCCTGCTGGAGCCGCTGCACGTCGAGCAGGTTTTTCAGCGCGAGCGCGACCTCGGGGCTGTCGGGAAAATCCGCGAGCACGCGCTCGGCGGCGGCGGTGCTTTTCTCCACGCCCTTGCGCCACTCGGCGCGCTTGGCCTCCTCGATGGCGAGATACGGCCCCTGCGCGTCGGTGTAGCCTTTCCACAGCGTGCTGAGCTTGAGCAGCGCGGAGGCGGCAACCGGGTCTTTCGGGCGCTTTTCCACGAACTCCTCGTAGGTGGCGATGGCCTCCGCGCCCTTGCTCTGGCTGGTGTGGATTTGCGCCACGAAATCGTAGGCCAGATAGAGTTTGTCGCTGTCGGGATAGCTCTTGATGAAGTCCCGCATGACCGCCATGCACTCGTCGAATTTCTGGCTGCCATTGAGGATTTTCGCGCGCTCGAAATAGGCGTAGGGCGCGGCCGGGCTCTTCGGAAATTTCGCCGCGAGGTCTTTGAAAGTGGCGAGCGCCGCGTCCTTCTGGCCGCTGGCATTCTGCGCGCCGCCGAGGCCGAAAGTGGCCGCGGGCAGGAGCGCGCTTTGCGGAAATTTGGTGATGAACGACTGCAGTTCGCCGACCGCCGCTTTCGCGTCCGTGCCGCTCAGAAGCTGGCCGACCTGAAAGTGCGCCTGCTCGGCCTGCGGCGTGCCGGCGTAGGTGTCCCGCACTTTCTTGTAGGCGGCGATCGCCTCCGCCGTCTTGTGCGTGTCCGCAAAAATGGACGCGCGATAAAACTCCGCATCGACCGCGAGATCCTTCGGCGGGTTCTTCGCGAGCGTATCGTTCAGCACCTTCATCGCCTCGTCGTAATGCTCGAGCTGGATCATCGCCTGCGCCTGCATGAGCACGGCGGTGGCGGCCGCCTTCGTGTTGGGATAAAGCTGCGCGGCCTCCGCGAAATACTTCGTCGCCTTCTCGGGATTTTTCAGCTTCGGATCCTCGCTGAGATACATCGCGCCCATGAGCAGCGGGAGATCCTGCGCCAGCGGGTCGCCTTTGTAGGCGGCTTGAAAGGCGTTGTATTTCTCCTCCGCCTTGGCCGCCAGATTCTGCGCCGCATAGCTCCGCGTGATGTAGTAAAGGACGAGCTTTTTCTGGTCGGGCTCCGTCGCCAGCCCCATCTGCTCGACGAAGCTCAGCAGCAGCCGCGTCTCGTCATTCTTCCCGAGCTGGGAAAAAATCTGCCCGCACTTGATCTTCGCCGTCACCGTGTCGTCGCCGCGTTCTTTGAACTGCGCGAGCTTCTCCTGCTCCTTCTCGATCACCCGCTTGAGGGTTTTGAAAAGCGGCTGATTCGCCGCGGAATCGACGCGCAGCTTGATGAAGTAGGCCACGCGCTGCTCCTGCGCGGCGATGACATACTCCTTCGTCTGCACCGAGCGGTAGGCGTCGAGCGCGCGGTTCATCACCGCCGCCTGCTTCTCTTTTTCCGCGACATATCCGCCGCGCGCGAGGAGCAGTTCGCCGACCTGAAACTGCGCGTCATTGGCCAGCGCGAGGTTCTGCCGTTTGGTGATGATGTCGCGCAGGAGCTTCTCCGCCTCGTCGTACTGCGCGTCGGCGGCCTTGTTCTCGCCGGTCGCATTTTGCATCGCCACGTTGGCGATGGTGCCGATCGTCAGCGCCAGGAGATACTGGGTGTCCTGCACCGTGGGGCTGGCCGCGAATTTCTGCATGCTCGCCCGCAGGACCGTCGCCGCCGCGTCGTATTTGGCGAGCTGGTAAAGCGCGAGCGCCTTGCTGTAGCTCGCGGACTCGACCTCCTCGCTGGCCGGATATTTCGCGAGGTAAACGTCGAACTGTTTGACCGCCTCCTCCAGCGCCTTGCCGCGGTTGGGATCGTTCGCCGGCAGCTTGCCCGCCTTGGCCGCGAGCACCTGCGGCGTCAGGCTGAGCGCGAGTTCGGCGATTTCCGGCGCGGCCTTTTTGTCATCGAGCACCTTTTTGAAAGCCTCCACCGCCGCATCGTAATTCCCGCCGTTGTAGTGCGCGTAACCCGCGCGGAAATTCGCGTCCGGCACCAGCGCCGACGCGGGAAAAGTTTTCACCAGCTCCTCAAAGGCCGCCGCCGCCTCGGCATGCTTCCCCTCGCCGGCCAGCTTCTCGCCTTTCTCCAGCATCTGCGCATCCCGCGTGGCCGCCGCCGGAGCCTGCGCCTGCGCGGATGCGCCCGCCAGCAGCGCGCCAGCGGAGCAGACGAAAGCGGCGATGGGAAAGCGGCGGTCGGAAAGCATGGGGAGGGTTGTGCGCGAAGGTGCGGGAACATAGCGAGCCGGTTTTTCCCTGACCACCCATTTTCTCTTTCTGAAAAAAACCTCCGCTCCCTCCCGCATTCGTCATTCATCATTCATCATTCGTCATTCATCATTCAGCCTTCCCCCGCCATGATCGCCGTCACTTTCGCCCTCCCGCAGGAAAGCCAGGACTTCCGCCACCCGCCCGGCGAAGAGGTGCTCATCGTTCACACCGGCGTCGGCCCGGCGTCGGCGGCGGCGAGCCTCGCCGCGCTGCTCGCCGCCCAGCGCCCGCGCCTGCTCATCAGCACAGGCTTCGCGGGCGGGCTCGATCCGCGGCTGGCGACCGGCGACCTGCTCATCGCCACCAATTTCTCCACTCCCGCGTTGGTCGCGAAAAGCCGCGCGCTGCTGGCGGGCGATCCGCACGCCTTCTTCGGCGCGCTCACCAGCCAGCCGCAAGTCGCCGCGAGCGTCGCCGAAAAATCCGCCCTCGCCGCCACCACCGGCGCGCTCGGCGTGGATATGGAAACGGCCTCCATCGCCGCCGCCTGCACCCGCGCCGGCGTGCCCCTGCTCGCCGTCCGCGCGATCAGCGATTCCGCGCGCGAGCCCCTGCCCGTGCCCTTCGCCGAGTGGTTCGACCTCGCCGCCCAGCGCCCCCGCCCGCTCGCCCTCGTGCGCTGGCTCGCCCGCCATCCCGCCCAGATCATCCCCTTCGCCCGCTTCGTCCGCGGGCTCACCCCGGCCCGCCGCGCCTTCACCCGCTTTGTCTCCGCCATCATCCGCGCGCCGTGACAAACCCCGCGCGCCCCGCTACATCCCCGCGCATGCCCGCACCCCTGCCCGACGGCGTGACCGTCATCGACCACCCGCTCGTCCAGGTGAAGCTCACCCAGCTCCGCGACGTGCAGACCGGCTCGCGCGAATTCCGCGCGCGGCTCAACGAACTTTCCACGCTCATGGTCTTCGAGGCCACGCGCGATCTCGCCACGCGGCCCGCGCCCATCCAGACGCCGCTCGCGCCGTGCGAGGGCCGCGAACTCGCCCGGCCCGTGGTCGTCGCACCGATTCTCCGCGCCGGGCTCGGGCTCGTGGAGGGCATGCTCCGGCTGCTCCCGCACGTGAGCGTGGCGCACATCGGCATGTTTCGGAACGAGCAGACGCACCGCCCGGAGAGCTACTATTTCAAAGCGCCCGCGCATCTCGCCACCGCCGACGTGATCCTCGTCGATCCCATGCTCGCCACCGGCGGGAGCGCCACCGGCGCGGTCACGCAGTTGAAAAGCGCGGGCGCGAAATCCGTGCGGTTCGTCTGCATCGTGAGTTGCGCCGAGGGGCTCGCGCAATTGCGCGGCGCGCATCCCGATGTGCGCATCTTCACCGCCGCCATCGACCCCGAGCTGAACGACCGCGCCTACATCGTCCCCGGCCTCGGCGACGCCGGCGACCGCTACTTCGGCACGGTGTAGCGGTCGCTGTTCTCGGAATGAATTACAGAGGGATAAAGACAACTCAGAACGCTATTTACAGGGTTGGACGTTCTGAGTCATGGGAACGCTCACCAAAGACTCACTCAATCGAAGCCCTTTTTGGATTTGCTGCTACACGGCAGCGGATGGACGGCGGCTGAAAAAATCGACGCGGCAAACCGACAAAAAGCGGGCGCTCGAAGTCTGCCTTTCGCTCGAACGCGCGGAAGAATTGGCGCGGCGCGGGACGCTCACGGAAAACCGCGCGCGGCAGTTGATCGGCGAAGTCTTGGAACGCACGACCGGCGACGACCTGCCCCGGCACACGGCGGAAAGCTGGCTTCGCGATTTCGTGAAAAACAAAGCCGTCTCGACGGCGGAAAGCACGCACGGCGCTTACGAAAAGACCTTCGAGGAATTTCTCGTGAGCATCGGACGGCGCGCGAAGCTGAACATTGCGGCAATCGCCCCGGCGGACATCACCCGGTTCCGGGATGAGCAATTGAGCAGCGGAAAAAACATTTCGACCGTCTGCGCCATGATTCGCCAATTGAGCGTCCCTTTCAACGTGGCGCGGAGGCAAGGCGTTCTCACGCACAATCCGGCGGAAGGGGTGGACATGCCCACGCTTCCGAAGTCGAAGGCCGGCGCGAAGTCTTCGCGGAAACCCTTCACCCCGGAGCAAGTCGCGGCGCTCATGGATGCGGCCACGAGCGAGGAATGGCGCGGGGCGATCCTGCTTGCCTATTGCACCGGGGCGCGGCTCGCGGACGTGGCGAATCTGACATGGGACGCGATCAATCTTCCCGGCAAGCTCGCGACCTACACGGCGAAGAAGACGGGGACGGAAATCGTGATTCCGCTGCACCCCGCGCTCGAATTCCACTTGCTCGAAATGTCCGCCCCGGACAGCGGCAAGACTTTCATTTTCCCGACACTCGCGGGACATCCCACCAGCCAGCTCAGCGAAAAGTTTGCGCGCATCATGGCGCGGGCGGGCGTGCGCGGTGAACTCGTCCACGAGGTGAAGGAAGGCGGCAAGGGCCGCAAGACGTGGACGCTTTCGTTTCACTCGCTACGGCACGCCTTCAATTCACAAATGGCGAACGCGGGCGTTTCCCGGGAAGTCCGCATGAAGCTCACGGGGCACACGTCGGCGGAGATGAATAAGGGCTACACGCATCACGAGCTTGCACCGCTGCGCGCGGCGGTCGCTGTGATTCCGGGCATTCAGCGGAAAGGGAGGGCCGTGGCGTGATTAAGTTGGAGCAACGGCCAAAGCTAGCCGCTCGTTTCGGTTGGTGGTGGCGGGATATAAGTAAGGCAATGCTGCCGGTGTATCTGGCAAGCCCGCACTGCGCACAAACCAAGTCTTTTAATAAGATTCCGAAGGGAGAGAAAGGCCCGTTCACGATGTTCAATATGAACCCTGAATGGGGAACAAGCGTGGATAAGCTCCCGCGGAAGCATCAGGAAGAGCTTTGCCTTATGTGGTATGTCGAGTATTGCAGCGAGCACGCTTTTCGCTATGAACTTCAAGCGCGGCGCGGCTTTATTAGCAACGGCAGCAACTCGGCAGTCGATTATGAGCACGGCAAGCCTTTCCACAAGCTCACGAATAAGCAAATTGAGATGCTGGTGATTCTCGAAAACACAAGACTAAAGAATCAACCTTCAGCCGTTACAGCCAGCCGTCGAAAAAAGAAACCGTTCGCCTATACTGTCAGCACCTTGGAAGACATTGCCAACCCGCTGATTGTCAATGGCATGGCTGAACAAGTCAAGCTCGGCTGGACAGAGCCGAGGCTTATTAACTTCAATCTCAAACAATGTGCCGATACCGAAATACTCACCCGCTTAGGTAGTTTTCTCCGGTGCGAACGCGCTCGGCTAGGCATTCCCGCTCCGCATGTGAACGAGGGAAAACAGAACGCCGCGAGCAAGACCGGAAAACCATTCACACAAATTGAAGCGCTCGACGTGTGGACACGGTTGCCGCGCGCGGAAGCGGCTGCAACCGGGTATGCAGAGAAGCAGGCGCGGGACGCGCGGAAGGCTATTGCAGAGCTTGTGAGGGAAACTAACCCGGCGGGGTTATAGTCCCGTTTCAAGGCATCGCGTGGGCGTTTATGAACGTCCTGCAATGCCACAGAAAACCACGAACAACTGGCGAGAAGCCAGAGCGAAACGAACCCGCCTGCGCATGACAGGGGAGGCACCTCCCTATTGCGCAATCCCCCGAACTGCTGTCGAGGGCGATGGCCAGCCGAGAAGGAAGTGGAGCGGGTGAACTCGTAATCTCCGCGCCTCAAATTACACCTTGGCGCGCTTGCGCCGGGTCGTGGCGGTGGGAGCGAGCGGGGCGGTGAGTTTTTCGTAGAGGGCGAAGAGGTGTTCCACGCGGGCGCGGTCGGTGGGGAAGGCTTCGCTGCGGTAGCAGCGATCCACAGCCTTATCGAGCGCGGTGTGGGCGGCGGCGAGGGCGGGCGGCATGGCCAGCGGGTCGTATAGGTCGGCAAGGGTCGAGGCGGGGAAGGCGGCGCGGGCGTCGAGCACGCGCTGGGCGGCGGCCTCCACGGCGCGGCGCTGCGCGGGCGTCGGGGCTTCGGGCCACGGGTAGTTGTTATAGACGATCTTGTTGGAATAGCGGAAGCGGCTCTCCAATCGTCCGCAGGTCTGGCGCATCCATGCCATGTGCATAGCCGACGAGAGAACGCCGAAGTGATAGATGTCGGCGTCGGGAACGGCGGTGCAACTGTCGCTGATGATCGTCTCGGGTCCGAAGTATCCAAATGGGACGTAGCGGCGTGTCTCGGATGAGTGGCGAGGTATGACGATGTACGGCCGCGTAGGCTGTCGGATTTGGTCGAAAAGAGTGGGCTTATTGGCCATGCGTTGCGTGGATACTTTCGGGCTCTTCAACCTAAACTCGCGAACTCCTTCGATGCGGGCGCGCAAGCCGGGATTGTCGCGCACAAGTTGCGGCGGTGCATCGACGAGCCACAGAACCCAGCGATCCTCGCCATTCAAGTATTGGTCGGCACTGAGCATTGGTTTGAGGTAAGGCGCGACGCCGGGGTTCTCCCGGATGAAGTCGGCGCGATCCTCTTGCTCAACGATGAGGAAGCCACCATCGGCGGGCTTGTTTCCATTCACTATCGGAGGAACGTCGCAAATGGGTTGGCGTCGAATGGGCAAGGCTGAGTCCGAACCTTCAATGAGATAAGGGCTGATGTTAGCGGCGAGTGAGATGGTCGGGGTTTCCGGGTTAGTGTCGTAATCGTAGATACGTTTCTCGGGCACGTCGAAGCAGGCAAAGCCGATGATGACAACGTGAACATGGGCTTTTCCCCGAGCCTCGCTCGCCCATGCGAAAGTCCGATGCGCGAAGTGAATCTTAATGCGGAAGCGGTTGAAGAGTTCTGTCCAGAGGATGCCTATTTGCTCCCCTTGAGAGATAGAATTCGTGGAAACGAAAGCGACTATGATACGGGTGCCTTGGATGTATTCAGCGGCTTTCCGATACCATGCGGTGACTAAGTCGAGGAAGCCCGCGCCATTCAAATCACCCCACACGGTTTCCATGTCCTGCCCCTGCTCCGCGTTCATCAAATGCTTTCCGACGAAAGGCGGATTACCGAGGATGTAACTGCACTCCGCGGGCGCGAGCACCGTGCGCCAGTCGGTGCGGAGGGCGTTGGCGACGCGGATGTGCGGGCTTTTTCGCAGCGGGATGCGTTTGTAGAATTGGCCGAAGGCTTCGGACAGGCGCACGTTGGCCTGGTGGTCGGTGAGCCAGAGGGCGACTTCGGCGATGCGCGCGGGGAATTCCTCGATCTCGAGGCCGAACATCTGGTCCACGTCGATGAGCGAGAGATTGAAAACGTCGGCCTCGCCCATCTGCTGCTGGCCGGCGTGGAGCGTGAGGAGGATTTCCAATTCCAGGGCGCGCAATTCGCGGTAGGTGATGACGAGGAAATTGCCGCACCCGCACGCGGGGTCGAGGAAACGCAGGGCGGCGAGTTTCTTTTGCAGGGCGAGCAGCCGGCTTTTGCCGCGCCCGGATTTGTCCTTCCGGGCGGCGGCAAACTCGGCGCGGAATTCGTCGAGGAAAAGGGAGCGGACGACTTTGAGGATATTGCGCTCGGCGGTGTAGTGCGCGCCGATCTGGCGGCGC
>JAYWEP010000253.1:0-23026 GCA_043779205.1 Chthoniobacter sp. | reverse complement strand
GTTCATGCGGCGCTGGTTCTTGGGCTGGTGTTGATTTCACAACCCCACCTTTCCAAGTCCTCGCCGCATGAACAACCTATTGGAACTTCACAGCTAGGCTTTTCGCTCAGCGCGGTTCTGGCGAATGAAAAAACGTGCGCGGGCTCAATGCCCGCGCTGGAGCGTTCTCTCGTTTCAAAGCTCCAGCTTGGGGACGCACTTGTCTGCGAAGCTCCGCTTCATCAACGTCGATAACATGTGGGCGCTCCCTGCCAAGGCCCGCTGCGGAAACAGAGCTTCCAAGATAAGCGCATGACCAAGCTGGAGCTTGGTCACGAGGAGATAATACGTTCGTCTTTCTCCCCGCACTGACCGTTACCCTGCCGCCCACCTACCCATGACTTACTCGATCAACTCCTTACCCTTCAGCTTTCTCCCCGAACTCGGCGTGGCGGGGGTCGTAGGCATGTGGGTTCTGACGGCCATCGTCCACATCGGTTTCGCGCTGGCGATCTATGGCGATGCGGAGCAACTCTGGCGGCATTTCCGGCGGCGGACGTTCTTCGTCGGCGGCGGGCTGTGGGCGCTGGCCACGCTGCTCGGCGGCGTGCTGGTGGTGGGAGTCTATTGGTTTGTCCACCACTCCACGCTCCGTCCCCAACCCGCCAAGGAGGGCGAGGGATGATCGCCTCCGCGCCGCGCGGGAGCCGTTCGGGTTCGCGACGGGAAGCTCGAATGAAAGCCTGAGCCATGCTCCGCTCCACCTCGCTCGATCGCGTCCGCTCGGCTGCGGAGCCGTTTGATTTCGCGGTGATCGGCGGCGGGGCGACCGGGTTGGGGATCGCGGTGGATGCAGCGTCGCGGGGGCATCGGGTGGCGCTGTTCGAGCAGGCGGATTTTGCGAAAGGCACATCGAGCCGCTCGACGAAGCTGGTGCATGGCGGCGTGCGCTATCTGCGGCAGGGCAATGTCGCGCTCGTGCTGGAGGCGCTGCGCGAGCGCGGGCGGCTGGCGCGCAATGCGCCGCATCTGGTGCGGAATCTGGAGTTCGTGATTCCGACGTATGCGTGGTGGGAGGGACCGTTTTACGGCCTCGGCATGAAGGTCTATGACGGGCTCGCGGGGAAGCTGGGCTTCGGGCCGTCGCGCCACTTGAGCCGCGAGGAAACGCTGGCGCTGCTGCCGACCGTCGAGCGCGAGCATCTCACCGGCGGCGTGGTTTATCACGACGGGCAGTTCGACGACGCGCGGCTGGCGCTCAACCTCGCGCAAACCGCGGAGGCGCTCGGCGCGGCGATGCTGAACTACTGCCAGTGCGTGGGGCTCGTGAAGGAACGCGGAGCTGTCAACGGCGTGGAAATCCGGGACGCGGAGACGGGCGAGGAGTTCACCGTGCGGGCGCGCGCGGTCATCAATGCGACGGGCGTATTCGTCGATGCCGTGCGCCGGATGGACGAGGCGGCGGCGGTGGAAATGGTCGCGGTCAGCCAGGGCATCCACATTGTTTTGCCGCGCAGTTTTCTCCCCGGCGAAACCGCGCTGATGGTGCCCAAGACCGCCGACGGGCGCGTGCTTTTCGCCGTGCCGTGGCACGGCTGCGTGGTCGTGGGCACCACGGACACCGCGCTGCCCGCGCCGACGCTCGAACCGCGCGCCCTCGATGCGGAGCGCGATTTCGTGATGGAAAACGCGCGCCGCCATCTCACCAAAGATCCCACCGATGCCGATGTCCTCGGCATCTTCGCCGGCCAGCGCCCGCTGGTGCGCGCGGGCGGCGGCGCGACGGCGGCGCTTTCGCGCGACCACACCATCGTCGTCAGCGCGAGCGGGCTCGTCACGATCACCGGCGGCAAATGGACGACCTACCGGCGCATGGCGGAGGACGCGGTGAACCGCGCGGAGATCGTGGCCGGGATCGAGGCGCGACCTTGCACGACGGCGGAACTCTCAATCCACGGCGCGACGCGCGCGGAGATTTGCGCAGCGAACCTCCAGCCGTACGGAGCCGACGCCGCAGCGCTCGCCACCTTGATCGCGAGCGAACCGGCGTGGGCGGAATTGCTGCATCCAGCGCTGCCGTATCAGCGCGGCGAAGTGGCCTGGCACGCGCGGCACGAGATGGCCCGCACCGTCGAGGACGTGCTCGCGCGCCGCACCCGCGCGCTGCTCCTGAATGCGCTCGCCGCCATCGAGGCCGCACCGAGCGTGGCGCGGTTGCTCGCCGCCGAATTCAGCCTCGATCCGGCGTGGGAGGAGGCCCAGGTCGCGTCCTTTACCAACCTCGCCCGCGGCTACGTTTTCACCGATCCGGCGAGCCGCGCAGGTCCGGCTATTTAGCGCGGGCCGCCCTCCTCGGTTTGTGCCCGCGTGTCCGCCGTGCTATAAACCATTGTTATGTTTGGCTGGCTTCAAATGAGAAACTCTAAGCCGACCGCAGCGGTCACCGCGGAGACGCGAGGGGGTAAGACGGGGCTCGCGCCGCGGTCGCCCGTCGCCGCCGGGCGGGGGGCCATGCAAATCGACACGGACACGCTGAAGCCGCACCCGATCCTCTCGCTCCTCCCCGCCGGCGCGCTGGAGCGGCTCATCGACGACTCCGCCATCGCCGAGTACCCGAAAGGCACCGTCATTTTCCACGAGGGCGAGCCGTGCGACGCCATCTTCCTCATCATCAGCGGGCGCTGCGAGACACGCGCGAACGGCCTCAACGGCGCGAGCCGCGTCGAGGAAGTCTTCGGCCCCGGCGACACGCTCGGCGAGCGCGCTTTCCTCAATCGCGAGCCGCACCGCCACTCCGCCGTCGTCGCCACCCACGCCGTGCTTCTGCGCATTCCCGGCAGCGAATTGCACGGGCTCTGGGCGAACGATCCGCTCTTCGCCGGGCGCTTCTCGCAGGCGGTCATTGAAAAGCC
Source organism: Chthoniobacter sp. (assembly GCA_043779205.1). Taxonomy (GTDB): domain Bacteria; phylum Verrucomicrobiota; class Verrucomicrobiia; order Chthoniobacterales; family Chthoniobacteraceae; genus Chthoniobacter. The sequence continues at coordinate 20,135 of JAYWEP010000253.1, read as the reverse complement.
GCGCGCTGTCCGCAATGGCCGCGTGCGCCGGGTCGTTTCGCTCCTCTCGCTCTCCCCGCGACTCGACGCCGACGGGGCCATGCACCGCCTCGCCGCCGCACTCCACCGGCTCGCCCGCCAGCGCGTGCTCGTCCTGAATCTCAGCGCGGTGGGGGAAAAAAACCGCGCCACGGAATTGACCGCGCACCAGGCCGTGCTCGGCGTCGAGTTCTGCTTCGCGCGCCAGATTCATCCGCACGACGGCGGCTTCGACGAGCTCCGCCTGACCGCCGGCCCCGAGCCGCGCGACGCCGCCGCCATCGCGCCGCTGATCAGCCATTGCGCGCGGCACTACGATTTCGTCCTGCTCCACCTCCACCCGGAGACGCCCGTCCCATCAGCGATCGCGGGCATCATGGAGTCCGACCTCGCCTTTGTCCTGCTCCAGGCGAGCACGCAAAACCTCTACGATTTCGAGCTGCTCCTGCGCGCCCTCGGCGACCGCGCCCGCGGCCACTCCAGCCATGTGAAGCCGATCCTCTGCGTCGAGGAAAACATCGCCGCGCCCGAGATTCACGCCGCGCTCAAACAGCTCGGCCATCCCGTCCATTCTTTCGCCCGCGGCTTTCCGATGAGCGGCGGCGCCTCCGCGCCCGACCACCGTTTCGACCTGCTCATCAATCGCCTCGCGCGGGAAATCGCCCGCTGCCGCGTGGGCCTCGCCCTCTCCTCCGGCGCGGCGAAAGGGCTCGCCCATGTCGGCGTCATCCAGGTGCTGGAGGAAAGCGGGATCGAGATTGATTGCATCGCCGGAGCGAGCATGGGCGCGTACATCGGCGCGATCTGGGCCTACGGGCTCGACGGCGTGAAACTCGAAAAACTCGCGCGCGAACTCGAAGGCCGCTGGGGCCTGCTCCGGCTGCTCGCGCCCTCGCTCCCGCCGCGCCGCGGCTTTCTCTACACGCACCGCACCGCCGCGCGTCTGCGCCGCTCCATTGGCACCGCCCATTTCTCCGAGCTCATCCGCCCGCTCCGCGTCCTCGCCACGCATCTCGACACGCTTGAGCGCGTCGTCTTTTGCAGCGGCGAAGTGGCGGGCGCCGTCGAGGCCAGTATCGCCATCCCCGGCGTCTGCGTGCCCGTCACGCTCGACGGCGAGACCTACATCGACGGCGGCATCGCCGATCCGCTGCCCGTCGATGTCCTCGCGGAAATGGGCATCGAGCGGATCATCGCCGTGAACGTCATCCCGCCGCCCGAGCGCATCCGCCAATGGCTCGACAGCCGCAACGAACAGAGCGGCCGCGCGCCCGAGCATTCCTGGTTCGGCCGCTTCTTCACCGACCGCTTCAACTACCTCGCCCACGGCAATATTCTCGACACCATGATGCAGGCCATCAACGGCGCGCAGACCCGTGTCGCCGAAGCCTCCGCGCGCCAGGCCGACCTCGTGATCCGCCCGCTCTCCGGCGATTCCGAGTGGCACGATTTCACGCACCCGCAGAAGTACATCGCCCTCGGCCGCAGCGCCGCCGAGGCCCAGCTCCCAGCGCTGCGAGCGCTCGCGGGCGTGACCGCTTATGAACGCGAAATCCCACTGGCCCGCGCACCCGCAATCGCTGCGTGAGTGGCAGCTCGCCCGCCTGCGCACTTACCTGCGCGACACGGTGCTGCCCTTCTCCGCGCACTACGGGCGCATGTTTGCGAAAGAGCACCTCGTCCCCGCGGCGCTGCGTTCGCCGGACGATCTGCGCCGCATTCCTTTCACCACCAAACTCGATTTCCTCCCCGGCCAAGAGGGAGCCGATCCGGTGCGAGACTTTGTCCTCGTGCCGGACAAGGCGGTCCTCGCGCGCCGCCTTTCCACCATCGCCAAAGCCCTGCTGCATGGCCGCGCCGCGGTCGCCGAGGGTTTCGAGCGCGAGTTCCGCCCGCTGCTTTTGACCAGCACCACGGGCCGCAGCGCCGAGCCCATCCCGTTTCTCTACACCGCCCACGACATCGAAAATCTCAAGCTCGGCGGCGCGCGCGTCTATGCCGTCTGCGCCGCCGGGCGCGAGATGCGGATGCTGAACATGTTTCCCTTCGCGCCGCACGTCGCCTTTTGGCTGGCGCATTACGGCGGCACGGAGTTCGGCACGTTTGTCCTCGGCACCGGCGGCGGAAAAACGATGGGCACCGACGGCAATCTGCGCCTCATCAAAAAGATCAAACCCGACGTGCTCATCGGCACGCCGACCTTTGTCTATCATCTGCTGACCCAGGCCGTGGCCGATGCCTTCGCCCTGCCGAACCTCAAAAAAATCGTCCTCGGCGGCGAGAAAGCGCCCAGCGGCATGCGCCGCAAACTCCGCGCGCTCGCCGCGCAAATGGGTGCGGCGCAGATCGACGTGATTCGCACCTACGGCTTCACCGAGGCCAAGCTCGCGTGGGCCGAGTGCCCCTTTCACGAAGACGCGGGCTCCTCCGGCTACCACATCCATCCCGACCTCTCGCTCATCGAGATCGTCGATCCCAAAACCGGCGAGCCGCGCGGCGAGGGCGAGCCCGGCGAGATCGTCTTCACCCCGCTCGATGCGCGCGGCTCCGTCGTCCTCCGCTATCGCACCGGCGACTGCATCGACGGCGGACTTTTCCACGAGCCCTGCCCGTACTGCGGGCTGCGCGTCCCGCGGCTCGTCGGCGAAATTTCCCGCAACTCCGAAATCCGCGATCTCAAGCTCGACAAGCTCAAAGGCACACTCGTCGATTTCAACCATCTCGAGCACGTCCTCGACAACGCCGAGCACATCGGCACCTGGCAGCTCGAACTCCGCAAGCAGCACGACGACCCGCTTGATCTCGACGAACTCATCCTCCATGTCGCAAAGTCCGACATGACCGACGACGACAGCCTCCGCGTCACCATCGACGCCCGCTTCGCGAGCGAGACGGAGATTCATCCGAACCGCATCGAGTTTCACACCGAGGAGGAGATGCGCCGGCTCCAGGGCGTCGGCACGCTCCTGAAAGAACAGCGCGTCGTGGATCACCGGCCCGGCATTTCTCAACGCAGAGACGCAGAGGCGCAGAGGAACCCTTCCGCAAAACCCGCCACCGCATGAAAGACGGAATTACGGAATTTTGCCAAATGACGGAATTACGGAACGGCGCAGCCCATTCCGTAATTTGGAAAAATTCCGTAATTCCGTCCTCCTCTCTGCGACCTCCGCGCCTCTGCGCCTCCGCGTTTTCAAAAAACCCACCCACCCATGTCTAACCGCCTCGTCATCATCGACGGCGTCCGCACGCCTTTCTGCAAAGCCGGCACCGAGCTCGCCTCGCTCGGCGCGGACTCCCTCGGGCGCATCGCCGTCGATGCCCTCGTCACCCGCACCGGTCTCGATCTGAAACTCATCGACGAGCTGATCTTCGGCTGCGTCGGCCAGCCGATGGACGCGGCCAATATCGCCCGCGTCATCGCCCTCCGCGCCGGTCTCCCCGAGACCGTCCCCGCGATGACTGTGCATCGCAATTGCGCATCCGGTTTCGAGGCGCTCACCACCGCGCATGAGCGCATGAGCGCGGGGCGCGGCTCGGTCTTCATCGTCGGCGGCACGGAGAGCATGTCGCAGGTGCCGATGCTCTTTCACGAAAACGCCGCGCGCCATTTCACCGCGCTCGCGAAAGCCAAATCGGCGGCGGAAAAACTCGCCGCGCTCACGGATTTCCGGCCCGCGGATTTCGAGCCGCGCCTCGGTTTGAAAATGGGTCTCACCGATCCCTACTCCGGCCTGAACATGGGCGAGACGGCCGAGCTGCTCGCCCGTGAAGACCACATCACCCGCGAGCAGCAGGACGCCTTCGCCCTGCAATCGCACGAGCGCTCGCTCGCCGCCGAGGCCCGGCTCGCCGAGGAAATCTGCCCGGTCTTTCTCAACGGCCACGCCATCGCCAAAGACAACGGCCCGCGCAGCGACCAATCGATGTCCGTGCTCGGCGGGCTGCGGCCGATCTTCGAGAAATACGGCAGCGTCACTGCGGGCAATTCCTCGCAGATCACCGACGGCGCGGTCGCGCTTCTCGTAATGACGGAGGAGCGCGCGAAGGAGCTAGGATACACGCCGCTCGGCGCGCTCACCGGCTACGCCTACACCGGCTGCGATCCTGCACGCATGGGCCTCGGACCCGTTTCGGCGATCGAGAAAGCGAACCAGCTCGCCGGTTTGAAAATGGAAGACGCCGATCTCGTGGAAATCAACGAGGCCTTCGCCGCGCAAGTCCTCGCCGTGCTCGCCCGCGTGCCGGTGCCCGAGGAAAAACTGAACGTCAACGGCGGCTCCATCGCCCTCGGCCATCCCGTCGGTGCGACCGGCGCGCGGCTCATTCTCAGCAGCCTCAAGGAACTCGCGCGCCGCAAAAAGAAACGCGCCCTCGTCTCGCTCTGCGTCGGCGGCGGGCAGGGCGGCGCGATTTGGTTGGAAAGGATTTAAGCCATGCCGAACCTCCGCACCGAAACCCTCGACGAAGGCATCTGCGTCCTCACCTTCGACCGGCCCGATTCCTCCGCGAACATCTTCGACGCCGCGACCCTCGCGGAACTCGACGCCGAAATCGACCGCCTCGCCAAACCCGAAACGGAGGCGAAAGGACTGATCCTCACGAGCGCGAAACCCGCGATTTTCGTCGCCGGCGCCGACCTGCGCGGCGTGCAGACGATGAGCGCCGAGCAGATGAGCGCCTTCATCGCGCTCGGGCAGACGGTCTTTGGCAAAATCGCCGCGCTGCCTTTCCCCACCGTCGCCGCCGTGCATGGCGCAGCCGTCGGCGGCGGCTACGAAGTCTGCCTCGCGTGCGACTGGCGCGTGGCCTCGCCCGACCCGAGCACCAAGCTCGGCCTGCCCGAGACCAAGCTCGGCCTCCTCCCCGCGTGGGGCGGCTGCACCCGCCTGCCGCGGCTGCTCAGCGTGCCTCGCGCGCTCGACATCATCCTCGGCGGCCAGACGCCCTCCGCGCCGCACGCGCTCAAGCTTGGCCTCGTCGATGAACTCGCCCCGCGCGAGCACCTCATCAGCGCCGCCCGCGCGTGGCTGAAACAGGGCAAGCACCCGCGCACCTTCGCGCACTCCTCGACGATGAACGCGGTCGTCGATGCCTTCATCGCGCCGCAGGCCCGCCACGCCGTCATGGCCAAAACGCACGGCCATTACCCCGCCGTGCAAAAGGCGCTCGAAGTCGTGCTCAAAGGCTCCTCCTCATCCGACGAAGCCGCCTCGCTCCAGCGCGAGCGCGAAGCCATCGCCGAACTCGTGGCTCTCGATTCCACGAAAAATCTCCTCCGCATTTTTTTCCTCCAGGAGCGTGCGAAAAAGATCACCGCCGTCCAGCCGGAGAAGACCGCTGGAAGCACGGCGGCTGGCCCACCTGCGAAGTCCGTCCCGACCTGCGCCGTCATCGGCGCGGGGGTGATGGGCTCGGGCATCGCGCAGTGGATCAGCTCGCGCGGCGGGCGCGTGATCCTGCGGGATGTCGATGCCGCGCGCGTGGCCGCCGGCATGGGGAATGTCGCCGGGCTTTACGCCGCCGGCCTGCGCCAGCGCGCCTTCACGGAGCACCAGGCCCGCGCCGGACGCGACCGCGTTTCCCCCACCGCGACCGAAGTGCCGATGCGGCAGGTGGACATCGTCATCGAGGCCGCGGTGGAAAAACTGGATGTGAAAAAAGCCATCTTCCGCCGGCTCGACGAGCTCGTCGGCGACGACGCCATCCTCGCCACGAACACGTCCGCGCTTTCCATCACCACGCTCGCCGCCGCGACCCAGCACCCGCGCCGCGTGATCGGTCTGCACTTCTTCAATCCGGTCCACAAAATGCAGCTCGTCGAGGTCGTGGTCGGCCACGAAACCGCGCCGGAGGTCACGCAGCGCGCGCTGCGGTTTGTGCAGCAGATAGGCAAGCTGCCGGTGGTCGTGAAGGACAGCCCCGGCTTCCTCGTGAACCGCATTCTCATTCCCTATCTGATCGAGGCGGGCGCGCTCTTTTGGGGCGGCGCGAGCGTCCGGGACATCGACGCCGCGATGCGCGACTTCGGCATGCCGATGGGCCCGCTGCGGCTGATCGACGAAGTCGGCGCGGATGTCGCGCTCGATGTCGCCGCCACGCTCGCCGCCGCGTTTCCAAACCGCCTCCACGTCCCCGACGTGCTGCCCGCGATGGTCAGCGCCGGGCTGCTCGGACGCAAGGCGGGCAAAGGCTTTTACCGCTACGGGAAGAACGGCGAAGCCAAGCCCAACAAGGAGGCCGCGGCGCTGCGTCCGCCGCGTTTGCCGAACCCGCCATCGCGCGAGGAACTCGAGAAACGCATGGTGCTGCTCATGGTCAACGAGGCCGCGCGCTGCCTGGAGGCGGGTATCGTCGAGACGCCGGGCGACGTGGATTTTGCGATGGTCATGGGCACCGGGTTCGCGCCGTTCCGCGGCGGGCCGCTGCGGTGGTCGGACAGCGAGAGCACGGCGAAAATTGTGGGCGAACTTTCGCGGCTGGCCGAGGTGGCCGGGCCGCATTACGCGCCGTGCGCGCGGCTGCGCGACATGGCGAAAGGCGGGAAGTGCTTCTATGAAAGCTGACCCGCGTGGCGCGGACGCCCTCGTCCGCGGATGGTGCAGCGGGCGCCCCGTCCGCGTCCTTCGCCGGGCGGGGCGCCCGGCGGACAGATGCGGACGAGGGCGTCCGCACCACGCTGCGGGGAGCTTTCACACGCTATGAAAACTGACCTCATCCCCACCGACGAACCGACCAGCGTCATCGACACCTCGAAGATGGCGCCCGAGCAGCGGGCGGCGCTCGAACTCACCGAGGCCGCGCGCGCCGAGACGCGCGAGGGCTTTGTCAGCGGGCTCTTCATGGGCCGCTTCGAGCTCGATGCGCTCCACCCGTTTCCGCAGCAGCGCACCGAGGATCGCGACCAGGGCGACGCCTTCCTCACGCGCCTCGAAGCGTTTTTGAAAGAGCACGTCGATCCCGACGAGATCGACCGCACCGGCGAGATCCCGCAGTCCGTTTTCGACGGCCTGGCGAAGCTCGGCGCGTTCGGCATCAAGATCCCCGTCGAGTACGGCGGCCTCGGCCTTTCACAGACGAACTACTGCCGCGCCGCGCTGCTCCTCGGCAGTTATTGCGGCAACCTCACCGCGCTGCTTTCCGCGCATCAATCCATCGGCGTCCCGCAGCCGCTGATCCTCTTCGGCAACGAGGAGCAAAAACGCCGCTGGCTCCCGCGCGTCGCCGCGGGTGAGGTCTCCGCTTTCGCGCTGACCGAGACGAAAGTCGGCAGCGATCCCGGCAAAATGGAGACGCACGCCGAGCCGACCGCGGACGGCGCGCATTTCATCATCAACGGCGAAAAGCTGTGGTGTACGAACGGCGTGAAAGCCGGCGTCATCGTGGTCATGGCGCGCACGCCGGCGAAGAGCGGGCGCAACCAGATCACCGCGTTCGTCGTGGATATGGACACGCCCGGTGTCGAGGTCGTGCGGCGCTGCCACTTCATGGGCCTGCGCGCGCTTTACAATGGCGTCATCCGTTTCACCGGCGTGAAGGTGCCGCGCGAAAACATCCTGCTCGCCGAGGGCAAGGGCCTGCGCGTGGCGCTGACGACGCTGAACACCGGCCGCCTCACGCTCCCCGCCGCGTGCGTGGGCCTCTCGAAACGCTGCCTCGAAATCTCCCGCATCTGGGCCGCCGAGCGCGTGCAATGGGGCGCGGCCATCGGCAAGCACGCCGCGATTGCGGACAAAATCGCGCGCATCGCCGCGGAGACTTTCGCCATGGAGGCTATGACCTTTTACGCCGCCAGCCTCGTCGATCGCGACAAGCACGCCGACGTGCGCCTCGAGGCCGCGATGTGCAAACTCTGGGGCACCGAGCGGACCTGGGAGCATGTGAATGAAGCCATGCAAATCCGCGGCGGCCGCGGCTACGAAACCGCGCAATCCCTCGCCGCGCGCGGCGACACGCCGGTGCCCATCGAGCGCCTGCTCCGCGACTCGCGCATCAACACGATCTTCGAGGGCTCCAGCGAAATCATGCGGCTCTTCATCGCCCGCGAGGCGCTCGACACGCATTTGAAAATCGGCGCACCCATGCTCAACACCCAGCTCCCGCTGAAAGCCCGCGCGCAAGCCGCCGCCAAGGCCACGGCGTTTTATGCCGGCTGGTATCCGCGGCAATGGCTCGCCCCAATTTTCAATCTCCAATTTTCAATCTCCAATTTTCAATCTCCTCTCTCCCCCCACATCCGCTACGCCGCCGCGGCCACCCGCAAACTCGCCCGCGCGCTCTTCCACGCCATGGCCCGCTTCGGCCCGAAGCTCGAACGCGAGCAAGTCCTGCTCGGCCGCTTCGTCGATCTCGGCACCGAGCTTTTCGCCCTCACCGCCGCCTGCAGCCGCGCCCACGCGCTCGCCACGCCCGAGGCCATCGAGCTCGCCGACTACTTCGCCCGCCTCACCCGGCTGAAAATCGCCCGCCTCTTCCACGCCCTCCACCACCACGCCGACCGCCCCGGCTACCGCCTCGCCCAGCGCGTCCTCGCCGGCGATTACGCATGGCTGGAGGCCGGCGTGCTGCGCGAAAGCGCAGCCCGGTAGGACGGCACGGAGTGCCGTCCCGACCACGGAGCGCGCTTGCCCGGCGCGCAGCCTTCACCGATAGACTGCGCCGTGCTTTCAATCTCCACCTGCTGGAACTCCTCCCGCCACACCGACGGCGAAACCATGTGCCGCGAACTCCTCGACCTGGGCTTCGACCGCATCGAGCTCGGCCACGGCATCCGCCTCTCGCTCATGGACGGCATCTTGAAAATGTACGAGGCCGGCAAAGTGCGCTTCTCCAGCCTGCACAATTTCTGCCCGCTCCCCATCGAGATCACCCGCGCCTCGCCCGACTGCTACAAATTCTCCTCGCCCGACGCCCGCGAGCGCGACCGCGCGCTCCGGCACTCCTTCCAGACCATCGACTTCGCCGCCCGGCTCGGCGCGCAGTTCGTCGTCCTCCACCTCGGCCGCACGCCGCTCGACGACTACACGGAAAAACTCCTGCGCCTCACCGAGGTCGGCCTCGGCAACTCGCGCGGTTTTGTGAAGGAAAAGCTCGAGTGCGTGCGCAAGCGCGAGGCCCAGGCCCCGCCTTATTTCCAGCGCGCCCGCGAGTGCCTCGCGCGCATCGCCGAGCATGCGGAGAAAAAGGGCATCCGCCTCGGCGTCGAGAGCCGGCACAGCTTCGAGGAGATCCCCAGCGAGCGTGAAATGATCGAGGTGCTCAATGAGTTCAACGTCCCGCACGTCGGCTACTGGCACGACTTCGGCCACGTCCAGGTGAAGCACAATCTCGGCTTCCTCGACCACGCCGAGTGGATGCAGACCATCGCCCCGCGCCTCATCGGCTGCCATCTCCACGACACCGCCTACCCCGGCCACGACCACATGGCCCCCTTCACCGGCGACGTGGAGTACGAAAAACTCCTCGCGTTTCTGCCGAAGGAGACCCTCTACGTCTTCGAGATGAGCCCCCGCCGCACGCGCGAGGAGATCATCGAGTCCCGCGACAAGTGGGTCGCAAAATTCGGCGCGTAAAACGCGCAGCGGTTCCCGTCCCTTTCCCCAACCCGCCCGCTCGTCTGAAAAAAGCCGCCCTCACCGCGCTGCAAGTGCTCGTCACTGTCGGCATTTTGTTCCTCGTCTTTCACGACCCCGCGAAGCGCGCGGAGATGGCCCGCGCGCTCGGCAAGGCCGATCGCTGGTGGCTCTTCGCCGGCTTCGCCGCGTACGGCGTCGTGGAAATCTGCGCCGGCATCCGCTGGCAACTGCTGCTCCGCGTGCAAGGCATCGCCCTGAGCTGGGCGCGCGTTTTCATGCTCCTGCTCATCGGCGTGTTTTTTAATTTCGTCATCCCCGGCGGCACCGGCGGCGATGTCGTGAAGATTTTCTACCTGCTCAAGGAAACCCCCGGCAAACGCACGCAGGCGCTGCTCGCCGTGCTCGTCGATCGGCTCATCGGGCTCTTCGCGCTCATCGCCATGGCCGGCGTGCTCATCGCCGCGCAATGGCAGTGGCTGCTCAGCGCGCCCGACGCCGCGAAATACATCTGGACCGCGCTCGCCATCCTCGGCGGCAGCCTCGCCGCGCTCGGCGCGTCCTTTCTTCTCACCGGCTTCGGCCTCATCCACAAACTCCCCGCGCGTCTGCCGGGCCGCGACCGGCTCGCCGAACTCGCCCTCGCCTACAATCTCTACGGCCGCGCGTGGAAGCCATCCGCCGCCGCGCTCCTCCTTTCCGTCGGCGCGCACCTCGGCTACTTCGCCATGTACTACTGCGCCGCCGCCTCCTTCCGCGCCGCGAGCCGCATCCCCAGCTTCGCCGAGCTGTGCGCCATCATGCCGATCATCAGCACCATCACCTCCCTCCCGATCAGCGTCGGCGGCCTCGGCATTCGCGAGAAACTCTTCCAGGTTTTTCTCGGCGATCTCTGCGGCGTGAGCGACGCCGTCGCCGCCATTATGTCCACGACCGGCTACGGCCTGAACCTTGTCTGGGGCTTGCTCGGCGGCCTGCTCTACCTTTTCTACCGCCCTTCCGAGCATGCCCGCATGCGCGAGATGCGCGCCGCCGTTTCCACCCTCGAACACACCGTCGCCGAGGAGGAGATCGCGCTCGAAACCGCCGCCAAGGAAAAGCGCTGATGCCCAAACCCGCGCGCCCCTTTGTGACCGCCAACTTTGCGCTGACATGGGACGGCCGCATCTCCACGCGCCGCGGCACGCCGGCGGATTTTTCGTCAAAAAAGGACAAGCACCGCCTCGTGGAAATCCGCGCCCGCTGCGACGCCGTGCTCGTCTCCGCGAAAACCCTCGCCGCCGACAACATGAGCATGGGCCTGCCCGACGCCGCCCTGCGCGCCGCCCGCACCGCCCGCGGCCAGCACGAATACCCGCTCCGCGTCCTGCTCACCAACTCCGGCCGCATCGATCCCACGCTGCGCCTTTTCACAAAAACCTTCTCCCCCATCGTCATCTTCTCCACCGCCCGCATGCCCGCCCGCACCCGCGCCGCGCTCGCCGCCAAAGCCGACGTGTGGCTGCACGAAAGCCCGTCCGTAAATCTCGCCGCGATGCTCGCCACCCTCCGCACCGACTACGGCGTGAAGCGCCTCGTCTGCGAAGGCGGCGCGCAAATCTTCCGCGCCCTCCTCACCGCCGGCCTCGTCGATGAACTCCACGCCACACTCTGCCCCCGCATCTTCGGCGGCGAAAAGGCGCCAACCCTTACCGGCCTCCCCGGCGCGTTTCACCCCGCCTCCGTCCCGCTCACGCTGAAAAAAATGGAAGTCATCGGCGGCGAATGTTTCCTCCGCTACCGGGTTGGGCATTGATTCGCTGGGTCACACTAGAGCGCCCGAATGCGGTCTCCAGGATTTGTGCGGATCATGGCGGCCCGCGGTGCGGTATCACCTATGCTGCGGAGAAACACGCCGCGGGCGGCAACGCGGCGAGCATCTCCGAGTGGCAAGACGGCGATAACCTCCAAAAACGTTTCCGTGTCGTTCAAGGAAGTGCGACGCGTGCGAAGCAGCAGGCTGTCTTGGTCCAGTTTGAAGGTCTTGATCGTTTCCCGCCCATACCGGCTGCTCGTGCATTCCGTGGGCGACATCCATCAGCCGCTCCACGTCGGTGCGGCTTACTTCGATGCCAGCGGGCAGCCCGCCAATCCCAATACCACGCCGGGGACGAAGTTCGCCACCGGCGGCAACGCCATCAATTTCCACAGCACGAACCTGCACAGCTACCGGGATTCCGTGACCGTGACCAACGCCATGGCCGCCGCGGGCCTTCGCGCAGACCTTCATCGCCAGCCCGCCGCCGGGCTGGCAGACCGGCTCCTTCATCAGCGGCTGGGCCGTGAAGTGGGCCAATGAACTCCTCCCCATCGCCACCGAGGCGCACGCCAAGCTCACCTTCCACGCCAATCCCAAAAGCTGGGGTGCCAAGAGCAGCGACCTCCCCGCCTACGACACCTGGGCGCGCGAGCAGGTGAGCCTCGAACTCGGCCGCGCCGGCTACCGCCTCGCCGCCATCCTGAAAAAGGTCTGGCCGTGATGGCGGCCTTGCGCGCTGGCCGCAAACCGGCCACCCTCCCGTCCGTGCGCTTCCTCTTCTCCCACGCCACCCGCGATGCCGACGCCACGCCTGAGCGCAACCGCATCGGCTGCCAGCCCCGCCGCAACCCCGGCGAAATCGCCCGCTCGCCGACAGCAGCTCCAGTAGCAGCGGGCTGCCGGGCTCATCATCATCTTCGCCGTAGGAACGGGATGTTGGGAGATAGTCGGCATAGCGTAGCCCTTAAAATCCTCAAGAAAAGTTCGCACAACCCTCGAAACGGCCCTAAAACGGCACATCAGTGGCTATCGCTGATCGCATGACGAAAGAAAAATCACCGAAGGAATCTGGGGATAAAGCCGATAAAACGGTGATGATTGAAATCCCGCAAGGCCAGTTCCCCGTTGTTTTGTACGCCAACACTTTCGGGCTAGAGAGCCTCGACGGTCACAAGCTGGTGCATTTCGGATTGATGATGCCGCCAGCCCGTCTCATGGCCGCCTGGGCGTGCGTTCTCGAACAGAAGCTTATTGAAAGCAGCCAGGACTCATGGATGAAATATCTCTCTGAAGTTGAGTTTCCAAGTCATACCGAGGACACGAGCTTTCGATGTCCTCCGGACAGGCTCACCGCAGGAGTACCGTCCGTGAATATTGCTACCCTCGCCCGTACCGGCGAAGTGGGTGAGATTCGATTTTTTGCTTACTCAATCGGGGATCTGCTGGATGACCGGCGCAGTGAGAAAACAGGGAAAATCAAAGGACAGCCACTCGCGATCATTCGTCTTTCCTTGGAGTTGCAACGCCAGTTCATCGCAGCCATGTATGGGGACTTGATTCCATGAAAATCACCGTGCCCGGAACTATTCTCGCGACCTCTCTCAACCTCGGGGCGATGGTAACCGACAAAGTGCCGCAGGGAGCCGTTGGTGCGCGGCTTCCAGAAGAAACGCAGCGAACCGGCGATGCGTCTGTCGCGACCGGCGTGGCATCGGTCATCGACGCAGCGGATGAATTCTACACGGTGTTTGAGGAAGTTCCTGTGGACATTGATTGGGATAAAGTCGCGGAGAAACATTTTCAATCGCTAGCAATCAAGGAAGCGATTGAAAGCTTGAGTGCCTCTGAATTGGTGGAATTGGAACAATTGACTATTGCGCGGCGGAAACACACGGCTCCGCCGGTTAGTGCGAAGGAAATGTTCGAAGAGTTTAGGCAATGGCAGAGCGTCAACCGCGTCTTCGAAGCGCTTGATCGGTATGTGCAGGAAATCGGACTCAGACGAACCAGCTTCACGAATCGTCCGTAAAAATTTTCCGAAAGGAAAAATCACACGGTCGAATTATCGGAAGCGTGCGCTCCCCTGCCTGCTCGCGGATTTCTCAGATCGTTGCGCATATTCAATGCTTCATAAGGACATGGCAGGCGGCGAGTCGGCCATTGATGTTGATCATTTCGATCCCCGGCTGAAATCACGTTACCTGCAGAGTTATTCAAATCTCTTTCCGGCATCGCGACACTGCAACGGGAAGAAGCAGAGCGCCTGGCCTACCAAGGAAATGGAGGCGGCCGGGATTCGCTTTTTGGATTGTACTAAGGAACACGATTACGGCGTCCATATTCTTGAAGACCCTGTGACTCACAGAGTTTTTGGCATTACGCCAGCGGGACGTTACCACGTTCGCATTCTGGACCTAAACGCGGGGGTGTTTATCAAGCATCGGAAAATGAGGGCGAACCTGGGAATTTTCATGAACGAGACTCCATTGACGATCAAGCCCAAGCCATTTGATAGGCTGGTTGCAGCAATTGCACTGGCGAAGGATCTACGAGATTTAGCAATCCCGTTTATCCCGTACGGTACGCCACCACCCGCGCCTGAGGTCTGACGGACTCGTTCGAGCAGAGACGGTTTTCCTCTTATTCACGCGCGCAAATCGTGTATCTAAGCCATGCGCAAGCTGATCCTCCGCAACGGCCAATCGCCCGGCGACATCGTGATGCTGACGGCGGTGCGGGACTTGAAGCGGGCGCTGGGGGCGGCGGTGGCGGTGGATGTGCGGACGCCCTGCCCGGCGCTGCGGGAGAATAATCCGCACCTGACGGCGGCGGCGTGCGCCTCTCCAACCGGCTGCCGCTACCCGCCGCTGCCCACGTACTCCGCGGAGTAGGTGTCAAACTTGGCCGTCTGACCCACTGCGGGCGGGGCTTCCAAGTCATAGACATCGTTGCTGGCCAGACCGGCGGCTTGCGTGTCCCAGATCATCACGGTCTTTTTGGCCTTGGGCGGCGCTTCCTTGCTGCGCACGGTATCGACGGCGATGTAGCGCACTTTCTTTTTCTTGAGGACGGCTTTTTTCTCCGGCGCGAGGTGGGTGTAATAGGTCGTGGCGCGCACCGTGGCGACCTGGATCTGCTCCTTCGTGGCCTTGTGCCGGATGAGCATGGTCTGGGTCTGGATGATGCGGCCGAGATCCATGGCCCCGAGGACTTCCGCGCTGCTGCCGAGCAGGGCGCAGCAGGCGAGGGCGGCGGTGAATCTGAGGATGGGCGAGTTCATGGGGGAGATGGGTTAAAGCCTAGCCTCCCGCTCCGACGTATTCGGCGGAGTAGGTGTCAAACTTCGCCGTGGAGCCGACGGACGGCGTGCTCTGCACGTCATAGACGTTATTCCCCGCCACGCTCTCGGACTGGGTGTCCCAGACCATCACGGCTTTTTTGGCTTTCGGCGAAGTGTGCTCGTCTTTCTCGGTATCGACGGCGATGTAGCGAACGTGCCGTTTCTTGAGCGCAACTTTTTTCTCCGGCGAGAGGCGGCCGTAGTAAACGCGGGCGCGCTGCTCGGCGATCTTGCGCTGGCGCTCGCTGGCCTGGTGTTTGGCGATGATGTAGGCGGTCATCCCGACGACCGCGCCGGTGGCCGCGCCGAT
This sequence comes from Chthoniobacter sp., assembly GCA_043779205.1. Lineage (GTDB taxonomy): Bacteria > Verrucomicrobiota > Verrucomicrobiia > Chthoniobacterales > Chthoniobacteraceae > Chthoniobacter. The sequence goes on along the minus strand of JAYWEP010000253.1, from coordinate 5,097 downwards.
GGCGATGGATTCCCCGGTGCTCATGCCCGCGGCCCGCGCGAGGCTGCCGGCGAGGATGCCGGCGCCGCTGCCAAAGACGGCGGCGTTTTGGCCGGGCGTCATGTTTTCGCAGCCGGCGACGAGCAGGGCGATGGAGGTGGTGAGGGCGATGACGGGAGTCGTGCTGGAGTTCATAAGGAGTGGGCGTGATCTAACGGGCGGACGCGCGGACGGCAAGAAAATGTCGGCCCGCTCAGGGCACGGCATGTTTGCGGCACCAGTCCGCCGCGCGCTCATCGCCGGCCTCGGCGGCTTTGCGGTACCAGGCCTGCGCCTGGAGGCCGTTCTTGCCGACGCCGATGCCCTCGTCGAGGCATTGCGCAAAGTTGAACATGCAGGAGCCGTCGCCCGCGCGCGCGCCTTTTTCAAAGAGCGCGGCGGCCTTCTTCGGATTGGCCGCGGGGACGCCGCGGCCGGTCATGTAGAGGACGCCGAGATTGCCCAGCGCTTGCAGATTTCCGCGGTCGGAGGCGCGGGTGAAAAGCCGGAAGGCTTCGGCGTAATCCGTCTTCACGCCGGTGTCGTGGGTGTAGCAGACGCCGAGGCGGTCCATGGCCCGCGTATCGCCCATCTCCGCGGCTTCGCGCAGCAGTTCCACGCCGCGCTTCTCGTCTTTCGCCGGCAGTCCGCGGCCCGTGAGGTAGCACTCGCCGAGCGCGAATTTGCCGCCGGCGTCGCCTTTGTCCGCCGCGGCTTGGAAGCACTCGACGGCTTTCGCCAGGTCGGCTTTCACCGGCCCGCTGTTTTTCGAGAGCATGAAGCCGAGCTGGGTGAACGCGCCCGCGTCGCCTTTCGTGCTCGCCGCGGAATACCAGTTGAAGGCGACCAGCGGCTCCTTGGTGCGGAGGTTGTCGCCGATGAGCATCATCGCGGAGAGGATGTCGAGCTGGGCGGCCTCAGTGATCTCGGCCCGCATGGCGGTGAACTCCTCGAATGAGATCGGACTCGGCCGGTCGCGCAGGTGGTTGAGCAGCGTCTCGAGATGGTATTTGCCCACGGGGGATTCCGGAAACTCGTGGACGATGGCCTGCCACGCGTCGAGCGACGGGGCCCAATCCTCCTTTTCCTCCAGCGTCTGCGCCTTGGCGACGCGGCTTTTGAGCATGTCCTGGCGGGTGGGCGGGGCGGGAGTCGCGGGCGGTGGCGCGGGGGTGGTCGGCGGCGGGGTGCTCGGCGGCGGCGGGGTGCTCGGCGGCGGCGTGGCGTAGCGGGGTGGCGGGTCGGCGGGGGTGAGCTTGGGCGAAGTGTCGGCTTTTTGTCCGCCGCCGTCGGCGGGCGAATTGGTCCCGCCGTTGTCCGCGAGGTTTTTTCCGCCCGTTTTTTGCAGGGCAAAATATCCGCCGGCTCCGAGCAGGAGGGCTGCCGCGGCGAAGCCGATGAGCGCGCGGGGCGCTTTCTTTTTCGCCACCCGCAGCGGCGGCGGAAAGGCGGGCGCGACGGACCTCGCCACGGCGGGCGCACGCGGCTCGATGGCGGGTGGCGCGTGGGATTCGTGACGGCGGACTTGCAGCCCGTCGAGCTGGATGAGCGCGGTGCAAAACTCCTGCGCGCTGGCAAAGGAACGCGCCGGGTCGAGCGCGCGGCGCAGGACTTCATTGCCCTCCTCGGAGAGCGTGGCCAGCGGGGTGTAGCGCGGGACCAGCGCGGTGCCGAGGGCCACGGGCGAAAGGGTGCCGCCGAGCAGCTCGTACACGAGCGCCGCGAGCGACTGGATGTAGCGCGGGCGCACCTCCACGCCCTCGCTCTTCGCGCCGTCCCCACCCGCGACCACGGTCTGCGCGCCGGCCCACGTCTGCGAGGTCGCCAGGTCGCCCTTGAAGCCCAGCGGGTACAGCTTCAGCACAAACGCCGGCCAGTCCGCGAGCGGCGCGCGGAGCAGCGCGTCCTTTTTCACCGGCTGCGGGAAATGGAGGAAGACCTGATGCAGCCCAAACTCCAGTCCGCCCAGCCCGAGCGCGAGCGCGTGATCCACGCCGGTGGCCGCCTGCTGGAGGAGCCCGAGCGTTTCACCCGCCTCCAACTCGCGCCGCGCGCGCAGCAGTTCGAGGAGGGAAAAACCGTTCGTCCATTCGAGCGCGACGAAGCTGGCCTGCTCGATGGTTTCAAAATCGAAGACCCCGAGCAGGTTCGGATGCTCCACCGGCTTGAGCTTTTCCACCTCGTGCTCCAGCGCCGTGCAGGCTCCGGCGTCGTTGAGAAATTCCGCGTGGAGCACGAGGATGCGGACCTCGCGCTGACGCCCCGCATCGTGGGCGCGGAAAGCGCGCCCGGCATTGGTCTCGCCGAGCACCTCCTGGATGCGGTAGCGCCCGGCCAGGGCCACGCCGACCTCGAAGCGCGTCTCGCCCGGACGCGCCGACGCCGTTTCCAGGAGCGTGTCAAAATTCTCCTCGTCCGCTGCCGCCGCGCCCGCCGAGGCCGGCGCGCTGGCGCTGTGCTCCAGCGCTTCCTCGATGGCCTTGCGCAATTCGGTCGGCGTCTGAAAGCGGTCGTCGGGATCCTTTTCGAGCATCTTTCGCAGCAGATCCGCCACGGCCTTCGGAAGGTTTTCCATTTTCTCGAAAGGCGGCGGCTTCGAGAGGTGCTGGCTCATCACCTGCGCCATCGAGCCGGCAAAGGGGGCCTGCCCGGCGAGCATGTACCAGAGGGTGATGCCGAGCGAATAGATGTCCGAGCGCACGTCGATTTCCTTTTCCTCGAGCTGCTCCGGGCTGGCGAAATGCGGGGTGCCCACGAAGCCGCCCAGACTCAGCGACGCGGCGTCCTCGGCGTCGCCGGTGAGCGAGGTTTTTGCGAGGCCGAAGTCGATCACTTTCGCGATGATCTCGTCGTCCTCGCGCACGAGCATGAGGTTCGCGGGCTTGATGTCGCGATGCACGAGGCCGACCTGCGACGCGGCGTTCAGCGCACGCGCGACCTGCGCGGTGATGGTCAGCGCCATCAGTGGCGCGAGCGGCCCCTGGCGTTTGATGAGCGCCTCCACGGTTTCGCCGTCGATGTATTCCATCGCGTAAAACCAGGTGTCGCCCTCGGTGCCGAGATGAAAAACCGACGCCACATGCCGGTGCCGCAGCTTCGCCGCCGAGCGCGCCTCGCGCACGAAACGCTGCCGCGCGACCTCGCTGTTCAGATACGTCGCGTTGATGACTTTCAGCGCGACGGTGATGCGCAGGCTGGTATCAAACGCCTTGTAGGTAATGCCCATCGCCCCGCGCCCGAGTTCGTAGAGCGAACCGTCGTCACGGGTCTGAACTTCGTAGTGGTCGAAAATGGCGGCCTCGGGCATGAATGTTTCTTACGGATGCAATGTGCGTGCGAGCGCGTGAGAAGTTGCAGTTTTTTACAGCCGCGCGCAATCTGCAACCCGCATAGTGCCAGAACCCATGGGAGCGAAACTCAAGATCCAACCCGCCACCGCCGATCCTTTCGAGGTCGGCATCGGCAATACCGCGTCCATCGGGCGCACACGGGAGAATAGCGTGTGCCTCAGTTTCTGCCCGCTCGTTTCGCGGCAGCACGCGCTCATCCGCTGCCACAATGGCTGGCAGTACCAGCTCATCGACCTCGGCAGCCGCAATGGCACCTACGTCAACGACGAGCGCGTGGTCATGCCGGTCACGCTCAAAGACAGCGACAGAATTCGCATCGCCGACAACCAGATGATTTTCGTGGAGCACGACGACGAGCCCGGCAGCGACACGAACGCGATGACCATGGTCGGCAGCGTGGATCATTCGGTCGTCGAGGCGCGGCCCGTGGCGCTGCTCGTCTGCGACATCCGCGGCTTCAGCTCGATGTCGGAAAAAATCCCCGGCGAGGACATGGCGCAGGCGCTCGGCGTGTGGTTTCGCGAGACCGGCAACATGGTCGCGCAAAGTGCCGGCACGATCGATAAATTCATCGGCGACGCAATGCTCGCGTACTGGGGCGTGACGGGCCGCGGCACCGCGGATTGCGGCACCGCCTTTGCCGCCGCGAAACGCATGCTCGCGCTCGCGGATTCCCGCACCTGGCCGAATGGCGAGCCTTTCAAGATCGCCGTCGCGCTCCACTATGGCCGCGTGACGTGCAGCAATGTCGGCGTCTCCGCCGCGCGCGACGCGACGATCATCGGCGACGCCGTGAACACCGTCTTCCGCCTCGAAGCGCTGTCCAAGGAACTCGGCCAGCGCGTGCTCATGTCCGGCGATTTTGCGGACCAGATGCCCGACGTGAAAAAGGTCAAGGATCTCGGCCAGCACACGCTCAAAGGGAAGAGCCTGACGGTGCGCGCCTTCGGGCTGGTGGAGTAGTCGGAGCGGCATTCCAGCCGCCGAAACCCGTGCAGCATCACGCGCGCAGCCGTGCCGCCTGCGCAGCGTCCCGCCACTCTCCGCTCCGCATGCCCGCTCCCGCACGGGAAAACTCGCCGCCTGGGCCGCAGCCCACCTCACCGGCGACGAAAAAGGCCAGGCGCAAATCTTCCTCGACCGCCTGATGCAGGCCTTCGGCCACGGCGGCTCGCCCGATGTCGGCGGCGGGCCCGAGTTCCGCATTCGCCAAGCCACCGAGGACGGCGGCGGCACCAGCTTCGCCGATTACGTCTGGAAGCCCGTCGTCCTCATCGAGATGAAAAAGCGCGGTGGGGGAAGATGGCGAGGCCCCCAGCGAAGTCATGCGTTCGCTCGGTCTTTGCCGCACGAGCATCCACCCTTGGCTGCGGCGGCCTGTCCGCAAAGGCGAGGCGGGGCTGCGCGCCCGCAAATCCACCGGCCCGCAGCGCAAGCTTACCGCCCCACAACAGCGCAAGGTGCGGGGCCGGACGGCGGTGGGCCGGTTGCTGGCGAGCTTGGAAAGCACCCCGCAGAAGCCCTTGCGCCGGGCCTGCGAACGCGATCCCGAGGCGGTCGCCCAGTGGGTCAGGAAGGATGACCCGCGGCTGCGCCGGCGGGCGCGCACCGTGGATGCAACGATCTTCTTTCTCGATGAGGCGGGCTTCAGTTCGGAGCCGGCGTTGGGCCGCACCGATGGGTTGCGCGGCCAGACTCCGGTGGTCGCGACCACCGGCCAGCGGCAGAA
>JAYWEP010000252.1:0-7871 GCA_043779205.1 Chthoniobacter sp. | reverse complement strand
GAGCGTCTCGCCGTTCGCGGTCATCAAAGGAATCGCGCCGGGGAAACTCATCCTCACGCGCGCGCAGAATAGCGGAAAGCTGACGGTCACGGCGACGATCAGTAACGGCGGCAAGCCGGTCACGCAGTCGGCGACCATCGACGTGACGGAGCCGAAGCGCGACGCGTGGGTGGCGCGGATTCCTGCGAAGGATGAGAAGCCGGAGGACGGACAGTTTTACGCGCGCGACGACCAGAACGAGGGGACGCTCCATTACAACGGTACGCTGGCCGAAGCCGCCGACTCGGTCTTTCTCAAGCTCTACGCCGCCGACAAGCTGATCAAAACCGAAAGCGCTAAACCTGGCGCGGACAAGGCTTACGCCCTCTCGGTGAAGCTCAAGCCGGGGCTGATCAAATACAAAGTGGGGTTCGGCACGAAGGTCGGCGGGCAGGAGACGGTGCGGCACACGGTGACCAACATCGTCTGCGGCGATGCCTACTTGATCGATGGCCAGTCGAACGCGTTGGCGACAGATACCGGCGAAAAATCCCCGCCCGAAACCAACGAGTGGATTCGCAGCTACGGCCGCCTGTCGGGCAACGCGAAAGCCGCACCGTCGAACCTCTGGTGCAATCCGGTCTGGAAGGCCCAGAAAGGCGAGAAGGCGGAGCTGGGCTGGTGGGGCATGGAACTGGCCAAGCGGCTGCTCGACAGCCAGAAGGTGCCCATCTTCATCATCAACGGTGCCGTCGGCGGAACGCGCATTGACCAGCATCAGCGCAACGCCGCCGACCCGACCGACCTCACCACCATCTACGGGCGGATGCTCTGGCGCGTGCAGCAGGCGAAGCTGACCCACGGCATTCGCGGCATCCTGTGGCATCAGGGGGAAAACGACCAAGGCTCGGACGGGCCGACGGGCGGTTATGGGTGGGAGACTTACCAGCAGTTATTTGTGGAAATGTCCGCGGCGTGGAAACAGGACTTCCCGAACGTGCAGCACTACTACGTTTTCCAGATCTGGCCGAACTCATGCAGCATGGGCGGGCGGGACGGCTCGGGCGATATGCTGCGCGAGAAACAGCGCACCCTGCCGCAGCTTTATTCCCGCATGAGCATCATGTCCACGCTCGGCGTCCGCCCGCCCGGCGGCTGCCATTTTCCGCTGCTTGGCTGGGCGGAATTTGCGCGCCTGATTCAGCCGCTGATCGAGCGGGATAACTACGGCAAAGTGCCCGCTGCTTCCACCACCCCGCCCAATCTCCGGCACGCCTCATACGCTGGCGCGCGCGACACGATTGCCTTGGAGTTTGATCAGCCCGTGGTCTGGGCCGATGCGCTGGCGGGGCAGTTTTACCTCGATGGGCAAAAGGACAAAGTCGCCTCGGGCAGTGTCTCCGGCAACGTGCTCACGCTCAAACTAAAGGAAGCATCCGCGGCACAGAAGATCACCTATCTCAAAGAAATCGCGTGGAGTCAGGACACTCTGCTCAACAGTGCCAACGGCCTCGCCGCGCTCACCTTCTGCGATGTGCCGCTGCTGCCCGGACCCTCGCTCCGCTGAGCGAACCAAGCGCGAGTCGCGATCACCACTTCGGAACTGTTACCACCCGCCGAGGCTCAACCGCCATTGGCGAGGAGGAGTTTCATCCTAAAAACCTCAGTTGAGGAAACCACTCATGGACACTCACCTGCACTAATTAAGGAGCTAGACGGGAATGCCGCTTCACAGAAAGCCTCACTTCTTGGGTGAACGAAGCTCAGAGCCAAAATCCCGCGCAAATTCTTCATTAGTGTTGGTTAGTGTCTATTAGTGGTTCAACCAACTGCGGAATCCAGGTTCATGCCTGTGCTTTTCAATTTTGCGGCGGCGGTGGCTGGCCGTTTCCGTCCTCACGCCGCGGCGGGCGCTGTCCATCGGTCGGCGGGCGATCTGGGTCGCGCGGCGGGCGGTCGTCGGTCGCTGCGCCTTCGCGTGAATAGACGACACTCAAATCCGCGCTCGCGAGCACGCGATCTTTTATCGCGGCGGAGAGCACATCGGCGCTCACCTGCGAGGCGGGCACGCTGATCTGCGGCGCGGCGGAGAGCGCGTAAAGGGTCAGGACGTAGGTCTTCGCGCCGGGGCCTTTCGAGTGCGGCGGCTCGTAGCCGACCTGACCTTTGAAGCCGGTGCCGGGCGTGCCGATCCCCTTCGTGTTTTTGTCCAGATGCGTCGCGGCGGCGGGGATGTTGTAGAGCGTCCAATACCACTTCGTTTTCCCCTCGGGGTCGAGGTGGTGCATGATGAGCGCGTAGCTTTTCACCCCGGCGGGCACGCCCGTCCACGCGAGCGGGAGCGTGGAGCCGGGGCCATCGCCGGTGAACTCCACGGGCAACGCCCCGCCGTTCGCGACTGCGGGACTGGTGAGGAGAAAAGTCGCGCTCGGTTTCTTCATCGCGTCGAGGCCGAACTGCGATGCGGTTTCCTGCGCGCCCTCTTCCGTCGGGCGTCTGTCGCCTTGCGGGCCGCCACGTCCCGCGCTTCCGCCGCCGTCGCGAGGTGGCTGCCCGCCGGGGCCACCTTCCGGGCGTGGTGGACGATCCGCGTCGCCGCCACCACGCGGAGGACGTTCGCCATCGGGACGCGGGCCGCCGCCGCCGCGCGGGCGCTGCGTGTAGGTTTCACGCGTCGTTCCCTCGCGCCCGTTTTGGTATTCAAAAGGGAACGTCCCATCCGCATTTGCGCTGTAGAGGATGGCGCGTTTGTCGCCGCCCACTTCGTAGCTCAGCTTGTAGCTGGTCCCTGTCGTCTCAAAGCCCGTGATCTTCGCCCCGCGCAAAGGCGGCTGATCGCGCCGCACCGGCTGTGCGCGCGGCTGCGGGTCCACCTGTGCCTCGCGCTCCACGACTTCGCCGTGAAAGCCGCCGTTCACATACGGATACTTAGTCGAGGCATGGTAATGATAGCCGAGGGCCGGCGTGCTGTGACCGTTAAAGGTATCCAGACCTACTGGCAGAGAGCCATCGGGTTCGGTAAGTCCATAAATCGGGTAGCCATCGAGCGCGAAGGCGATGGGCTGGCCTTTGCCCACGACGCTCTGCAAATGCAGCGGCGCGGCATGGTAGTGGTAATCATCCGCCCGGCCGCAGTGCCCGCCCCATTGATCCAACTCGCCGATTTCCGCCGACACCTCGGCGCGGTTATTCTGCGGATTGAAAATCGGGATGCCGTTCGCCGCCAGCGCGATGGCCCCGCGCAGAAAGCGCCCTTTGATCGAGAGCGGCACTTTCGCCGGCACCGGCACGAGCGGAAACTGCCACGCATTCGCGCCCGTGTAATTCTGGGGCAGCGGCACCTGCTGCTGCCACGCGGTGATGCCCACCATCATGTTGTGCGCAGGCAGCCCATTGCTCTCCACGAAAAGAAACCGCTCATCCCAACGCACGCTCACCCTCGGCGCGAACGCCGCAAACACCGCCGCCTGCGGAGGCCGCTTCACCGCATCGCCCGCCGGCCTCGGCGCTGGCTTTGCCGGCGGCGTGTCCAGTTGCGCGAAGAACCACTCCGGCGCTCGCACCGCCTCCGGCGGGTTCACCGACCAATCGTAGTGCGGATGCGGATCGCCGCTCGCGAGATCGTGCGCGAAGACGGCGCCTGCGAGCCGTAGCGAAAGGACGAGCGCGGTGAGAGTCAGTGAGTGTTTCATTTGGAAAAGCTAAATCGGGATTGTCAGCGTGGCGTCGTGAAGCGGCGGGAAAATTGTCAGCGTTTGGTAAGTCCCATCTGCGGCTAAAATCGAGCGGCTGGCTCACCAATCCCGACGACCACAAACGCGCCGCGCTGAAACGAGACCTCCATGGTCGCCCCTTGGGCGTGTGCTAGCTGACCCTTGGAGCGTGCCAGCTTCGCATTGTCCTGTGTTAATAGAGCCTTGTTTTCAGTGATTTACGCACTCAGAAGCCCGAAACCTTCCCGATGCCCCTGTCCGCCAGCCGCTCTGCCAGCTCGCTCGCTGTCGAGTTCACCAGCAAAACATCCGACGGGAGCGTATTGAACAGCCCAAGCGGCTGCTGCGAATCCGTGACCACCAAAACCAACGTCGCAGGCTGTTTGCTTTGCCCAGCGCGGTGAAGCAACTCGGCGGCATCCATCAGGTTCTCCCCTTTGCGCTGAACGCGAATCAGCACCGAGCCCTCACCCGGAGCCGTCTTCAAAATCGCGTCAATGCCGCGATTCCGCTGCACGGGGACAATCGGCACACCATGCAGGAAAGCCAAAGCCGCTTCGTCAGACTGGACATAGGATTCGCGGCCTTTGCGGAGCAGTTCGGATGAGGTCTTGAAAGGCTGCTCCAGTCGCTGCGTCGCCAACTGCACCGCATCGCTGGCAACGTCCACGCCGAGCGAGTTGCGACCGAGCAGCTCCGCCGCAACGAGCGTCGTGCCACTGCCGCAAAACGGATCGAGCACCAAGTCCCCCGGCAGCGTCACCAGCGAGATGATGCGCTCTAGCAGCAGGATCGGCTTTTGCGTCGGATAGCCCACGCGCTCCTTCGCCTTTGGGTTGAGAAAGGGAATGTCCCAAACATCCGCGATGGGCACCCCTTTCTTGTGCCCGTCGCTCACGATGTTCCCCTCGTCATCGCGGGCATACACGGACTTGCCGTGCTCATCCCGCTGCCGACGCTGGAGAATCTGATCCACATTCGTCGAAGGCGAATAGGCGTCGAAGATTTGGTGGTATTGGTAAGAGTCCGTCTTGCTGTAGAAGAAAATCGTCTGGTGCGAAGGCAGCGGACTGCGTTGCGAGTTCGACCACCGGCGGTAGTGCCAGATGATTTCCGAGCGAAACATCGCCTCCCCGAAAACCTCGTCCAGAAGACAGCGGATGTGGTGCGAGGCATTCGTGTCGCAGTGAAAGAAAAGCGAGCCGGTCGTTTTCAACACCTGCCGACACTGCACCAAACGGTCGCGCAGAAACTCAAGGTATTCCCACCGCGATTTCCACTCATCGCTAAACTCATACTTGGTCGCGCGGTCACGAGTGACGAGCGAGTGTGTCTTCTGCGTGAAGAAAGGCGGATCCACATAAACCAAGTCCGCGGACTCAGCCGCCAAGCCGCCGACAACCGCCAGACAATCCCCATGTAGGACTTCACTTGCCATCTTGCCCCGTCCTTTCTACTGCCAATTCCTTCAAGATTCCGAGCAAGTCCACGCCCGTGCGCCGCTCCACGTAAGCCCACGCCGCGTCGGCATAGTGGTATTCGCCCTGCACGCTTTTGTAGAGGCTCTCCAGCGTTTGCTGGATACGCATCGCCTGCTCGCGATTCGGGTAGTAAAACATCACCCGCACCGGCCTGTAACCCGCATCCCCTACAGCCTGAATCCGGGTGTGTTCCTTGGTGATGTGGTCGCCATCCGTCGTCGCATCCCGCCACTTGATTTCCAGAGCATCATTTTCCACCAAGCAATCCACCCCGAAAAGTTTCGGGCGCGAACCGCGCGTATTCGGAACGCGCACAGAACCCGAGTCAGGAAACTTCGCCTTGAAACACAGCTTCGCCGCCTCTTCGAGAAACGACCCGGCATACTTGTAAAGAAACCGTCCCTTGTTCTGGTAAACGTCAATCAGCTTCCCCTCGCCCTCGGAAACTCCCAGCACTTGATAGATGAGGACGTGTGAGCGGTCATCAGGCTCCATCTCCGCCACACGCGCATCAATACTCCGCTTCAACTCGGTAGCATAACGGTCAGCCAGTGCTCGGATTTCTTCTTTCATGGTAGGCAATCCGAGACCGTTATTCGATCCTTGTTTTTATTCAAAACTAAGCATCCTGGATTGTTCGTTTGTGTCGTATCGTCGAAACTACAAATCAAGGCACCTACACCGAACCTGTCTTTGACTGAGATTGTTCCGTTGAATCTCTCCTCCTCCACGATGAGCGTATCAATTTCGGCGAAATTGCTTACCCGCCGCCATGTGTCCCCAAGGACGGTAGCGACATCGTCCGTTGTTGCGATTTCCTTCGCACGGATCGCCACAAACATCGCGTGTAGCACATCCGCGAGTTCGCGTCGCAGAGTCGGGATAATGTCAACGAGGGGCTTCGAAGGAAGCGATTCGGCTACGACCCACAAGTCACCGTATCGAGTGCTTACATCGGCCATAGCCCGTGGCTCCGAGAGCCATTCCAACTCTTCAGCAACTACGCGTTGCTTGGCATCGTCAGGAATTCGATAAGGATGTCCGTCATAACTCGGCAGATGGTTTTCTAGGGCACCTCCCGGGAGGAGATATATGCCCGCTCCGGCCAGCAATTTTCGCAAAGCTTCAAAGGAACCAGAAACACGCTCGCGCTCCGATTTGAGACCTGCCGCATCCAACGAATCTGCATTTCTGTGACACTCGATCAACATTGCCAGCCAAGTGTCTTTGGTGGCGGAAGATTCGGACGAAAGAACGGCATGGAGTTTTGCCAGCGGCCCATCTGGCATCGCTGACAATTTGAACTTGTTGATCGCAGCGTTAATCTCGCGCTCCAGTCCGCTTCGGAGGCAGGTGAAGTCTCCACGTCCATCTTGTGCAATACGGCTGAGCAATTCCTGATTTTGGCCGACTCCGGCAGAAAGTCGCTGATCAAAAAGCGCGTCTAGATCGAAGACAAAGACCGCCTCCTTCCCTAAAGCTGTGCAAAGCATGAGATAGCGGGCTGCATCATCTTTTCCGCTGGTATAGATAATTGAACTTCCTGCCGCTGCGGCGCTGCGTCCTTGATTGCTTTGGATCCCGGAGAATAGGGCGGCATCAGTCGGCCCTTCCGTGAACACCGGCTTGGTAGCAAAGAAGAACGACCGATGATGCTCCGTCATCCTAGAGAGAAGGCCGCGGACTTCACCATCAGTCATCGTCGAGCGTTGGTAGCGTGACGGCGGTTTATAGTCTGCGTGAAAGCAGATTACGCCTGCGAGATCGTCGAGGGAGCGGATGTCGAGAAATGAAGGAGAGTGGGTTGCGAGGATGAAGTGTTTGTCTTTCTGCTTCTGAATCTCACTCAGAACGAACGCCTGATATTGGGGGTGCAGGTTGAGTTCCGGTTCGTCAATCAGCAGCACTTCCACCTCGTCGTCATAGATGTGCGAGAGCAGTGCGACCAATTCAAGAACACCGTGGCACTCGTCTTGAAATAGGTCGTATTGGCCACGTTTCCCAAATCGAACCTTGGGTTTGAGCATGCCGTCTTCCACTTCCAAGCGAATCTGCCGATTCAACAACTCCGAAAGAGTTGCCTCAACGCGGATGCGTAGGTCCGGACGCTCGTATAACAAGGCCAAGGTTGCGACGATTTCGGCGTCTGTTTTAAGGAATTGCGTGAGGCTTGCGATGTCACCCTTCCTAATTCCTTCCTGAAACCGTCCGCCGCCAAAATGGCTCTTATAGACCTCCATTGATCGTGCTTGGCCTAGACGGTCGGTTCCGAGCCGTCGAACTAGGAGTTTGCCGCGATTTCGTGCGTCAACAATGCTCTTCAAGAAGCGCGATTTTCCAGACCCATTCGGGCCGACGAGCCACTGGATTCTTGGAATCTCACCAAATGTGAATGGTGTCCCCGCAGGCCAAGGTGGCGGCAGCACGAAACCGATTTGATCGAGGTTCATTCAGGAAAATGGGGCGCACTGATTATTCGCTGCCGAGAGATCATCGCTCATCCCCCGGCATCGGCGGCGCGGCGGGGACGCGGGCGAGGATTTCATCCACGCGCGGCCAGTCCACGCGGGTGGCGCGCTCGGCGATGGTGGGGCGATGCGGGGCGTGGTCGAGTTGCGCGGTGAGGGCGGCGGCGATGAGGCTGTCCACGGTGATGTGCTCGCGGGCGGCGAGGTCGCGGGCCTGGCGGGCGATGGTT
>JAYWEP010000251.1:0-18984 GCA_043779205.1 Chthoniobacter sp. | reverse complement strand
AACTATAACTGGCATCGTCCTCATCACTCTCTCAAGCTCCGCTCTCCCATCTCCAGACTCCGCCTGCCCATGAACAACGTGTTGAGCCTCCACAGCTAGCGGAGCGCCGGCGTCCTATTTCCCCAGGTGCTCGGCGATGCAGGTGGTGATGGCGGCGAGGCTCACGGGCTTGGCCAGGAAGGGGAAGCCGCCGATGTCGTGCGTGGTCTCGCGGCTGGAGACGATGGCGGTGAGGAAGATGATGGGGATGTGGCCGAGCATCGGGTCGGAGCGGATTTGCTGGGCGACGTCGCCGCCGTCGATCTTCGGCATGACGATGTCGAGGAAGATGATGTCGGGCTTGAACTCGCGGGCTTTGAGCCAGGCTTTGGTGCCGTCGTTTTCCTCGAGCACCTGGAAGTTGCCGGTTTTTTCGAGGGTGAGTTTGAGCAGCCGGGTAAAGCCGGCTTCGTCGTCAACGATGAAGATGCGTTTTTTGTCCATGATGGGTTTTTGGGTTGGTTGTTTATACTTGGAACATGAGGGTCACGCGGGCTCCGCCCTCGGGAAGGTTGCGGAGGTCGATGGTCGCGCCGTGGAGGTCGATGATGGTTTTGACCACGGAGAGGCCGAGGCCGGTGCCCTTGCCGGTGGGCTTGGTGGTGTAGAAGGGCTCAAAGATTTTCGCGAGCTTTTCCTCGGGGACGCCGGGGCCGGTGTCGTCGATTTCGGCGACGACGATGGTGGTGCCGACGCGGAAGGACTCGGAGCGGGTGTCGGCGACATTGTGGCCGACGCCGGTGAGCTGCTTCGCGTAGGTGCGGACGGTGAGGGTGCCGCCGCCGTCCATGGCGTGGAGGGCGTTGGTGAAAAGATTGACAAAGACCTGGCTGATCTTGTCGGTATCGAGGACGAGCGGCGGGAGGTCGCTCTGGAGGTCGCGACGGATCTGGCAGCCGCCTTTCATCTCGCCGCGGACGAGCCGGAGGGCCTGGTTGATGACGACGTTGAGGCTGGCGCGGTGGACTTCGAGCTGCTTGGGCGCGGAGAAATCGAGCAGGCCGCGGATGACGCCGTCGGCGCGGTTCACGGCGTCGGACATTTCCTTGAGAATGAGCGGGATGGTCTCGTCGGTGGGCGGCTGGGTGGCGAGAAACTCGAGGCCCATCGCGAGGATGGCGAGCGGGTTTTTGACCTCGTGGGCGACGCCGGCGGCGAGGCGTCCGATGGATTTCATTTTCTCGGCGTCGATGAGCTGGAGCTGCACGGAGCGCAGTTCGTGGTGCGCCGCCTGGAGATCGGCGACGGCGGCCATGAGGTCTTCGCGCCGGGCCTTGAGGTCGTCGTTGGCCTGCTGGAGGCGGGCCTCGGCGAGCTTCTGCTGGGAGATGTCGCGGCTGATGCAGACGAGGCCGACGGCCTGGCCGCTGTCATTGAGCCACGGGATTTTGGAGGTCAGCAGCCAGCGCTCACGTCCGCGGGCGTCGGCGACCTGCTCCTCGTGATTGATGCGCGGTCGTCCCGAGCGGATGAGCGCCATGTCGTCCTCGTGGAAAACGCGGGCGGCTTCGTCGGGAAAAAAATCGAAGACCGTGCGCCCGCGCACCTCGGAGGATTCGCTGGCCCCGACGGAGTGGCGATGCGCCGCGTTATCCAGCAGGTAGCGGCCTTCGGCGTCTTTGAGAAAGATGAGGTCGGGCAGGTTGTCGATGATGGCGCGGAGCAGGTTGCGCTCGGTGGCGAGCTGGTCCTCCATCTCCTTCATCGCCGTGATTTCGCGCGAGATGCCGCAGGTGCCGTTGATGCGGCCCTGCCGGTCGCGCAGCGGCAGCTTCGTGGTCAGCGACCAGGATTTGCCGCCGTCGATGAGCGTCTCAAACTCGACCTTGCCGAGGATCGGCTCGCCGGTGCGCATGACGCGCATTTCATCCTCGAGCGCGGACTGGGCGTGCTCGGCGCCGTAAAAATCCGCGTCGGTTTTGCCGTAGGCGTCCTCGGGTTTCTTCAGCCCGAGCAGCTCGGTGAGGGCGCGGTTGATGCGGATGAAACGGCTGCGCCGATCCTTGAAATAAATGCGGTCGGGGATGTTTTCGAGGAGCGTGCCGAGGAGGTCGCGCTCGTGCGCCAGCGCCGCCTCGCCGCGCGCGCGCTCGATGGCGTAGCGCAGCGCGCGGTGCAGGACCTGGGAATTGATGCGGCCTTTGACGAGATACTCCTGCGCGCCGAGCTGGACGGTTTGCAGCGAGAGATCCTCGTCGTCCACGCCGCTCAGGATGATGATCGGCACGTCCGGCGCGGCGGCGTGGGCGGCGGTGAAAGTGTCCACGCCGGTGCTGTCGGGCAGCGAGAGATCGAGCAGCACCACGTCGGCCTCGCCCGCGGTCATGCAGGCGATGGCGCGGGCGAGAGTGCCCGCTTCGGCGGCGATGTGAAAGCGCCCGTGCGGCTCCTCATTGACCATCTCCCGCAACAGGAACACGTCGCCGGGATTATCCTCGACGAGGAGCACGCGCAATTTTTCCTGTGGATTCGAGGACATCGTTCCCGGTGGGTTACGCGGAAAGACTGCGCCCATCGGCGCGGGAAGGCGAGCTACTTCGCGGTAATCTTCGCGATGGCCGAGCGGAGGGTGGTGAGGGTGAAAGGTTTGCTCACGACGAGATCCACGCCGGTGGGCTTTTCACCCGCGCCGGACATGATGTCGCCGAAGCCGGTGAGCAGCAGGACGGGCTGGGCGGGCCGGAGCTTTTTGATTTCGGCGGCGAGGGCGTCGCCGTTCATCTCGGGCATGGAGCGGTCGGTCATCACGAGATCGAATTCGCCGGCGCGGAATTTCTCCAGCCCCTCGCGCCCGTTTTCGGCGGTGGTGACGTGGTGGTTGTCCTCGGCGAGATAGACGCCGAGAACCTCGCGCACGAGCGGCTCGTCCTCGACCACGAGGATGCGGAGCGAGGCGGTGGCCGGCGGCATGGGCTTGGGCGGCTCGGCGGCGCGCGCGCTTCTCTCGAGCGGGAGGGAAACGGCGACGGTGGTGCCGCGGCCGGGCTCGCTCTGGATGTCGATTTCGCCCTCGTGCCGGCGGGCGATGCCATAGACGGCGCCGAGCCCGAGCCCGGTGCCCTGGTCTTCCTTGGTGGAAAAAAACGGTTCGAGGCAGCGCGCCTTGATTTCCTCGGACATGCCGATGCCATCGTCGGCGACGGTGAGGACGAGCCAGCGGCCCTGGACGGCGGTGCGGATGGTGATGGTGCCGCGCTTGGGGATGGCGTCGATGGCGTTGAAGATGAGATCGACGAGCAGCTCGCGGAGTTCCGCTTCGTTGCCCGGCACGGTCGGCACGTCGCCCATCTCGGTGCGGATGTCGATGTTCACGCCAGCGGCGAGGGCCTGGTCTTTCCAGCGCGGCTGGGTGAGGGAGATGGCCTGGAGGACGACGTCATTGAGGACCACGGGCGTGAAGACCTCGGACTCGTCGCGGTAGCGGTAAAACTCGCGCAGCCGGCTGACGACCTTGGCGCTGTCCTTCGCCGCGCTGTGAATCATCTCCACGTAATTGCGCACCTTCTTCGCGTCGGTGAGCGTCTCGGGTTTGAGCAGCAGCAGTTCGCTGAAACCGAGGATCGGGGCGAGGGCGTTGTTGAAATCGTGGGCGATGCCATTGGCCATGCGGCCGAGCGCGTGCATGCGCTCGCGCTGGATGATCTCCTGCTGGGTGGCGCGGAGCTGGCCGAGCGCGGCGCTGAGCTGGCGGTTGCTTTCGAGCGCGGTGGCCTCGGCCTTGCGGCGCTCGGCGATCTCGGCCTGGAGTTTCGCATTCGCCTGAATGAGCGCGGCGGTGCGCTCGCGGACGCGGTCTTCGAGGGCGTCGTGGGCGCGCTGGAGTTCCACCTGGGCGCGCTTGCGCTCGATGGCGTACTGCATGGCGCGCAGGAGCAGGTGGTTGTCCACGCGCCCTTTCACGAGGTAGTCCTGCGCGCCGAGCTGCACGGTCTCGAGGGCGAGCGCCACGTCATTGATCCCGCTCAGCACCACGAGCGCGGTCTGCGGCGCGGCCTCGAAGACGCGGATGAAAGTCTCCAGCCCGTCGCTGTCCGGCAGGGTGAGGTCGAGGAGGATGAGTTCGATGCTCCCGGTCTTGAGCCAGTCGAGCGCTTCGGCGAGGGAGCCGACGGTTTCGAGATGAAAGTGGCTCAGCTCCGGCGTGGCGAGGAGCTGGCGAAGCAGCGCGACGTGCTCGGGATTGTCCTCGACGAGCAGGATGGGGAGAATCTCGCTAGGCATGGTCGCCGGCGGCCGGTCGCGTGGTCACGACGGCGATTTGAAAATGGGGAATGGAGCGGACGACTTTCATGAACTGCGGGATGTCGATAGGCTTCGTGATGTAGCAACTCACGTCGAGATTGTATGCCTTTAATATTTCGCCCTCGAAGGCGGTGCCGGTGACGATGACCACGGGAATTTCCGCGAGCCGGGGATCGGCCTTGATCTCGGCCAGCACCTCGTGCCCGCCTTTGCGCGGCATGTTCAGGTCGAGGAGGATGAGGTCCACCGCCGGCGCGCTGGCAAAGCCCGCCTCGCGGCGCAGGAAAGCCAGCGCCTTGTCCCCGTCCTCCGCGACGTGCATGCGGTTGGCGAAGCGGCCATCCTCGAAGGCGAGGCGGGCGAGCAGCACATCGCCGGGGTCGTCGTCCACGAGGAGGATTTCCACGAGGCGCGGCAGACCGGCTTCAGCGGCGGGCGGAGGGTGAGGCATGACCGGGTGGAATCAGAAAGGCAGCGGCGAGGCCGGAATCTCGCTGTCACGCCAACTGTAATAGTCGTCGCTGTGCTTCCCGGCCTTTTCCTGAAAAATCTTATTCGGCCCCGCGGAATGGATTTTTGGCATGCCGCTCGTGTGGTCGAAAGTGATGCGAAACGGCGTGCCCCACGGGTCGAGCATTTCGCCGTGATCGTTCACCGCCGTGGGCGCGAGAACGAGGTAAGCCTTCTCCTTTTCATTCCGACCGCACAACGCGCTGACGATCTCCCCCGCGCTGCCTTCGGGAAACCGGCCGAATTCCTTGCGGTATTCGAGGAGCGCGGCGTCGAGCCCGCGGGCGAGCTGCTTGACCTCCGTCGCGTCTTTCGCCCCCGCCTCCCCGGCCGGCTGAAGGATGCCGGGGAGGATCAGGACGGCGAAGATGAGCGACAGGCAAACAAGGAGGAATTTTTTCATGGAAGGCGGCGCTGGCGAAACGAAGGGGTGCTAGGTGGCGGGGCCATCGAGAACCTCGCGGACTTTTTTCGCGAGGTCGCCTGGCGTGAAAGGTTTTTGCAGGAACGCCGCGCTCGCGTCGAGCCCATGTCGCTTGAGAATGTTTTCATCCACATAGCCGGAGGTGAAAAGAATCTTCGTGCCGGCATTGCGCCCGCGAATCCACTCGGCCAGCTCCTGTCCGCCGGAATCCGGCAGGACGACATCCGAAAAAAGCAGGTCGATTTTCCGCCCGCCGTGCGTCGCGACCACATCCCGCGCGCTCTTCCCGTCGGGCGCTTCGAGCACGGTGTAGCCGAGCCGGAGGAGGACGTGGGTGGTGAGGCTGCGCACGGTGATTTCGTCCTCCACGTAGAGCACCGTTTCATTGCCGCCGACGAGCTGGCCGACCTCCATTTTACTGTTCGATTTCTCCCCGCTCTCATCCACCCGCGGCAGGTAAATGGCGAACGTCGTCCCCGTGCCGACCACGCTCTCCACGGTGATGTAGCCGCCGCTTTGCTTGACGATGCCATAGCACGTCGCGAGGCCCAGCCCGGTGCCATGCTCCTCCTCCTTGGTCGTGAAAAACGGCTCGAAAATGTGGCGGCGCACCTCGGGGGTGATGCCGTGTCCGGTGTCGGTGACGGTGAGCTTCACGTATTCGCCCGCGGGCATCTCATTCACGGAACTCCGCTCGTCGAGGATGTAGGTCACGTCCTCGGTCTGGATGGTGATCGAGCCGCCTTTGGGCATGGCGTCGCGCGCGTTGACGCAGAGATTCAGCAGCACCTGCTCGAGCTGGCCGGGGTCCGCTTTGAGCCGCCCGATCTCCGCCTTGAACTGCGTCTTGATGGCGATGTTTTCGCCGATCACGCGCTCGAGCATTTTCTGCATGCTGCGCACGCTGTCGTTCAGATTGAAGACGCGCAGAAAGAGCGGCTGGCGGCGGCTGAAGGCGAGGAGCTGGTGGGTGAGCGAGGCCGCGAAGTCCGCCGCCTTGCGGATTTCCGTGAGGTGTTTGTACATCCACTGGCGCTCGTCGGTCTGCCCGATGATGAGGTCGCTGTAGCCGAGGATCGCGGTCAGGATGTTATTAAAATCGTGCGCGATGCCGCCGGCCAGCCGCCCCACGGCTTCCATCTTTTGCGCCTGGAGCAGCTCCTCCTCGAGCCGCTTGCGCTCGGTGATGTCGCGCGCGATCGAGGACAGGCCGGTGATCCGCCCGCCGTCGCCGAGGATCGGCGAGTCGGTCAGCGAGACGCTGATTTTTTTCCCGTCTTTGCGCAGCCGCACACTCTCGTAGTTCGCGAGGCTCTGGCCGCCCTTCACCATGTTCAGCGTCTGCGGAAATTCGTCGAGCCGCTCCGGCGGAATGAGCATGTGGAAGGGCCGCCCGAGGATTTCCTCGGAGGTGTAGCCGTAGATGCGCTCGGCCCCGAGGTTCCAGCCCGTGATCACGCCTTCGAGGGTGCAGGCGATCATCGCGTCGTTGGAGTTGGCGACCACGGCGGCCAGTTCGGAGTTGAGGCGCTCGGCGGCCTTGCGCTCGGTGATGTCGCGCAGGTAGGCGGTGAACATCGGCTTCCCGTCGATCACGAAACGGCTGATCGCCAGCTCCACGGGAAACTCCGAGCCGTCGCTGCGCATGGCCGTGAGCTCCATGCGCCGGCCCTGCGCGGGGCCGGCGTTCGTGGCGTTGTAGAGCGCCAGCCCGCGCCGGTGGCTCTCGCGGAGCGTCGCGGGGATGATGAGTTCCGCCATCTCCCGGCCCAGCGCCCGCTCCTCCGCATAGCCAAAGGCGCGCTCCGCCGCGGGATTGAACTCGGTGATCTTTCCCTCGAGATCGAAAGTGATGATGCAGTCCAGCGCCGCGCGCAGGATCGCCGCCTTGCGCATCTCGCTGCGGCGCAGCGCCTCCTCGGAGCGTTTGCGCTCGATGAGGTAGCTGAGCTGGCTGGCAATCGCGCCGAGCGTCTGCAGCAGCTCGTGGTCGGGCGGCGCGATTTTCGGGCTGAAAAATTCGAGCACATGGCAGACCTCGCCGCGCACCTCGATGGGCACGCCGAAGGCCGACGCCATCCCGCACTCCCGCGCGAGCTGCGCATTCGGGTAGCCGTCCGCGGTGGCCAGGTCGGCGATCCATTTCGGCTCCGCGAGCTGCCAGACCTCGCCCGCGAGACGCTGTCCGCGCCGGCACTCCAGCGCGGCGTTGGCCTTTTCAAACTCCCCGATCTCGATCTCCGGCACGCTCCACACCTCCACGCAATGCAGCACCCCGGCGTCCGCATCCACGTCCCAGACCGCGCCCATGTCCCACTCCAGCGTTTCGCAAATCGTCCGCAGCAGCTTGGGCCGCGCGTCCTCCACGCTCGCGGCGTCGGCGATGACCCGCGCCATCGCGTACTGCAGCCGCCGCCGCTGCTCGCCCCACCACAGCCCCGACACATCCTCGACCGTGCCTTCGAGGTAAAGCAGCGCGCCGCTCTCATCGCGCACCGCATGCACGTTCTCCCGCACCCACAGCGTCCGCCCGTCGGCGCGGATGATCTCGAACTCGAAATTCGACACCACATCCGCCGTCTGCAGCGCCGCCAGCAGCCCCGCGCGCTGCGCGGGATCCACGTAAAGCTGCGTCCCCACATCGGTCAGCGCCGCCATCAAATGCTCCGGCGATTCGTAGCCATACATCCGCGCGAGCGAGCGGTTCGCCGTGAGAAAGCGGCCCTCCGGCGTCGTCTGAAAAATGCCCTCCACGGCGTTGTCAAAAATCGTGCGGTACTTTCCCTCCGTCTCGCTCAACCGCGCGAGAATGCGCTCCCGCTCCGCCGTCGCCGCCTCCACCCGCCGGGTCCGCCGCCGGGAAAGCGCCAGCGTCAGCGCCATCATCGCGATGAGCGCGACCGCGAAGCCGCACTCCGCCTTCGCAAAGTCGTCCGCCGCGCGCCCCTGCGCCTGGAGCGCCGCCGCCGCGATCCGATGCAGCATCCAGAGCCCCGCGCTGAGGATCGTCAGAAAGACCAGCGCCAGACCGCCGGCGATCACATTGAAATGCAATCGCGTCGGAGAAGGCGGCGTGGGTGGTGGACTTTGCGTCATGGAAAACAACGGGGGATGCGCGGCCCTTTAGCCGTAGCGCCGCGGCGCTCCGTCCTCCAATGGAAATCGTCTCCGCCGCGTGCATTGCGGGCATTTTCCTTGGCGCATCGGGCGGGCTTTCTAAAGTCCCCGCCATGACGCCCGATTCCCCCGCCCTCCGCTCTTTGGAAATCCCCGGCCTCGCCCGCTTCGAGGCCGGCGCGGGCGGGCTGACCCGGCTCGCGATTACCTCGCCGCTCGCGGAGGCGCATATTTACTTGCACGGCGGGCACGTCACTCATTTTCAGCCGCGCGATCAGACACCTGTGCTCTTCCTCAGCGGGCGCAGTTTTTTTGAAACGGGCAAGCCCATCCGCGGCGGCGTGCCGGTCTGCTTTCCGTGGTTCGCCGCGCGCGACGGCCAGCCCGCGGCACCCGCCCACGGCTTTGCGCGCACGATGCCCTGGGAGGTCGAATCGCTCTCCGTCGATGGCGACCAGACCGTCCTCGCGGTCCTCCGCCTCGCGGCGAATGACGAGACCCGCGCGCACTGGCCGCATGACTTCGTGCTCCGCCACCACATCACCATCGGCCAGCGGCTTGCCATGCTGTTCGAGGTCGAAAACATCTCCCGCGAACCCTTCACCTACGAGGCTGCGCTCCACACCTACCTCGCCGTGGCCGACGCCCGCGCCGCCACCGTCACCGGCCTCGAAAACGCCGCCTACCGCGACAAGACCGACGGCCTGCAAACCAAGGTGCAACCCGCCGAGCCGCTCCATTTCACCGGCGAAACCGACCGCATTTTTGAAAACACCCGCGCCGCCTGCGTGCTCCACGACCCCTCGGGCGCGCGCCGCATCACCGTCGAGAAAAGCGGCTCCGCCACCACCGTCGTCTGGAATCCGTGGAGCGAAAAAGCCGCCGCCATGAAAGATTTCGCCGACGACGAATGGCCGCGCATGGCCTGCATCGAAACGGCCAACGCCGGCGCGAATGTCATCACCATCGCGCCCGGTGCCCGGCACTCGATGCGGGCGGTCGTGTCGGTCGGGTAGGGACGGCACGGAGTACCGTCCCTACCACGCTCACGCCAGCACGCCCGGCACCGCCTTGCCCGCATCGTGCCCCTGCACGAGAACGCGCTTCATCTGTCGCTTCCCGTCCTTCATTTCCACGATGATCTCAAACGCCGCGACCTCCCCTTCCATCTCCACCGTCCACGTTTTGCCGGAAATCTTCTCCGCGTTTTGCGTGAACCACTTCTCCATCTCGTCTTCGCTCACCGCCGTCTCGCGCCAGTAATCCAGCCGCGCAAATGGCAACTCTCCAAACCGCGCGATCACGTATTCCCGATCGAGAAACGCGAGCAGATTGCCCGCCTTCGGCCCCGCCTCGCGGTCGAGCAACACGCGGTAAATCGCCTTGAACGCCACCGGCTGCTCGATCGGCGTCAGCCGCGCCGTCTCGAAAACTTTCGCCTGCAAAGCATCGTCCTCCCACGGCGTCTCCGGCAGCACCGCGGCGAGCCGGTGCAGGAACGCCCGCTGCGCCGCCGTCAGCTCATGCGCCCGCGCGGGCAGCGTTTCCTGGAGCCGCGTCTTCTCCTCCTCGCTCGCGTAATTTTCCACCCACAGCTTCGCCGACGCGATCCGCTGATCGAGATGCCGCCGCTCGATTTCCGTGAGCGGCGAGCCCTTGCGCTTCGTGATCTGCGCGACCGTGTCGAGGTGCGGCATCTGCACGAGCGCGGAGACGAGCTGGAAGTTCGCGTTGAAGTAATCGCCCTCCGGCAGCAGCTCGCAGAGCCGGTTGACGCACGCTTCGTCGGGCGTCGCCGTCTTCTCGTGGTTCACGCGGCTGTGCGCGCGGTCGAACTCGTTGAAGAGTTTCACGATCCCCTCCTCGCGCACGTCGAAGTTCACCGGCGAGTTCGGCTTCGTGCGGATCATCAGGAAACGCAGCACCTCCGCCGGCAGCAAATCCGCCATGTCCCGCGCGCTCGCGCCCACGCCGCGCGACGACGACATCTTCGCTCCGCCGACGAGGAAAAATTCATACGGCACCCGCAGCGGCGGCTCCGTGCCATAGATCGCGCGCAGGCAGGCCTCGCTCACATCGCGCGAGCCGCCCTTCGTCGAATGATCCTTGCCCGCGCCCTCGATCGTCACCGGAAACGCCACCCACTTCGCCACCCACTCCAGCTTCCACGGCAGCTTCCCGCGCCCGTCGAACGGCGACATCTTTCCCTCATGCCCGCAGCCGCGCCCGAGGTTCAGCTTCGTGTTCACGACCTTCGTCGTCAGGCAGCGGTACGAGACGAGCGCGCCGTCGTAGTCGTGGATTTCCGTCGTCCCGATGCACCCGCACTTTTCGCAAATCACCTGGAACGGAAACCAATGCGCGGGCCGGTCGCTGTTCGAGACTTCCTTGTAAACGCGCCGCACTTTCTCCGCATTGCGCAGGATCATGTCGATGGCCGCGTTGAATTGTCCGCTGCGGTAAATGTCGCGCATCCGATAGCGCTCCACCTTCACGCCGAGGTCCGCGAAGACCTGCCAGAACTCACGCATGTAATGCTCCGCCATGTCGCCCTCGCCGCCGCACGGCGCGGGCGTGTTGCACAGCGGCCAGCCGAGATATTTGCCAAAGTGCTCATCCTCGCCCTTCGGGATTTCATCCACCGGATCGAAGTCATCGACGCCAAAAAGATAGCGCGCCTCCACGCCCTTTTCGCGCAGCGTGCGGAAGATCGCATCGTGAATCAGCACCCCGCGCAGCGCGCCCACATGCACGCGGCCCGAGGGCGTCTTCGAGTCATTGATGATCTGCGCGCCGCTGCATTTCGCGGCGATTTCTTCGGTCCAAAACATAGGGCCGGGAGAGATAGCCGCGCGCCGTGCGAAGTCGAGCAGTTTGCCGAAACGCGCCGCTTTACGCCCGGCCCGCGCTTGACTAAAAACATCCGCCTGCCAACTCCGCCACGAATCCTCATCAACCCAACACGACCCATGACCACCCGACGCGACGCCCTCAAAACCATCGCCCTCACCACGGGCGCCCTCACCCTCGGCTCCCACCTTCTCCGCGCGCAGGCTCCAGCCGAAGTGCCCGCCGTCTTCAAGCTCCCGCCGCTCGGCTACGATTACGACGCGCTCGAACCTTTCATCGACGCCGAGACGATGAAGATTCATCACGACAAACATCACGCCGCCTACGTCAGCAAACTCAACCAGGCCATCGCCGGTGCGCCCGGATTCGAGAGCAAGCCGATCGAGGAAATCCTCGCCAAGCTCGACACCGTGCCCGAGGCCGTGCGCAAGGACATCCGCAACCAGGGCGGCGGCCATGCGAACCACTCGCTCTTTTGGCAGACGCTGAAAAAGAACGAGAACGGCAAGCCCGCCGGTGAGCTGGCGAAGGCCGTGGACACAGCGTTCGGCAGCTTCGCGAAGTTTCAGGACGACTTCGGCACCGCGGCCACGAAAGTTTTCGGCAGCGGCTGGGCGTGGCTCGTGTGGAAAGACAAGAAACTCAGCATCGAATCCGCTCCGAACCAGGACAGCCCGCACTCCACCGGTGGCGTGCCGCTGCTCGGCATCGACGTGTGGGAGCACGCCTACTACCTCAAATACCAGAACCGCCGCGCCGACTACATCAAGGCCTTCCAGAACGTGGTGAACTGGGACTTCGTGAGCGAGCGCTTCGCAAAAGCCGTGGCAAAGTAGCTTGGACTTTAGTCCAAAGTCGGCGCGAAGTTTGGACTAAAGTCCAAGCTACATTTGCCGCCGCCATGCTGACTTCTCTCCACGATGCCCTCGCCCGCCCGCTGCGCGACCTGCGGCTCTCAGTCACGGATCGCTGCAATTTCCGCTGCACCTATTGCATGCCGAAGGAGGTCTTCGGACGCGGGTACGATTTTCTGCCAAAGGACGCGGTGCTGACTTTTGAGGAGCATGCGCGGCTGGCGCGCATATTCATTTCGCTCGGCGTGGAAAAGGTGCGGCTCACGGGCGGCGAACCGCTGCTCCGGCGGAATCTCGACCGGCTCGTCGCGCAGCTCGCGGCGCTCGACGGCCTGCGCGATCTGACGCTGACCACGAATGGCTCACGGCTCGTGGAGCAAGCGCCCGCCTTGCGCGCCGCCGGGCTGCGGCGGCTGACGGTGAGCGTGGATTCGCTCGACGACGCGACCTTTCGCGCGATGAACGACGTGGATTTCCCCGTGCATCGCGTGCTGCGCGGGATCGACGCCGCGCGGGCCGCGGGCTTCGCGCCGATCAAGATCAACATGGTGGTGAAGCGCGGCGTGAACGACCACGAGATCGCGCCGATGGCGGAGCGTTTCGGTGGGCGCGATTTCATTCTGCGCTTCATCGAATACATGGACGTGGGCAACTCGAACGGGTGGCGGCTCGACGAGGTGGTGCCCGCGGCGGAGATCATCGCGCGCCTCGGCGAGACGGCGCCGCTGGAGCCGCTCGCGCCGAACTACGCGGGAGAAGTCGCGCGCCGCTTTCGCCAGCGCGACGGCGGCGAGATCGGCGTCATCTCCTCGGTCACGCAGCCCTTCTGCGGCGATTGCACGCGCGCCCGGCTCTCCGCGGACGGGCAGCTTTACACCTGCCTTTTCGCCACCCACGGCCACGACCTCCGCACGCCGCTCCGCGCCGGCGCGAGCGACGCGGACCTGAGCGAGATCATCGGCGCGGTGTGGCGGGTGCGGGAGGATCGGTATTCCGAGATTCGCGCGACGGTGAAACAGCGCGAGCCGAAGGCCGAGATGTCGCTGCTCGGCGGCTAAGTCCGCGTGGCGCGGACGCCCTCGTCCGCAGCTGTCCGGCGGACGCCCCCGTCCGCCGAACGACGGGCGGGGGCACCCGTCGGACAAACGCGGACGAGGGCGTCCGCGCCACGCTACGCCGCCGGCGCCTGCGCGCGTTTGCGCAGGGTGATGCGCTTGAGCCGCGCATCGTCCGGCGGGCTCCAGCTCTGGATCTCCGGGTCATTCGCAAAGGCGTTGTGCACGATCCGCCGCTCGTAGGCATTCATCGGCTCGAGCTGATACGGACGGCCCGTCTGGCGCACGATCTCCGCGATCTGCTGCACGCGATGCGCGAGGCCGTCGTCCTTCATCTCGCGCCAGTGCTCGATATCGACCTGCACTTTCGCGGCGCTCTTGTCCTTGGATTGGAGCACGCGGTTGAGGAGCAGTTGGAGATCGTCGAGGAGCGCGCCATTGCGCCCGATGAGCCGGTCTTTTTCCGCCGTATAAACCATCAGCGTGAGCCCGTGCTCGTGCGGAAATTCCTTGATCTCGCAGACAAAGCCAAGGTGCCCCAACATCGTGTCCAGCGTATCTTTTGGGTTCAGGCTCATAGGAAAAAAGGGCGCGCTATTTTCTCTTCGCCGGCGCGGGCACCTTTTGCAGCGTGGGCGCCGCCTGGTTCCGCGTGAGGTAAAGTTGCGCGACAGAAAACAGGTTCTGCACCGTCCAGTAAAGCGCCAAGGCGGAGGCGTAGTTGTAGCAAAACGCGATGAAGATCAGCGGCATGAACATCATCATGCGCTGCTGCATGGGGTCGCCGCTTTTCGGCGAAAGCATCATCTGCCAGAGCATCGTCCCCGCCATCACCAGCGGGAGCACATTGACCGGAAAGCCGAGGCCGGGGAGATGGAAAATCGTGTCCGGGAGCGAGAGATCGGGCACCCAGAGAAACGTGCTGTTGCGCAGCTCCACCGCTTTTCCAAGCATGCCGAAAAAGCCAAAGAAGATCGGCATCTGGATGAGCATCGGGAGGCACCCGCTGAGCGGATTCACGCCGTAGTCCTTGTAGAGCTTCATCACCTCGGTGTTCATCCGCGTGGGGTCGTCCTTGTACTTTTCGCGGATCTCCGTCATCTTCGGCTGGAGAAGCTGCATGCGCTTCATGGACTGCGTGGACTTGTTTTGCATCGGCCAGAGCAGGCACTTGATGCAGAGCGTGAGGACGATGATCGCGATGGCGTAACTGCCGAGCTTGCCGTGCAGCCAGTTC
Source organism: Chthoniobacter sp. (assembly GCA_043779205.1). GTDB lineage: Bacteria > Verrucomicrobiota > Verrucomicrobiia > Chthoniobacterales > Chthoniobacteraceae > Chthoniobacter. Next base: position 4,656 of record JAYWEP010000251.1, on the reverse strand, counting down.
ATCGAGTTGAGCAGCGTCTTGCTGACCAGGCCGAACGTGCCGAAGTCCATGATGTCCGACTGGTCCTCGGCCATCAGCCGCAGCCGTCCGTACTCGCGCGGGCCGGCGTAGATGCGGAAAGTCTGCGTCACGGATTTGCCCGGCTCGATCGTGAGCGCGGGCATGCCGAGCGCGCCGTCGATGCCGTAGCGCGCGAGCGTGTTGCCCTCGGCGGAGCGGCCCGCCTGCTTCCAGGCGGCGTCGTCGATGACAAAGCGCTTCGCCCAAGCCGCCGTGCCGCGCGGGATCGGCAGCGCGCCGACCACGGGCTCCGGGAACTGCGGCGTGACCAGCGTGGTGAAGTACTGGTCGGCAACTCCGGCCCACGCGATGCCCGGCTGCGCAACGGTGAAAACCGGGCGCTCGGGATGAAACCAGCCGGAAGTGAAATAACTCGCGTCGATGAATTTCCCGCCCTCGTATTTGAATCCCGTGTAGGTGGCCAAGTCCCGCTGATGCACCGGCGCGGCCGAGCCGGTATGCACGAAATAGCCGGGCAGCGTGAGCGGCTGCGCACCGCGGTTGGTGAAAGTCACGTCGAGCGTGACGATGTAGTCCTCCCGCAGATCGGCGGATTTCGGGACGGTGAATTTTTTCGTGAGCTGGAGCTGCCGTGCGTCGGTGCGGTCGAAGATCACGCTGCCGTCCTCGACCTTCGTTTCAAAAGGCGCGCGCGCCTGCACCTCATCGCCCGCGGCGTCGGTGATCGCGCCGATGGGAATGCTGCCAAATTCGTTCAGCGTCATCCGCGTCCCCGGCTCGGCCTCGTGCGTCTTCAGCCGCGCCGTGGCGATGCCGCCGCCGAGATTGGAAAATGTGTAATCGACCGACGGGCCGCTGAGGGTCTCGCGCTTCTCCTCCACCGCCGGCGCGGGCGGCACCGTCGGCGCGGCGGCGGGCGTGGCCGCCACCGGGGCGACGGGCTCCGCGGCTTTGGCCTGCGCCGCCGCTTCCGCCGCGGCGGCTTTTGCCTGGGCCTGCTGCGCGGCCGCTTTGGTCATTTCCTGATTGTTCCAGTACATCCAGCCGAGGAGCACGGCGATGGCGAGACTGACGGCGGCGATTCCTTTGCGATCCATAAATTCAGTGAGAGCAATGTGCGCAGCCGGACTTGCGCTCGGCTGGCGGGTTTTTCAGCGGCACGGGGTCAATGCCATGCCCGCCCCACGGCTGGCAGCGCGCGATCCTTTTCACTCCCAGCCAGCCACCGCGCCAGACGCCGTGCGTCTCGCAGGCTGCGAGAAAATAGTGCGAGCACGTCGGCTCGAAACGGCATCCCCCGCCCGGCCCGCACGCCCATGCGAAGATCGGGGCCACGAGAAGCTGGTAGCTGCGGATGAACAGACGAATCAGGAACATGCGGAAAGGATGGAACTGCGCTGCGCCAGTTGTGTCCACTCATCGCGCAGCGCCTGGAAAGTGGCCCGCGCCGCCGACTGCCGCGCGATCAAAGCCAGCCAGACCCCCGCCTTCAACTGCGGACGCGCGGCCCGCACGATCTCCCGCAGCCGGCGTCGCACCCGGTTGCGCACCACCGCCCCGCCGACCCGGCGCGACGTGATCAAACCAATCCGCGATTCCATTTCCTCCCCGGATTTAAGAATGCTCAAAACGATCAGCTTGCCATGAAACGACTGCCCCTCGCGTTTCAGCTTCGCAAACTCGCTCGCGCGGCAGAGGTGCGCGCTTTTCGGAAAACGCAGGCGGGTCGTGGGCATTTATGATTTCGGATTTACGATTGCCGATTTGGAGTCCCGGGCATGCGCAGCCCGCCCTAAATCCTAAATCCTAAATCTTAAATCCTAAATGAATCAGGCCTGCGTGTGGCGCTTGAAATGAATCTCGACGCCGACCGGGAGAAGCCGCTTGCGGCCCCGCTGGCGGCGGCGCGCGAGAATGGCGCGGCCGTTTTTCGTCTTCATACGGGCGCGGAATCCGAACTGCTGCTTGCGGGTGCGCTTGGAGGGCTGATAGGTGCGTTTCATGGTCGTTTGGAAAAAGAGGGCGAAGACTAGCGGCTCGACCCGGTGTGTCAACCGGGCAGGCAAACAATCTTCCGGCAGTACAGAACCCGTGTCCGGCCTGTCATACAGGGACTATTGCCTTGCTTTGAAAGACCTCGCCGATAATTTGCCGCCCCTTTTTCCACAGCCATGATCGACATCCAACCCAACTACGCCGCCGTCAAACAGGGCCTCATCCCGCTCACGCCGCAGGAAAAGATGAAGCTCGAAAAGGACGGCCTCGATGTCATCCACGACATCTACCGCTACGCGAAAACGGGCTTCGCCTCGATTGATGCGGACGATTTCGACCGGATGAAATGGTACGGCGTCTATCGCCAGAAGCCGAAGGAGAGCGGCTACTTCATGATGCGCCTGCGCCTCCCCGGCGGGCAGGTCAGCGCGGTGCAGGCGGCGAAGCTTTCCGAGCTGGCCGACCGTTTCGGCCACGGCTTCTGCGACATCACCACACGCATGACCATCCAGTACCACTGGCTGCGCATCGAGGACATCCCCACGATTTTCTCCGAGCTGAGCAGCGTCGGCATCGCCACCAGCGGCGCGTGCGGCGACATCGCGCGCAACGTCGTCGCCTGCCCCGTCGCCGGCATCGACCCGGACGAGATCATCGACGCCACGCCGCAGATGCTCGAAGTCAACGCCGCGCTGGAAAACAACCGCGACTTTTCCAACCTCCCGCGCAAATACAAAATCAGCGTCTCCGGCTGCTGCATCCACTGCGCGCAGCCCGACATCAATTGCGTCGGCTTCTTCGGCCTGAAACGCACGGTCAACGGCGTCGAGGAGCGCGGCTTTGGCATCAAGATCGGCGGCGGGCTCAGTTCCTCGCCGAAGCTCGCGAAGCTGCTGCCCGTTTTCATCAAACCCGCGCAGGTCTGGCCCGTGGTGCGCGCCGTCAGCACCATCTATCGCGACGACGGCTACCGGCACCAGCGGCAGCGGGCGCGGCTCAAGTTCCTCATCGAGGACTGGTGGTCGCTCGGTGGCAAAGAAGACGGCGGCGGCGAATACCTCGCCGAAAAAGTCGAGGAGCATCTCGATTTCAAGCTGGAGCGGCACACCAACTTCCCCGTCATCAAGGATCAGGAGACCGACCACATCGGCATCCACAAGCAGAAGCAGGGCGACCTTTACTGGGTCGGCATCTGCTTTCCGGGCGGACGCATCCGCAACGGCACCCTCGCGAAAGTCGGCGCGCTCGCCGCGAAATACTGCGCGCCCGGCCAGGACCAGATCCGCCTCACGAACAAGCAAAACCTCATCGTCATCAATATCCCCGAGGCCCGGCTCCCCGCGCTCAAAGCCGACCTCGACGCGCTCGGCCTCGACTACCAGCCCTCGAATTTCCGCAAAGGCTGCGTGAGCTGCACCGGCATCGAATTCTGCAACCTCGCCGTCTCCGAGACCAAGAACCGCATGCTCGAACTCATCACCCAGCTCGAGACCAACTCCGGCTGGTACCAGGACAAAATCCGCATCCACTTCAGCGGCTGCCCCAGCTCCTGCGGTCAGCACCAGATCGCCGACATCGGCTTCCGCGGCGCGCGGACGAAAGTGAACGGCGAAAGTGTCGATGCATTCGACGCCTTCATCGGCGGACGCCTCGGCAAAAACCGCCGCTTCAACGACCTGCTCAAAGGCAAGATCGTCGCCAAAGACGTGCATCTCTTCATCGACAAACTGCTCCGCGTCTATGACACCGGGAAGCAGCCCGGCGAGACCTTCGCCGACTACACCGACCGCGTGAAGAAGGACGAAATCCTCGCCGCGCTCGACTGGAAATAACGCCGCCATTTTTCGAGCGGAGCGAAGCGCCGCCGCTGTAGGGGAAGCTGTCAGCTTCCCCTACAGCGCGCGCGAACCAAGGCGCGGAATCCCACCCGAACGCACCGCCGGATTGTTCGCAAATTTTCCCCGACGAAACAGTTGCCACCCTCCGGCAACAATGCTTCTATCTCGCCCCGACTTTCCGGTCGAAAAGCACTCGTAGCTCAATTGGATAGAGCATCTGACTACGAATCAGAAGGTTCCGTGTTCGAGTCACGGCGAGTGCACCACTGGAGCTGAGGAGGTTACGACGGATGAGGCAACGCGATGGATTCGGTTGTTGCCTTTATGTTGCCCTTAAAATTTCTGGGAAAGCGCCCAACGGGCCACTGGAATCCCGGTCCGTGGTCGGAATCCTGCCATTTTAACCCAAAATAGATTGGAGAGGGGTGTAGCCATCAGCCGCCGCTCCGGCGGTGCGGTGGCTTCGGCCTCCTCCACGCAACGCTCAACCGAAGGAGGAAACTGCATGGCGTCCGCCAAGTATTACTCTCCCCGGCTCGAACGCGATCTGATCTCGCGGCTCTACCACCAGGCCAGGACTGAACGTGTCCCGATGACGGCTCTCGCGAGCCGGCTCGTGCGCGCAGGTCTGGCCGGCGGGGACCGCGTGGTCAGTTGCATCGTCGCCGAGGAGCCGCCCGCCTATGATCCCGGCGGACGGAAAGAATAGCGGGATCATCTCACCGACTCGGAAAATTGCCCGGCCCAAAAAGGCCGGGCTTTTTCGTGTCTCCACACCAACACCAAGAACCGAAAGGAACCC
>JAYWEP010000250.1:0-14695 GCA_043779205.1 Chthoniobacter sp. | reverse complement strand
GGGTGTGTGTCGTTTGCGTTTCATGGTGAGAGTTCGGCGGCGCTATCGCGCCGCCAATCTCTCATAGCGCCTGGATCAACTTTTGGGGAGCAGGCCACCAGCACTCGAATGCAGATACCGTCGAACGATTTATCGCGGTAGTAAAAGCCTTGGAAAATGACGTTCTCAATCGAGCCAAGAATTGCGAGTGGAGGGATTTCTTGAACCGCTGTGGTTTGTGCATCCTTAACTGTCTCCACTCGTATCCCCCGCAAATTGTCTGCGGTCGCTATTCTGTCTATGAAAGCCGGTTCCGGGGCTGTTAAGCTCGTAAATTCAAGCGTCTTGCCAGTATCCGTAACTATGTCCGTATGTTTTGGAGCAAAACCAAGCGCAAGGGCAGCATCGACTCGGTTTGCGGTGTATTTTACCACGGTTCTGGGCAGACCGTCCACGGATTTGTATTGATACGTGCCGATTTTCCACACCGTTCCCTGCCACGGCGTATTATCGGCCACGTTGCCGATGCGCCCGACGTAACAAAGGTCCAAGCCACCCGGAAACTCCACTAACGCACCGGCAACGTCATTCAACGCCTGTATGATTTGCACTTTTACCGAAATCCCCATGCTGTTGAGCTTCCGGTAGGCTGCCTCTTTCTCTTTTTGACTGGCTTGCGCGGCATTTGCAACCGCTTCTCCCTTCACAAATGTCGCCGCTTTTTGCGGGTCGTAGCCGTATTTCTTTTGCAACTCGTCTGGCAGATTTTCAAACGGGACGCGCGCGATTCCGTCGCCATGCTTGAAAGACACGAAGGCAGCGTCCACCTTCGAGATTTCTGCATTCTTGAGAACCTGTCCGTCCTTCAAGGTGATGTCAGCGGCAAAGGCAGCGGTTGCAAAGACTAGGACGGGGAAGGCGCGGGTGGCAGCGTTCATACTGCCACGGAGCGTAGCAGGCGATATTTTGAAAGGGAATACTTTATTCTTCATGGGAATAATTTTGGCTCGACTTTCCCGTAAAAGCTGCGGGGTTGAAACGAACCCGCGCATCCAGCTTCAAAAACGTCATTGGCGAGCGGGTTCGCCTTGCACGCATCGCGATGAAGCCGCCGATTTCGCAGGATGATTTGTCGGGGAAGCTGGCACGGCGCGGAATCCAGATTACGCAAACATCCCTGTCGAAAGTGGAGAATCGCCAGCGGTATGTGATGGATTATGAGGTTTGCGCGATTGCCGATTGCCTCAAAGTTTCTGTTTCGTGGCTGTTCGGACGCAAATCCTAATCGCAACGGCGGGCGTTTAAGTAACCCGCAGAAGTAACCCGCGCGCGGAAATTTGGTCATCAATCGGCCATTCCTGTCCACACGCAATCGCCCGCCAAGTGGCTTAAACAAAAGGCCGGAGAGCAATAGGGCAAACGAGTCCATTTCGGGCCAAAACCCTCAAAACGAATTTCAAGACCGGCGCAATCGACCACTCTGCCACCCCTCCAGGTGCGGCTCTTCGCGTGGCTTCACTACGCGCGGATCAAGGTCCACGGCAAGCAGATTACACGACCACGGATTTCGCCATCGCCAAACGGCGGTTGGTGGAATTCCGCGCCAAAGCCGGGCGGCTGGAGGGCCATGAAAATCGCCACATCCGCTTCGAGGAACTTGCGAAAGAATGGCTCGCCTCGGTCCAGTCCGACCCCCAGCCGAAGTCTTAGAGTGTGTACCGAAACTCCAGATTCCAGTAATTATAAATGTACTTTTGAGGTCGATTTTGAGAGAAGCTTGGGCTGCAAAATCCGACTTCGCGCACTGGCTACTCCACCGATCTAAACGCCGTGGAATGGGGGGTTATTGAGGGGTTGCTGGAGGGGCCATCCCAGCTGGGCCGTCCGCCACGATTTGCTCGTCGGGCGGTGCTCAACGCCATTTTTTACATGGTCCGCACCGGCGGTTCCTGGCGGCTGCCGCCCAACGACCTGCCACCCTGGCGCATCGTTTATTATTACTTCGCGCGCTGGCGTGCCGAAGGCCTCTGGCAGAAGCTGCGCGATGCCGCGCGGGTCAAAAGTGGTGAAAAAAAAGACCCACCGCCGCGATTCTGGATAGCCAGAGCGTGCGCACAACTCACCGGGGCGGAGTGCGCGGCGCTTGATGCGGGCAAGAAGGTCATGGGACGCAAACGCCATTTGCTGGTGGATACCCAAGGTCTGATCCTCAAAGTGCGGGTGCCTGCCGCCAATCTGCAGGATCGTGATGGAGCCACCCTCCTGCTCGATCAAATCGACGAACCCTTGGGCGATCTGCAACTCCTCTGGGCCGACGGCGGCTCCGCCGGGGACAGACTCGAAGGCTGGATGGCCGAGCGTTTCGGCGCGCGCCCTTTGCGCCTGGAGATCGTGCGCCGCAGCGATGCTCTCAAAGGCTTCACCGTCCTCCCGCGCCGCTGGATCGTCGAGCGCACCTTCGCCTGGCTCCACCGCTTCCGCCGCTTGAGCAAGGACTACGAATTCCGCACCGACTCCTCCGAAGCCTTCATCCTCATCGCCGCCTCACGCCTCCTCATCGCCCGTCTCGCTGCCTAATACCAGTTTCGGTACATACTCTAAGAGGGGATCCCGAAACTCAGAACCTGGCAGTTTTTTGACCACGGATTTCACAGATTTCACGGATTTCTGATTCCTAAAAATCCGTGTAATCCGCGCAATCCATGGTCAAAAACTTTCCCGTTACCACTTTCGGTACACCCTCTTAGTGGATGGAATGGAGACGCCAACGGCAGTGGGATTCCCAACGGATTGATGTTCTTGTTTGATCTCAATTCAACGGCACCGATGGCGGCATCCGATAGCGGTGCGCTGCCCCACGCGGGCGTCGAGATGTCGGGAGGACTGCGATACCTGACGCTCACCTGCCGGCAAAATCCGCAAGCGAGCGCTGTGGGTGTTCAGCTTCAAGTCTCGCCCAATTTGACGCCGGGCTCATGGCTGCCGGTGACTCCCGATTTCACACAGTCTCTGACGTCCGATCCCGTCACCGGCCCCTGAGTCGGAAAGTATATGAGCCCGCGGATTTCCTGCCGCATGCTCGAGGAATTCGCCGGTTCCGGCCACGGGCGCTTCGGCCAGCAGGTGTCCACGCTCTCCAATCGGGAGCTGCATATCTTCCGCATGTTCGGGCACCGCAAAGGAGCCGCGGCCATCGCCCTGGAGCTGGGCATCAGCGTGAAAACCATCGAAACCCACCAGCAGCGGATCAAAGAGAAACTGCATCTGAAAACCGCCCACGATCTGCACCGCGCCGCGGAAAACTGGTGCGCCCGCCTCGAAGCCCAAACCGCTTCGTAGAACCGGCGCGGGGACTTGTCATCGCCCCGGTTCGTGACGACACTCCCCGCCCCTTGGCCATGAAAATCCTCGTCGCGCCGGACAAGTTCAAAGGTTCGCTCTCGGCGGTCGCCGCAGTCGCCGCGATCACCCGCGGGCTGCGCGCGGTGTGGCCGGATGCGGAGATCACCGCCGCACCCATCGCGGATGGCGGCGAGGGTTTTGCCGAGGCGCTCTGCCAGGCGCTCGGCGGCGCGTGGGTGGAAACGCGGGCGCTCGATCCCCTCGGGCGCGAAGTCGCGGCGCGCTACGCGTGGGTCGAGGCGGAGCAGCTCGCGATCATCGAGATGAGCGAAGCCTCGGGGCTATGGCGGCTGACGCAGGAAGAGCGCGCACCGCTGCGCGCGAATACTTACGGCACCGGCCAGCTCATCCGCCACGCCGTCGAGCGCGGTGCGCGGAAAATCCTCGTGGGCCTCGGCGGCAGCGCGACGACGGACGGCGGCGTGGGCATGGCCGCGGCGCTCGGCTACGAATTTCTGACGAGCGACGGCGAAGATCTCGAACTTTTCCCCGGCCACCTCATCGCGCTCACCCGCATCCAGTCGGAAAGCGCCATCGAGCTGCCCGAGATCATCGCCGCGTGCGATGTGCAGAATCCCCTGCTCGGCCCGCGTGGCACTGCGCACATTTTCAGCCCGCAGAAAGGCGCGAGCCCGGCGGACATCGCCGCACTCGAGGGCGGGCTGGGCGCGCTCGCGGATTGCGTCGCCACCGACCTCGGCTGGGATTTCCGCGACACGCCCGGCGCGGGCGCGGCGGGCGGAATCGCCTTTGGGCTGATGAGCTTTTGCCGTGCGAAAGTGTGCTCCGGTTTCGACCTCGTGGCCGAGACGCTGCGGCTCGAAGAGCGCATCGCCGCGAGCGATCTCGTCATCACCGGCGAGGGCCGCATCGACGGCCAGACGCTCGAGGGCAAAGGCCCGGCCGGCGTCGCCGCGCTCGCCCGCCGCCACGGCAAACCCGTGCTCGCGCTCGCCGGTTCCGTCGCCGAAAATGCCGCCGTGCATGCCCTCTTCGACGCCACCTGCGCGATCATCGACGAACCAACAACCCTCGACGCCGCCATGTCCCGCGGCGCGGAATTTCTCGAGCGCGCCGCCACCCGCGCCGCGCGCCTCATTTCCCTCGGAAACAAATTATGAAAGACCAACGCATCGCCATCCTCTTCGCCGGCCAGGGCGCGCAAGCCGTGGGCATGGGCCAGGACCTCGCCGCCAAATATCCCGCCGCCGCCGCGCTCTTCGCCCGCGCCGATGAAATCCTCGCGCGCCCGCTCAGCGCCATCGCTTTCACCGGCCCGGACGAGGAACTCACGCAGACGAAAAACTGCCAGCCCGCGCTCTTCGTCCACGGCCTCGCCTGCCTCGCCGCGCTGCGCGCGGAGATCGGCGAATTCCCCATTCACGCCGCCGCCGGACTCTCGCTCGGCGAGTTCACCGCGCACGCCGCGGCGGGCACCTTCGACTTTGAAACCGGCCTGCGCCTCGTCGCCCAGCGCGGCCTTTTCATGCAGGAAGCCTGCGAGCAAAACAGCGGCGGCATGGCCGCGATGATCGGCGCGGATGAAAGCGCCGTGCGCGCCCTCGCCGCCGAGACGGATGTGGATGTCGCGAATCTCAACAGCCCCGGCCAGGTCGTCATCTCCGGCGAAAGCTCGAAGGTCGCGCTCGCCGTTTCGCTCGCCAAAGAGCACGGCATCCGCCTCGCAAAAACGCTCAACGTGGCCGGTGCGTACCACTCGCGGCTGATGAATTCCGTATTCCTCCAACTCGGCGAGGAGCTGCAAAAAATCACGCTCGCCACCCCGCGCTTTCCCGTCATCTGCAACGTCGATGCCACGCCCGTGAGCGAGCCCGAGGAAATCCGCGAGTCCCTGCAGGACCAGGTCACCGGCACGGTGCGCTGGAGCGAGAGCATCGAGTATCTCGTCGATGAAGCGGGCTGCGATCTCTTCCTCGAACTCGGCCCCGGCGGCGTCCTCGCCGGCCTCCTCAACCGCATCCGCAAAGGCACGCCCTGCCACTCCATCACCGACTGCGCCACGCTCGACGCCGCGCTCGACGCGCTGCGCTCATAGTGCCGCCCGCGAAAAGCGCGAAAGGACGCGAAAGAGCCTTTCCCCTTTTCGCGTCCTTTCGCGTTTTTCGCGGGCAAGATCCTCAGCCTCTCACAGCCGCAGCGTGACGATCCGGCGGTTCTTCGTGTCGGCCACGCGGATGCGCATTTGCGCATCCACCGCCACACCCCACGGCGTGCCGAATTCGCCCTCGCCGCTGCCGCTGTGCCCGAGCTGGCCGAGCAGCTTTCCCTCCGGGCTCACGCGCGAGAGCCGGCCCGCGCCGTACTCCACGATGTAGAGCGCGCCGTCGCCACCCGTCGCGATGTCGTAGGGCAGATTGAAAGCGAGCGGTTTGCCCGCTTCGCCGAGCAGGCCGATGAACTTTCCGTCGTCGCTGAAAATCAGCACGCGGTTGTTGATCGCATCCGCCACGTAGAGCCGCCCGTCTTTCCATGTCAGTCCTGAGGGGCGCTGAAACTGCCCCGGCCCGGTGCCGAAGCTGCCAAAGCTCGCGAGCCATTTTCCCTCGCGCGAAAATTTCTGCACGCGGTCGTTCCCGCCGTATTCGCAGACGTAGAGATTCTCCGCCACGTCCGTGCAGATGCCCACCGGGTAGATGAATTCGCCGTCCTTCGTCCCGCGCTGCCCGATGTTTTGCAGCCAGTGCCCCTGCGCATCGAACCACACCACCCGATGATAGTGCGTATCGCAAACGACCACGCGCCCATCGCGCAAAACGACGATCCCCTCGGGCTTGCCCACGCTCACGTCGAGCATCTGCCACTGCCGCTTCAGCACGCCCTCGCCGTCGTAGATGAGCACGCGCCCGGCGGTGTCGAGCGTGGCGATTTCGCCGTCGTTGCCCACCGCCACGCTGCGCGGCGTCGGCAGCGTCGCGCCGTCCGGCGGGAGATTCCACACACGCCACTCGCGCGCCGTGAGCGCGGTCGATTGCGGCGCGCGATGGCAGCCGGTGAAAGCGCAAAACACCACGAGCGCGAAAGCGCCAAGTTGCAGGACAGGCTTCCAGCCTGTCGGAGTGCGGCAGGCATCCCTGCCTGCCGAAAAAAAGCCGCGCATTTTCATCGCCGCAGCCGGATCGTCGCGCTCTCTCCGCGCCGCACTTGCGAACCCGCTGGCCGGTGAAAAAAGCACCGCCTCGCCTGCGTTTGAAAATGCTCCAGCTCCACCTCCTCGACCGTCCCACGGAATCTCGCCTCGCCGATCACAACCGCTCCGTCCGGCGCGCTCTCGATGACGAACTGCTCGGGCCGGAAGCAGCGCGGGCACTGGATCTCCGCGCCCAGCCAGAGCGCGGCTTCGTCCGGCGTGAGCCAGTTTCCGGGGCCGAGAAAGGTCATCAGTTCCGGCGTCGGCGGGGCGTCGTAAAGTTCGCGCACCGGGCCGTCGTGGACGACGCGGCCTTCGCGCAGGCAGACCACGCGCTCCGCTTCGCCGAGCGCGATTTCGGGGAGGTGCGTGGAGAAGACCAGCGACGCGCCCGTGGCCGCGAGGTGCTCACGAATCACGCGCCAGTAATTACCGGCGCGCGCGGGATCGACGTGGGCGAGCGGCTCGTCCATCACGAGCACATCGGCGTTCGCCGCGAGCGCACGGGCGACTGAGAGCCGCGCTTGCTCGCCCTGGCTCATCTCGTGCGGACGCGCCTCCGCCCGCGCGGCGAGGTCGAAGGCGGCGAGCAGCGCGTCGAGCCCGTCGCCGCCGGGACGCGCGATGGCGAGATGCTCGCGCGCGGTGCAGTGCGGCCAGAGCCCGCCGTCCTGCGGCACCCACGCGACGGACGCGCGCCCGCTCACGCGGCCGCACTCCGCTTTCTCGAAACCGACGAGCACATTGAGCAGCGAGGTTTTCCCCGCGCCCGACCAGCCCATCACCGCAGTGACGCCGGGGCGCAAGACGAGCGACACGTCGCGCAGCCGCGACGGCGCGAGCGAGACGTGGTCGAGAGTCCAGAGCGGGTCGGCGGCCATCAGCGGCGTGCATACCAGCGCGCGGCGGGCGCGGTCAAAAGCAGAACCGCCACGGGCGCGGCAAACGCGGCGAGGAACATGGCCGAGAGCACCGCGGTCTGGCCGTAGTGCGCGAGATTGTGCAGCCGGACAAAGACCGGCGTGAGACCGACGGGCGCGAGGATCGATCCCGCGGTGAAATCGAAATACGCCCAGCAAAAAAGCAGGAACGCGGCGAGCCAGCGGCGGCGCGTATCCAGCCGCCAGACGAGCGCGGAGGAACCGGCGAGCCGGGCAAGATGGAGCGCGGGACTGTGGCGGCTGGCATCGAGCAGCGAGCGCAGCGGGAGCGCGAACGGGAGCAACAGAAGCGTGAGCGCGAGGAGCAGCGGGAGCGGCGTGTCGTAGGCCGGATGCAGCGCCGGGAGCTGAAACGCGGCGAGAAGCGCGAGCGAAAGCAGGAGCGCGCCGAGCAGGCCGGGCAAGGCCAGCAGCGTGGCGCGGACGCCCCGTCCGCGATTGTCAGACGGACGCCCCCGTCCGTCGTTCGGCGGACGGGGCGTCCGCCGGGCGGCCGCGGACGGGGGCGTCCGCGCCACGCCGGAGAGCAGCCACGCGCAGAGCGCTGCGGCGGCGGCGAAGGCGAGGGATGCGGCGAGGTCGTTCGCGAGGACGAAGTTTTCCGCGACCGCGCGGAAGCCGGTGACGGCCTGCGCTGTCACAAAAACCAGCGGCCAGCCGCAGGCGAGCAGCGCCGCGCCGCCGAGATACGAGAGGAGCGCGAGGCGGGCGATACGACCGGGTGTTGTTCCAGCGCCGGGCGGCACGATGGAAAGTGCGGGTGTGCGCAGGATCAGCGCGAGCACCGCGATCTCGATGGTGAGCGGCAGCGCGGCGAGCCGCAGCGATGCGCCGAGCGCGAGGCCGCCGGCCTGCGCATCGAAGAGCGCGACGGTCCACGTTTTCAAACTCCACAGCGACGCCAGCTCGAAGTCGGTGAAGGCGAAGAGGAAGACGAGCCCGCCTGCCATCCACGGCGCGCGGCCCGCCCCGCGAAGCTGGAAAATCCAGCGTTCCCGGCGCGAGCGCGCGAGCAGCGCGTGGCAACGGACCGCCTCGCGAGAAATCGCGGGCGGGACGAAATGGAGGATGAGCGCGGCGACGGGGACGAGCTTGAGCGTGAGCGCCGCGAAGTAGAGCGCGGAGGCCGCGCCGGACACGGCCATGAGCCGCAGCGCGAGATGCGAATACGCGTAGCTGACGAGCAGCGCGGGCGTGAGCAGCGGTGCGAGCAGCAGCGCCCACGCGAGTGTGCGCCGCCGCCCGTGCGTGTGCGCGAGCAGCCGCGCGAGCGGCGGGGCGAGCACCAGCGCAAGGCCGGCGATGGCAAGCGCGCGCACGGTGGATTCAGCGGTCTGGTGAGCGAGGTTCATGCAGTTAAATGCCCGGCCATTTTCCCCATTCCGTAATTTGGTAAAATTCCGTAATTCCGTCCCCTCCGACCCGCGCAGGATTCAGACGGAATTACGGAATTTTTCCAAATTACGGAATTGGCGCGGCAATGAAAAATGGCTGGCGTCATTTCAATTCCATTTCAATTCCTCCGCCTTCAGCCACGCGAGGCATTCGTTGCGGGCGGGCAGCAGATTGGTCAGCGGCGCGGCGTGCTGCGCCCATGTCTGCAGCTCGCGGACCTCGGCGGGCACTTGATCCGCGGGCACCGGGCCGAGCGGAATCTGGCGCGATTTCGAGCGCGCAAGCGCGAGTTCTGTTTCGGCGGAGAGGAGGAAATCCACGAGCCGTTGCGCGTCGGTTTCGCGCCGGGTGCCGCGGATGATCGCGACGGTGTTGGGGATGCAGATGGTCGCGCCGTCGTCGAGCCGGACGGGGCGCATGGCCACGGGTTTGCCGTCGTCTTTCGCCTCGAAAAAATCATCGGTGTCGGTGAAGCCGGCGTCGCACGCGCCGTCGGCGACGGCGTCTTTCACAGCCGCGTTGCCGTTCAATTCGCGGACGCCGCGCGTGCGCCAATCGCGGTGCCAGGCGGTGAGCCGCTCGCGGCCCCAGCGTTGCCAGAGTACGGAGTAGTGCGTGAGCGTGGTGCCGTAGAGCGGCTTGGCGATGGCGAAGCGCGTGAGGTCGCGAACCGGCTCCGTTACTTGCTCTGCGGGCGAGGCACTTTTTCCCGTGTGAAAAATCTCGACCCGCATCCGCGCGGCGAAGCCGGCCCAGTGGCCGTCGGCGTCCTTGAAGTTCGCGGGGATGCGTTGCCAGCCAGGGCCGCGATACGGTGTGAGGATGCCCTTTTCCTGCAAGTCGAGCGTGCCGAGGAGTTCGTTGTTCCAAAAGACATCGCAGCGCGGCGCGTCCTTTTCGCGGACGAGGAGTTCGGTGAGGCCGAGGGATTTTGTGGCCTCGGTGTCGTAGCGCGTGGCGACGGGGATGCCGGTCTGGCGGGTGAAGTCGCGGAGAATGGATTCCGCGTAGATCGCATCGTGCGCGCAATAGACGACGAGGCGCGGCGGGCCACTGCGCTGGTAGAGCCACGCAAGCAGAAGCGCAGCGAGGACGAGGAGTGGGAGAAGGCGGCGGCTCACAAATCAAATCCGATCGTCCGGCGCGGAACCGCGGACGCTGTAGGGGAAGCTGTCAGTTTCCCCTACAGCGTCCGCGGCTCCGCGCGCGATGACAGGAATGGGGAATGCGCTCATTTCGCCGCTTTCTCCGCCGGCTTTTCGGGCAGTGAGTCGAAGTATTTCTTGATCGCCTCGTGGTAGCCGGGGGGCACCTGCTCCTGCTGGATGGCTTCGCTCACGCCTTGCTTCACGCGCTGCACGTTGTCGCGGTATTCCTCGGAGCGCGCGCCGGTTTCGCCGACTTCCTTGGTCTTCCATTCGAGGAGCATTTTGCCGCCGGTGATCTGGGAGTTGGATTTCTCGGTCTTGAAGCCCGTCTTGGTCGCGTCGTTCTCCGTCCGCTTCGCGCCGTTGCCGATGCCGGGGCCGTTGCCCGAGTCATCGCCATTGGGCGGGCCGTTTTCGCCGAGGCCGGCCATTTTTTCGCCGAAAAGCTTCTCAAACTCGGCCATGCCGCCCGCGCCCTTGATGTCGGAGCCGTCGAGCTTGCCCTGAGCTGCGAGCTGCTTCGCCATTTGCAGATTCTTGAGCGCGTCTTCGAGCGCCTTGCCGTCCTGGATTGCCTGCCCGAGTTCCTTGAGTTCCTGGTCGCTGAGCTGGAGAGAATCGAGCGCGGCCTGCGTGGCTTCCTTCGACATCTCGCCGAGCTTGGCCATGTCGAGCTGCTGCATCGCGCGTTCGAGCGCGGCGCCGACCTGCGGCGAATTCATCTCCTGCTTCATGGCCTGCGCGAGGTCATTGATCTTCGCCATGAGCTTCTCCTGCGCAGCGCGCTTTTCGGCCGAGTCGGGCATCTCCGAGAGCTTGCGGATTTCATCGCGGAGATTGGCGAATTCCTTTTCCAAGCCGCTCACGTCGCCCTTCTTCAGTTCCTCGCGCCACTGCTGCATCTTCTTCAAGTCCGCCGCGCCAAAGCTCTGCGCGGCTTTGTCGAGCGGCTTGAGATCGCTGTTCACCTTGCGCCACAGCTCGCCGATTTCCTTCTGCTCATCGCCGAGTTTTTTGAGGCTGCCCTCGCGGTCCTGCGGCTTCGCTTCGCGGAAAGTTTTGTCGAGTTCCTGGAGCGCGAGCTTCACCTGCTCGGATTGTTTCCCCGCGTTCTCGGCGAGCTGCGCGCTGCGGAGCGCGGTGGCCTTTTTCGTCTGCTCCAGTTTCTCCTCGATGAGCGCGGTCTTTTTCCGCTGCTCGGTTTTTTTGAAAGGATCGAGCTGCGGCAGAAAATGGACGGCGGCGAAGAGCAGTGCGAGCGCCGCGCCGAGATCGCGCGCGCCGCGCTGCCAGCGGAACGGGACGACCTGCGCGGCCCGGAGTTTTTCCGCCCGCGCCTCCGCCTGCCCGACGACGATGGGGCCAAACTCGCCCGGCGTTTCGCCAATCATCGCCGCGGTGAGAAACAGCTCCTTGCCGCCGGTGCGCGTGTCGATGAGCCGCGCGATCGCTTTCGCCGAACCGCGCCGCGCGAGCACCAGCGCCGCGAGCAGCGCCGCGCCGGGAATCGCCGCGAGCGTGAGCGGCGTGAACCAATTTGGCATCAGCCCGAGCAGCCGCGAGGCGAGCAGCAGCGCGAGATACAGCGCCGCGCACACGAGCAGCGCGACGTGAAAGCGCCCGCCGAGCGCGGCGACGAAATGCCGCGCGGAAGTCTGCCGCATCAATCGCTGGGTGTGGCTCATGGGCAGGCGATGGGTAGCGCGGCGCGCGGCGCATCGCAACTGCGATCCTTCCTGCGGCGGCACACGATTGAGTTGCGGCAAAATCGGCGATCCGTCAGCTTGCGCCGCTCATGCACGAGCCCGGCAAGACCACCTCCCTCTCCCGTTCCATCGGCGCCCTCGGCGTCGTCTATGGGGACATCGGCACGAGCGTGCTCTACGCCTTTCGGGAATGCCTGGCGCACGGCTTGAGCACCGACCGGGAAATCATCGGCGTGCTTTCGCTCATCATCTGGAGCCTCTTCACGCTCGTCTCGGCGAAGTATCTCGCCATCGTCATGCGGGCCGACAACCACGGCGAGGGCGGCATCCTCGCGCTGCTCTCGCTGGCCTTTCCGAAAGACGCGAAAGCGCGCGGCGCGACCGCCGGCGGCATGATCGCGGTCGGCATCGCCGGCGCGGCCCTGCTCTATGGCGACGGGGTCATCACGCCCGCCATCTCGGTGCTCTCCGCGGTCGAGGGCCTGCTCCTCGCGACCGAAGGAATCCGGCCTTACATCATCCCGCTGACCCTGGGAATTCTCGCCGGCCTTTTCGCCGTGCAGTCGAAAGGCACGGGCGCGATCGGCCAGTGGTTTGGCCGGGTGATGCTCGTGTGGTTCAGCATCCTCGCGCTGCTCGGGATCATTCACATCACCCACAATCCGTCCGTGCTGAAGGCGCTGAACCCGCTCGAAGGTTTCAATTTCCTCGCCCGCCACGGCACGGCTGGCCTCGTCATCATGGGCAGCGTTTTCCTCGTGGTCACCGGCGGCGAGGCGCTCTACGCGGACATGGGGCACTTCGGGCGCAAACCCATCTCCCGCGCGTGGACTTTCCTCGTCTGTCCGGCGCTGATTTTGAACTACCTCGGGCAGGGCGCGCTCGTCCTCGCCGACCCCGCCGCGCGCGAAAACCCGTTCTTTCACATGGCTCCGAACTGGGCGCTCTACCCGATGGTCGCGCTCGCCACCACCGCCACGATCATCGCCTCGCAGGCGCTCATTTCCGGCGCGTTTTCGCTGACCATGCAGGGGATTCAAATGGGCTACATCCCCCGGATGGAGATTTTCCACACGTCGAAGGAGGAGCACGGGCAGATCTATATCCCGAAGCTGAACATGATCCTCGCCATCGGCTGCATGGCCCTGGTCCTCGGCTTCAAAAGCAGCGATGCGCTCGCCAGCGCCTACGGCATCGCCGTCACCCTCACGATGCTCGCGACCACGGGCATCTTCTTTTTCGCCGCGCAAAGGCTCTGGCAGTGGAGCCCGCTGCGGGCCGGGCTGACGTGCCTGTTTTTCGGCTCCATCGAGACCGTATTCTTCGCCGCCAATTCCCTCAAGATCATGCACGGAGGCTGGTTCCCGCTCGTCTCCGGCGCGGCCATTTTCCTCGTGATGATGACGTGGAAAGACGGCCGCTCCCTGCTCCGCAAAAGCCTCCCGCCCGGCATGCCGCTGGACGATTTCATCGCCTCCATCAGCATCGCCGGCACGCTCGACCAGCAAAACAAACTCCACCGCAGCCAGGGCACCGCCGTCTTCCTCGCGGGCAATCCCGAGGGCACGCCGAACGCGCTCATCAAGAACATCAAGCACAACCAAATCCTGCACCGGCAGAACATCCTGCTGACCATCATCACCGATCCCACCCGGCCCTATGTCCCCGGCGAGGAGCGCGTGCAGGTGAGCGATCGCACGGAAGGCTTCTTCCGGGTCATCGCCAGCTTCGGCTTCATGGAGAATCCGCGGATCGATGAAGTCATCCGTGCCGCCGGCACGCAGGGCCTGGCCATCCATCGCGACAAGACCACGTTCTTCGTCGGCAAAGAGCGCATCGTCGTCACCGCGAAATTCGGCATGGCTCCGTGGCGCGAGCACCTCTTCGCCTTCCTCAGCAAACATTCCGAAAACGCCGCCGACTTTTTCCAGCTCCCGCCCGACCGCGTGTACGAGGTGAGCCAGGTGGTGGAAATCTGATCCGCTTACCAAACATCATGCGTCTGCGTCTGAGCGGGAACGATGCAGTTGGGTAGCGCACGCGCCCTCGCGTGTTGTGTTCGGCGCCCTCGCCGGACACCCAGCGGCGGATCGAATACAACCAGCCGGTGAGCGCGCGGCATCGCGGCCGAATCGGCGAGGGCGCCGACTCCAACACGCGGGGCGCGTGCGCTACCCGGCTCGACGGCGTGGCGTCGGCTAGGATGACGGCGCTGTTTGAAAGACGCGCCAGCATTCCAGGAAGCCCGGCGCGAAGTCCTGCGGGCGCGCGGCGGTCCAGCGGACGATCTGTTCGTGGGTGAAAAACGCGCCGCTCTCGATCTCCGCGGGCGGGAGGTGAAACGGCCCGTCGTGCCGCGCGCGGTAGAGCCGCACGAATTCCCAGCCGGTCTCCGCGCCCGCGGCGAGCGAGGCGATTTCCTCCACGGCGGCGTCCACGCCCAGCTCCTCGCGCAACTCGCGCGGCGCGGTCGTGGCGTAGTCGTCGCCCGCGTTCACATGGCCGGCGGCGCTGGAGTCCCACTGGCCGGGATGCTTGTCCTTCCAGCGTGAACGCTTTTGCAGGAAGAGGTCGCCGCGCTCGTTGAAGACGAAAATGTGGACGGCGCGATGGCGAAGCTTTTGCGCGTGGGCATTGAAGCGCGAGGTCTGGCCGGTGACGCGGTCGTTTTCATCCACCACGTCGAAGATCTCGCCATGCACGTCCTGCGCGGCTTCCGCGCCGCGCGACTGTAGGGGAAGCTGGCAGCTTCCCCTACAGTCGCTGGCGCTGGCGAAATTCGTGAGGGCGATCCACTGCTCCAGCGAGAGCTCTTCGGCGCGCGTGGTCTCCTCCACGCCGAGGTGCGCGCAGAGCGCGGGCCAGTCGAGCTGCTGGTCGGCGAGGTTCTTGCGGAGCTGCTTGCGGCGCTGGGCAAAGCCCTGCTTCACCAGCTTCCGAAACCGCGCGCCGTCGCACTCCGGCAGCTCGCCGGGC
>JAYWEP010000249.1:0-4382 GCA_043779205.1 Chthoniobacter sp. | reverse complement strand
GGGTGTGTGTCGTTTGCGTTTCATGGTGAGAGTTCGGCGGCGCTATCGCGCCGCCAATCTCTCATAGCGCCTGGATCAACTTTTGGGGAGCAGGCCACGTGCGCATCGGCGCGCGGCCGTGAGGTCTCCGAGGGCGTCTAAAAAAGCGCGCTGCTGCAGGGGAAGCTGTCAGCTTCCCCTGCAGCAGCGCAGGCTTTTTTAGACGCCGTCTCAGGGATGGAGAACGTCCGGGTCGCCGGGTCGGTGGAACGACCGGAAGTTGGCGACGTTCAGCGTGTAGAGCCGCTTCGCCCTGGCCTTCCGCGCGGCGACGAGGTGGAGGTAGTCGAAAATCCCGCCGCCGCGCACCCCGCGCGGCTGGGCTTCGCGCATCGCCTTGAGCATTTCCGTTGGCGTCAGGGTCACGACCTCCAGCACCGGAACGAAATGCTCGTCGAGGAATCCAGCGGCTGTTTCCGCGCTCAGGCGAAAGGCGCCGCGTCCACCCGTCAGCGTGCTGAAGGTCTCCGCAATGCCGTGGGCGTACAGCCCCATTTTGCGAGTAACGACGAGCGCCCGGCACTCCGCGTGAAAGGCCTCGGTCCCGACCATCGCGGCGACGAGAACCGAAGTGTCGATGCACGTCTCCGCGGTCATTTCCGATGCTTCCCGGCCAGGCGGTCCATGTATTCCTCGCGCATCTCATTGACCGCCTTCGCGGCGTCGAATCCTTTCCAGCCGGTGATGACCGGCAGGCCGTTGCGTCTTTCGATTTTCACTTCATCCTCCGCCGGTGTGAGTTCCAGTCTTTCCTCCACGACCTCCACGCGCAGGCGCGAGCCTTCGCGGAGGTGCAGGCGGTCGCGCAGGGCTTTCGGGACGACGAGGCGGCCGGCTTTGCCAATGGTGATGGTAGTGCTCATGCCACTTTCATTGCCACAAGCGCTGACATTTTCCAAACTGAATCTCCCGTGGGGTCGCGAATCTGGCCGCACGCCCCACGCGCAGGGTGGCGCGAAGCGCGAGGCCCGCGGGCGCGACCACCACGCGTGAGAGCGCGACCGCGCGGCCCGCCGATGGGTGCCCACTGGCCGCGGGCAGCGTCGAAAACTTCCAGCGGCGCGGGGCCGCTGAGGCCCACGGTTCGTTCGGCCTTATAGCCGAGGTTCACCACCAGCACATGCGTCCCGGCGGCATCCGCTTTTCCCGGGGTGCCAAAGAGGCCAGGGAGCACGCCTTGGACGCGGTCACCCGGCTGGTAGTCCAGCGCGGGCGCAGGTGGGTCGAGAGTAAAGGGGGAGTCTTTGGGGAGAGGGATGGCTCCGGGCGGCTGCATTCCCGTGTGAAACACACCGAGCGATTTCATTGGCTGAAGCTCTTTGGCAATCGTCACAAACTCGCGGTTGAGCGGCTTCAGCGCGTGGTCGGGCGGCGTGGGTGCGCCATCGGCCCGTGAGGCGATGCCACCTTCATGGTTGGGGCAGCAATAGACATAGTAGGAAATCCCCTGCGCCCCATAAGCCAGCGTCGTATAGACCAGATAGCGCAGCTCGTCGGCGTTCGGCACGCGGGGCGCCCGCGGGGAAGCGGCGGAACCCGGCACCCAGTTGCTCGCCTGCACGATATTCAGGAAAGGCAGACCCGCAGCCAGGGCCTTGGCGCGGATGAGCGCCAGATTGTGGAAATACCCGGTTTCGTCGGCGGAGTTAGTGAACTGGTAATGGTCGTAACTGAGCAGCCCTGGGCGGACGACCTCCACATACTGCCGCAGGTGCTCGTTGTAAGCCGCCACGGTGTTACCCTTGGTTCCCAATTGTTCGTTGCTGGCATAGGTGGGAAAGAGATTGATGGAGGCAAGATGCGCCGGATCACGCTCGCGGAGATAGGCCACCAGCCTGCCGAGCGCGGGAAATTGATCCGCACCGGGTTCATCCGTGAGATGATAGGCGTAAAGCGCGGGATGCTGGCGCACGCGGGCGATCAATGCGTCGAGCGAGCCGCGTTGTTTGGGGTCTTCGAGTGCGGCGGGGGGCAGCAGCGGATCCGTGGGCAAACCGCGCAGACGGTGGCGCTCCAAGACGTCCAACTCCTTCTCGTTGCACCACGCAAGATTCCAGCCGCCTTCGGAAAGCTGGGTGGCCGTGGCGTCGGTCTGCGCGGTCACCCCAGGGAAACCCGGGCCTGCCCAATAGCTGACTGTTGGCGTGCCCAATTTCCATGCGCTGGCGGGGGCATCGGCGGCGTGGCTGCCAGGGAGCAGCGTTGCGGCCAGAATGAGGAAGGCAATGAGGCGGCGGTGTTTCATGCGTTATGGGAGTCGGTGTTTAATCGGCCCATGGTGGCCTCGGGGAAAGTGCGCGGAAAGAGCGGAAGTCCCGCATCATTCGGGCGGGTTTTTGTGAGCCCATCGCCGACCCCGGGATTGTCGGCGCGCTTGCCCTCGCGGAGGCTCTCTGCCACGGTGCGCGCTCACACCTTTCACCCATCCAAAATCTATGTGCGGAATCATCGGCTACATCGGCAAATCCCAGGCAGTCCCCATCCTCCTCGATGGGTTGCGACGGCTGGAGTATCGCGGCTATGACTCGGCGGGGCTGGCGATTTTCGAGGATGGGAAGGTGGAGCTGCGCAAGAAGGTGGGGCGGATCGCCAATCTGGCGGAGCTGATCAAGGAGTCGCCGCCGACGGGGACGATGGGCATCTCGCACACGCGCTGGGCCACGCATGGCGGGGTCACGGATGCCAATGCGCACCCGCACGCGGACCAGAGCGGGAAGCTTTTCCTCTGCCACAATGGGGTGATCGAAAACTACGCGGTGCTGAAGGAGGCGCTGGTGCGGGAGGGGCATACTTTTCAAAGTCAGACGGACACCGAGGTGCTGGCGCATCTCGTGGGCAAGGCCTATGACGCGGCGGGCGGGGAGCCGACGAAAGGCCGGCTGATCGAGGCGCTGCGGGTGGCGCTGAAGCAGGTGGTGGGGACTTATGGGATCATCATGCTGCACCGCGATGTGCCGGATGTGCTGGTGGGTGCGCGGCGCGGGAGCCCGCTGGTGCTGGGGATCGGCAAGGGGGAGAATTTCTTTGCGAGCGATGTGAGCGCGATCGTGTCCTACACGCGGGATGCGATCTACCTGAAGGACTACGACATCGCGGCGCTGACGCGGGAGGAGTTTGAAATCACGAGTCTGCTCGGCGGGGCGAGCGGCTTTGAGGTGACGAAGGTGGAGATGACCGAGGAGGATGTGAGCAAGGGCGATTACGCGCATTTCATGCTCAAGGAAATCTACGAGCAGCCGGCGACGGTGCTCGACGCGATGCGCGGGCGGCTCAGCCGCGAGGAGGCCACGGCGGTGCTGGGCGGGCTGGAGATGACCTCCACGG
The DNA here is from genome assembly GCA_043779205.1 of Chthoniobacter sp. Taxonomy (GTDB): domain Bacteria; phylum Verrucomicrobiota; class Verrucomicrobiia; order Chthoniobacterales; family Chthoniobacteraceae; genus Chthoniobacter. The sequence goes on along the minus strand of JAYWEP010000249.1, from coordinate 1,019 downwards.
AGCTGCGCAATGTGGAGCGGATCATCCTCACGGGCTGCGGCACGGCGAGCCATGCGGCGATGGTGGGGGAGTACATCATCGAGGCGCTGGCGCATGTGCCGGTGGAGATCGAATTCGCGAGCGAATTCCGCTACCGGAACATGCCGCTGCCGACGAACACGCTGGTCTTTTGCCTGAGCCAAAGCGGCGAGACCGCCGACACGCTGGCGGCACTGCGCGAGAGCCAGCGCAAGGGGCACAAGACGCTCGGCATTTGCAATAACGTGGCCTCGACGATCGCGCGCGAAAGCGACGGCGGCGTGTACATGCACGCCGGGGTGGAGATCGGGGTGGCGGCGACTAAGTCCTTCACGTCGCAGGTGACGATCCTGACCTTGATCGGGCTGCTGCTGGGACGCATCCGGCATCTGAGCACGACGGAGGGGCTGGCGATCATCAATGAGCTGGAAGCGCTGCCGGCAAAGATCGCGCGCATCCTCGCGCAGACGGATCACATCAAGAAGATCGCGGAGAAGTACAGCGGGGCGCACTCGATGATGTTCCTCGGCCGGCAGTTCAACTACCCGGTGGCGCTGGAGGGCGCGCTGAAGATGAAAGAGATCAGTTACATCCACGCGAGCGGTCACCCGAGCGCGGAGTTGAAGCACGGGGTTATCGCGCTGATTTCGCCGGAGGTGCCGAGCGTGTTCATCGCGCCGGATGACAGCGTGCTGGATAAGAACATCAGTAACATCGAGGAAGTGAAGGCGCGGCAGGGGCCGGTCATCGCGATTGGGACGGAGGGGAACACGAAGCTCGCGAAAATCTGCGACGACGTGATCTACATCCCCGCCTGCCCGGACTTTCTCTCGCCGATCCTCACCGCGATCCCGCTCCAGCTCCTCGCCTACCACACGGCCGTGCATCTGGGCTGCGACGTGGACAAGCCGCGCAATCTGGCGAAGAGCGTGACGGTGGAATAAGTTCTGCGGGGTCTCGGCGGAGTGATCGCGATGCCCCACGCAGCCACACCGCTGTGA
>JAYWEP010000248.1:0-16849 GCA_043779205.1 Chthoniobacter sp. | reverse complement strand
CTGACCTGCACGCTGCCAAACTCGGCGGCGCGGCCCACGTCGTTGCGGGCGAGATCGACGAGCATGAGGTGCTCGGCGCGCTCCTTCGGGTCGGCGAGGAGTTCGGCGGAGTTGGCTTCGTCCTCGGCGGCATTTACGCCGCGGCGGCGGGTGCCGGCGATGGGGCGGATGTCGATGCGCCCGTTGATCGCGCGGACGTGGACCTCGGGCGAACTGCCGACGAGCGCGAACTGGCCCGCGAATTTCATGCAGAACATGTAAGGCGACGGATTCACGAAACGCAGCGCGCGGTAGAGCGTGAGCGGGTCGCCGGTGTAGTCGGTCTCGAAACGCTGCGAGGGGACGAATTGAAAGATGTCGCCCGCGCGGATGTATTCCATGCCGTCGCGGACCATCTGCATGTATTCGTCGCGCGTGGTGTTGGCGGTGGGTGTGATCGGCGGGGATTCGCGATCGGTGTAGATGGGCGGGAGATGCGTGGGCTGGTTCAGCTTCGCAGCAAGCGCGGCGATCTTTTCCGCGGCGACGGCGTAGGCGGCATCGGGGTCGTTTTCGACGAAGGCATTCGCGACGATGCGCAGGCGGCGGGTGCGGTGGTCGAAGATGAGGACGGTCTCCGCGAGGAAGAAAAAGCTCTCGGGCAGGCCGAGGTCGTCCGGCGGTGGCGCGGCGATGGTGGGCTCGAAAAAGCGCACCATGTCGTAGCCGAGATAGCCGACGGCACCGCCCGCGAACCTTGATTCCTCCAAGGCCGGCGAGGGGACGAAGGTGAAGCGCTGCATCAGCGTTTCGAGTTCGTGCAGCGGATCGCGCGCGGTCTCGAACTCGCGGGCGACGCCGCTTTCCACAATGCGAATCGTCCGCCCGCGGCTCTCAAACGTGAGCCGCGGCTGCGCCCCGACGAACGAGTAGCGCCCGGCCTGGTCGCTCTTCTCGACGGACTCGAAAAGAAACGAGTAGCCGCCGTCGTCGATCTTTTGGAAAGCGGAGACGGGCGACTCCGCGTCGGCGATGAGTTCGGTATAGACGGGGATGGTGTTCCCGCGTTTCGCCAGCTCGCGGAACTCCGCGGGCGACGGGTGGAGTGGAGGCATGGAATTTAGCATTTGAGATTGAGCATTTAGCATTTGGAAGTGCGGCGCTGCGCGCGTGGGTGGGGGAGCGATTTGGGAGCAAATGCTAAATCCTAAATCCTAAATGCTAACTGTTATATGCCTTCTCCGGGTCAAAGACCTTGCTTTCCACGATCTCCACAGGCGTTCCATCCGGCGTGAACGTCTGAAAGAAGCAGCTCTCGTAGCCCGTGTGGCAGGCGCCACCGGTCTGCTCGACGAAAAAAAGGAGCGTGTCGGCGTCGCAGTCGGCGGCCCAGCGGACGACCTTTTGGGTGTGCCCGCTGGTCTCGCCCTTGAGCCAGAATTTCTGCCGCGAACGGCTCCAGTAGTTCATGCAGCCGGTGCGCAGCGTGGCTTCGAGCGATGCGGCGTTCATCCACGCCATCATCAGGACGCGGTGCGTTTTCGCGTCCTGGACGATCGCGGGGATGAGGCCGTCGGCATTGTATTTGAGCGGTGGGAGATTCATGGCGTGGTGGGGTCGTGAAAAAGAAAAAGCCCGGCGATCCGTTGCGGGAATCGTCGGGCGGTGGAAGTGCGGCGCACGGTTGGCGACGACTGCGCCGGCGTCGAGTTACGCCGGGCGCGAGCCCGTCTTCAGATGTGCCACCAGTGCTGGAAAAAATTCACGCGAGCCGTATAAGCGCGCGGTGGAAACGGTGCAACGGGTTTTTTGTTCTCGTGCCCAAGCTCCTGCTTGGACACGCACCCAGTCCCCGAAGCTCCTGCTTCGACGCGCACGGCGGCTAAGACCGCGCGCCGTCTCCGTAGGCTGCCGACGAAGCGGAGCTTCGCAGACAAGGGCGTTACCAAGCTGGAGCTTGATCACGAGGGGACAAGCCTTTGTCCCGCTGGGAAAAACCGACTCCGGCACGGAGAAGGTATTGCCGGGGACGAAGAAGCCTTTGTCCGAAACGGAAAGGACTTTGTCCAAAGCGCCGGGACTTCCCTCCCCGGCGGGGAAGACTCCGTCGCGGCGAAGCGGCGATTTCCGGGAGCCGGGGCTTCCGCCCGGCGTCCGACTCCCGGAGAACCACGATCCTTCCCGCCGCACCTCCCAGGGCGGGTTGGATTTTGCCAAAATGGTTCCTCATCCGCGCCGCAGGCGGTGGCCAGGCACTGATGACGGCCTCACGCTCCGTGCAGCGCGAGAGCGCGGGCGCGGCAGGGAAGACCGCGGCGACGCGCCCGGCTGGCGGATTTGTGGACGGGATGAAAGGCATCTGCACGGACATGCGCAATTCCGCGGACAAAAGGGCCAGTTCCCGCGAAAATATTTCGCTCAACCTTTGCGGAGCACCTCGTTGAGTCACGGATGGGCACCAAATTCATCCACCCAACGGAACCGAGTATCTTGTGCCGGACGAAACGCCACCCGCTATGGGTGCTTCGGTTCGTCGGCCTCTTCCTCTTTCTGCCACGCTTCCACTTCTTCGGGAGAAGCCATCATCCACACCTTGGCCGTTGCGTCGTCGCTACCCGTGAGAATCCGTCGGCCATCGGGGGCAAATACAACCGACCAGACTTCCGCAGTATGCCCCTTGAGTGTAAGCAGTTCACGGCTTGTCTCCGCGTCCCACACCTTAGCAGTCTTGTCCCAGCTACCCGTGAGAATCCGCCGGCCATCGGGAGAAAAGGCAACCGACCTGACCGCTCGATCATGCCCCTTAAGCGTGAGCAGTTCCCGGCCTGTCTCCGCGTCCCAGACCTTGGTCGTTGCGTCGTCGCTACCCGTGAGAATCCGCCGGCCATCGGGAGAAAGCGCAACCGACCCGACCGCGTCTTTGTGCCCCTTGAGGGTGAGAAGTTCGTGCCCCGTCTCCGCGTCCCAGACCTTGGCCGTTTTGTCCCGACTCCCCGTGAGAATCCGTCGGCCATCTGGGAAAAAAGCAACCGACGAGACCGATTCTGTATGCCCCTTGAGGGTGAGCAGTTCCCGGCCCGTCTCCGTGTCCCAAACCTTGGCGATTTGGTCGTCGCTGCCCGTAAGAATCCGCCGGCCATCCGAGGAAAAGGCCACCGACCAAACCAGTCCTGTATGCCCCTTGAGGGTAAGCAATTCACGGCCCGTTTCCGCGTCCCACGTCTTCGCGGTTTTGTCGTTGCTACCCGTAAGAATCCGCCGGCCATCAGGGGAAAAGGCCACCGACCAGACTATCCCAGTATGCCCCTTGAGGGTAACCAGTTCACGGCCTGTCTCCGCAGCCCACACCCTGGCGGTTTGGTCGGCGCTGCCCGTGAGAATCCGCCGGCCATCGGGGGAAAAGGCAACCGACGAGACAAGGGATGTATGTGCCTTGAGGGTGAGCGGTTCACGGCCGGTCTCCGCGTCCCACACCTTAGCGGTCTTGTCCCAGCTACCCGTGAGAATCCGCCGGCCATCGGGGGAAAAGGCAGCCGACGAGACCGGTGATGTATGGCCCTTGAGGATAAACAGTTCACGACCCGTCTCCGCGTCCCACGTCTTGGTCGTATTGTCCCGGCTGCCCGTGAGAATCCGCCGACCATCGGGGGAAAAGGCAACCGACGAGACCGATTCTGTATGCCCCTTGAGGCTGAGCAGTTCACGGCCTGTCTGCGCGTCCCAGACCTTGGTAGTATGGTCCCAGCTACCCGTGAGAATCCGCCGGCCATCGGGGGAAAAGGCAACTGAGTTGACCATTTCTGTATGCCCCTTGAGGGTGAGTAGTTCACGGCCTGTCTCCGCATCCCAGACATTGGCGATTTTGTCGAAAGTGCCCGTAAGAATCCGTCGGCCATCTGGGGAAAAGACAACCGACTTGACCGACGATGATGTATCTCCCGTAAGTAGTTCATTGAGGGTAAGCAGTTCACGGCCCGTCTCCACATCCCAGACCTTGGCCGTTGCGTCGTCGCTACCCGTGAGAATCCGCCGGCCATCGGGAGAAAAAGCAACCGATGAGACCGATTCTGTATGCCCCTTGAGGGTGAGCAGTTCACGGCCTGTCTGCGCGTCCCAGACCTTGGCTGTCTTGTCCTCGCTCCCTGTTACGACCCGCCGTCCGTCGGGGGAAAAGGCAACCGACAAGACCCGGTCCTCATGTCCCCGCAGTGTGCGCAAATCCAGGTGAGTCTGCCGCTGCCAGTAATACCATTCGAAACCTCGATTCGGATATGTGCGGGTCTCTTCGAAGATTCCGTGCAACCGGCTAATGTTGGCTTGCTCCCAATCCGCTTGAGCCAGGTTCATGCTCGCCGCGTAGAGATTGTGCTCGGCGTTTCCCCGCGCTGTATCTGCCAGTTGCCGTTGATCCTTGGCCTCCTGCTCGGCCTTGCGCGCGTGGTCGCGTTCGGTTTCCACCTTGATGCTCTCTTCCGCAGAAGCTTGCTCCGCGCGCGTGGCGCGCACTGCCTGCCAACTGCTGACGGCAATCCCGGCGAGCAACGCCAGCACGATGGCGCTGCCGGCGGCGAATGCGGTCCGGTGCCGACGCACGAATTTCTGGAACACGTAGGCGGTGCTCGGGGGACATGCGACGACCGGTTCGCTGGTGAGATGCCGCCGGATGTCTTCGGCAAAAGAATTCGCGGTGTCGTACCGGCGCGCGCGGTCTTTCGCCAGCGCCTTCATGACAATCCAATCGAGATCGCCGCGGAGCTGCCCGGCCATCCGCGCCGGATCCGACTGGCGGTGCTGCGCGACGGTGGTCCGCAACTCCGCCACCATGGTGCTCAAGGCCGTCGAGGGCTTCGGCGGCTCCTGCTCGCGGATGACGCGGCGCATTTCATCGTGACCGGCTTTCATCAACTCCTTGGGATCGAAGGGCGTGACGCCGACGAGCAGTTCGTAGAGGAGCACGCCGAGGGAATAGATGTCGCTGCGGGTGTCGATGTTGAGCCCATTCATCTCGGTCTGCTCGGGGCTCATGTAGAGCGGCGTGCCGATCATCTGCTCGAAGCGGGTGTAGATGGTGAGGTCGGTGAGCCGCTGCTGCATGGCCTTGGCGATGCCGAAGTCGATGACCTTGGGCACGGGCGCGCCGTCGTGCAGGGTGACGAGGATGTTCGAGGGTTTGAGGTCGCGGTGGATGATCCCTTTTTGATGCGCGTGCTGCACGGCGTGGCAGACCTGGATGAAAAGATCGAGCCGCTGGGCGGTGGGAAGTTTCGCCTGGTCGCAGTAGTCGGTGATCCTGATCCCGCGAACCAGTTCCATGACGAAGTAGGGCCGCCCGAACTGGGTCACACCGGCGTCCAGAACTTTGGCGATGTTTGGATGATCCATCAGGGCGAGCGCCTGGCGCTCCTGCTCAAAGCGCGCGATGACCTCCTTCGTGTCCATGCCCAGCTTGATGATCTTGAGGGCCACGCGGCGCTGGATCGGCCTCTCCTGATCGGCCACCCAGACGGTGCCAAAGCCGCCTTCACCGATCTGCTCGCGGAGCTTGTAGTTGCCGATTTGCTCGCCGTCCTGCTCGGGCTTGAGTCGCGCCAGCTCCGCAGCCATTTCCGGGGAGAGCGGCGTGTCCACCGTCAGCAGGCCGCCCTCGTCGTGCGCGGAGAGCAGCCGGCGCACGCGCATTTCAAGGACGAGATCGTCTTTGCACTCGGCGGCGATGAGGGCCTCACGCGCGGCGCGGTCGGGGATTTCGAGCGCGGCGTGGAAGATGGCTTCGACCCGCTCGGGTGACGGATCTGAGGGTGGTAGGGAAGGCATCTGTAATGACCATGCGCAATTCCACGGGCGAAAGGGCCGGACTTTGGAAAAATACTTCGCTCAGGCTGTCCGCAGCGCGTCGATCAGCCAGGCGCGGGCGTAGGCCCAGTGGCGCTTGGCGGTGCGTTCGCTGATCTCCAGCGCCGCGGCAGTTTCCTCGATGCTCAGGCCGACAAAGTAACGCAATTTCACGAGTTCCGCTTTCTGCGCGTCGTGCGCGGCGAGGCAGTCGAGAGCCTCGTGAACGGCGAGCAGTTCGTCATCCGCGAGCGGCGCGGCGATTTCGATTTCATCCACATCGAGCATGGCCGGGCAGCCGCCGCGCCGAATCGCGTTCTTTCGTCGCGCGGCTTCGACGAGGATGCGGCGCATGGCTTCTCCCGCTGCCGCGAAAAAGTGCGCGCGGTTGGCAAAGCGGGCCCGCCCGTCCCTGTCCACGAGCCGCAGCCAGGCTTCATGCACCAGCGCCGTGGGCTGGAGCGTCCGGCCGGGCTGCTCGCGCGCCATCTTTGCCGCGGCCAGGCGGCGCAATTCGCCATAAACGAGCGTGAGCAGCTCATTCGAGGCGCTCGGCTCACCGTGCTGAATGGCGGAGAGAAGCTGGGTGACGTCGCTCATGGCGGGAGTCAATGAATTCGTAGTGCGCAGCGCAACGAGGAAACGCCATGCAGAGAACGACTCGTGATCCCCTTGGCAAAACTACGCAGCGCCGCCGCAAGCATGAGGCCGTCCGCCGGGAGTTTTCGAGAGCCGCCCATTTTCGTCTCATGTTGCGGCTGTCAATTTTAGGAGAATGAGGGGCCAAGGCACGGTTTTAGCTAAACCGTCCACCGCCTATGCAACTTGTCGCCAGCCCGTCGCAAATCTCCTCCGAAGAGCGGGAGCAGATCGTCCAGACCATCGAGATGTTCGAGGTCATCACGCAGGCCAATCCGCAGGACTGCCAGTCGATGGAAATTCTCAAGGATGCCTATCAGCGCGTGGGGCGGGACGCGGATTTTCTGACCATCTCGCGCAAGCTCGCGGACACCTATGTGGAGATCGGGCAGTATTCCGCGGCCATGCTGGAGTACGAGGGTATCCTGCAAAAAGCGCCGGACAACCCGGAGATCATCGCCGCGCTGAGCGAGGTCGAGGAGAAGCTGCAAAAGAGCGGCCAGCTCAAGCCGTCGCAAGGCACGACACCCGGCACCATCGCCCCGCCGGCGGGCATCGATCTCGATTTCCGCGCCGCCGTTTCCGACAGCGGCACCCTCATGGCGACCGCCGCCACGCTCCGGCGGGACAGCGGGGCCGGCATGTCCGGCCAGGATCGCATCCTCGCGACCAAGCTCGCGCTCGCCGACGACGGCAACGAGGCGCTGGCGAAAATCCTGATCCAGCATCGCCTCGTGACCGAGGAGATCGTCACCTCCGCGCTCGACCGGGTGCAGAAGAAAAACAAAGACCTTCCGCCCAATGTCCTCGCCAGCTCGCTGATCGACGAAATCAGCCGCCGCGGTTCGTATGAAATCGACTACCTGCTCGGCGGGATCATCGACCGCTCGAAGTTCGCCTTTGCGCCGCTCGACTACTACGACATCGACCGCGCGATCGTCCGCATGCTGCCGGAGAGCCTGACCATCGGGCGGCTGATCATGCCTTTCGACATGATGAGCCGCACGGTCATGATCGCGATGGCGAACCCCTTTGACGCCGTGGGCAAGGAAGCCGTGCAGCAGGTGCTCGACTACAACGTGCAATGGCACCTCGCCACGCCGGCCGCGATTTTCCGCGTGCTGAAAGAGACTTACCGGATCGAAAAATGAGCATCAAATCTTTCGGAGAACGCATCGCCGATGTCCTCATCGAGGACGGACTCCTCCTCCCGAGCCAGCTCGCGGAGGTCACCGAGTTGCAAAAGAAACAGGGCGGGCGGCTGCTCAAGCTGCTGACCGACAAACAGTACGTCACCGAGCAGGACATGGTCATTTCCATGGGCCGCTGCCTCGACGTGCCGCCGGTCAATCTTTCCAAAATCCGTGTGCCCGAGGACATCGCCGATCTCGTGCCCAAGGAAATGGCCCGCCAGTACAAACTCGCGCCGGTGTGCCGGCTCGGGAACAAGCTTTTCGTGGCGATGGCCGACCCGCTGAACGTGCTCGCACTCGACGATCTGCGGCAGCGCACCAAGCTCGAGATCATCCCGATGATCACGACCGAGCGCAGCGTCATCGAGGCGCTCAGCGGGGTGAGCAGCGCGAGTGCGCAGATGGACCAGGTGCTCAAGGACGCCGCGCAGGAAGCGGCCAATGTCGAGGAGGTGAAAATCAACCGCGAGGAGATCGACCTCGACCGGCTCGCGGTGGAAAGCGAAGACGCGCCCGTCGTCAAAATCGTCAATCTCATCCTCGTCCAGGCGCTCAAGGAAAAGGCGTCGGACATCCATCTCGAACCGTTCGAGAAGCAGTTCCGGCTGCGCTACCGCGTGGACGGCTCGCTCATCGAGGCCAGCTCGCCGCCGAAGGCGCTGCAGATGCCCATCGCCTCGCGCATCAAAATCCTCGCCGGCCTCGACATCGCCGAGCGCCGCCTGCCGCAGGATGGCCGCTTCCGCATCCGCGTTTCGGGCAAGGAAGTCGATCTGCGCATCTCCATTCTGCCGACCGTCTATGGCGAAAAAATCGTCATCCGTCTGCTCGACAAGGGCGCGCTCTCCGCGTCCGTCGATGCGCTCGGCATGGACGAGTACACGCTCGGCACTTTCAAAAAAGCCATCGACGCCCCGCACGGCATGATCCTCGTCACCGGCCCCACCGGCTCGGGGAAAACGACGACGCTCTACTCCGTGCTCAGCGAACTCAACAGCCCCGAGTACAACATCGTCACCGTCGAAGACCCGATCGAATATCAGCTTCAGGGCATCAATCAGGTCGCGGTGAAAGCGGACATCGGCCTGAGCTTCGCCGACGCCCTGCGCTCCATCCTGCGCCAGGATCCGGACATCGTGATGATCGGTGAGATTCGCGACAATGAGACCGCCGACATCGCCGTGAAGGCGGCGCTCACCGGCCATCAGGTGCTCTCCACTTTGCACACCAATGACGCCGCCGGCGCGATCTCGCGGCTCGACGACATGGGCATCGAGCCTTTCCTCATCGCGTCCTCGATCCTGCTGACCTGCGCGCAGCGGCTCGTCCGCAAAATCTGCCCGAACTGCCGCGAAGAATTTCACCCGGAGAAGGAATTGTTTCAGCGGCTCGGCATCGAGGACGAAGGCACCACCTTTTACCACGGCGTCGGCTGCGACCGCTGCAAACGCCGCGGCTACATGGGCCGCGCGGCGATCATCGAAGTGCTCCCTGTTTCCGAGCAAATCCGCCGGCTCATCATCAAGCGCGCCTCCGCGGCGGTGGTGAAAAACCAGGCGATCAGCGAGGGCATGAAGACGCTGCGGATGGTCGGGATTGACAAAGCGCGGGAGGGAATTACCACGTTGGAGGAAGTTCTGAGGAGCACCTCAGACGACCACTAGCGACCCATGGGATTTCTCGACCACCTTTTCAAACTCAAACCAAGCGACGAAAAGATGGGCGAAGGGGGAAAGGGAGCGGGCGGGAACGGCGAGCACGCGGGCGCGGTGCCCGATCCGGGCGCGTTTCTGCATCCGAAAGACTTTGGCCCGCGCGGCGGCGGCGGCCTGTATCCGCCGATCCGGCCCGCCGCGCCCGGTACGAAAACGCCGCCGCCGCCAAAGCACGGCCACGAGATCGTGCTCACGCTCGGCGACGTGCTTTCGCGCATTCCCACGCAGCTCCTCCAGGCCGGCCTGCACGATGCGAGCCGCGAGCTGCGCTTTGCCGTGGACGACCTCTCCGCCGACATCGCGCGCGGTCGCGCCGCCGTGCCGCTCTCGAAAATCGCCGCGTTGTGCCCGGATGTTTTCGCGCGGGAAATCGCCCCCGGCGACGACTCGGAAATCCGGCTGCCGCTGCAAAAGCTGGTCGAGCAAATCGGCCTGCTGCGCGGTCGTCCGCCGGGGCCGGCCGCCCCGGAAGAGGCTCCGGCAAAGGATTCGCCGCCGCCCCGCGAAGAACCGCCCGCGCCGGAGACGACCGCTGAACTTCCCGCGATGCCCGCCCCGCCTCCGCCGCAGATCGCCGCCGAGCCTGCCGCCCCGGCTCCGCTGGAAAACCACGTTCATCATCCTGCGCCCGCCGCCGTGGAGGAGACGCCCGCGCCCGCCATCCACATTCATCCGCCGCCCGTCGTGCGCCCGCTCCTCGTGCCGCCGCCCACCCTCTTCGCGGCCTCCGCGCACCCGCCCGAGCCGCTTGTTTCCAGCCTTCCGAGCCTGCCGGTGGAAACGGCTCCCGCGCCGGAAGCCCCGCCGCGCTTTCCGCAGGAAGCCCTCCAGGCGCTTTTCATGACGGACGAAACCCTCGACCTCGCCGCCGTCAGCCGCCACACCGCCGCGCTGCCCGGCGTCCGCGCGTGCGCCCTCGAATGGCGCGGGGACGCGGCGCTCGCCGGGGACGTGCCGGCGGGCTTCGACCTCGCGGCGCTCCAAGCCGCCGCCGCCCGGCTGCATGACGCCGGCGCGCTCCCCATCGGCGCTTTGGAAAACTGCACGCTGCACGGCGATCAAGCGGCCATCAGCATCTTCGCGCGCCCCGGCGTGCTGCTGGCGGTGCTGCATCGGGCGCTGCCGCCGGGCGTGCGCGAGCGCCTCGCCGCCGTCGCCGCCGAACTCGCGCGGCTGTAGCGCGCCCAGCCCGCGTGGCGCGGACGCCCGCGTCCGTGAGCGTCCGGCGGACGCCTCGTCCGCCGAACCACGACGGACGGGGCGTCCGTCGGACAACCGCGGACGAAGGCGTCCGCGCCACGCGGGCTTGGCTATTTCGCGCGGGGGTGGAAGCGGAGGTGGACGGCTTTCAAACGCTGCTGATCGACGTGGGTGTAAATCTGCGTGGTCGAGATGTCGGCGTGGCCGAGCATTTCCTGGATGATGCGGAGGTCGGCCCCATTGCTCAGCAGATGCGTGGCGAAGCTGTGGCGGAGGAGGTGCGGATAGACATTCAGGTCGAGCCCGGCGAGACGCGCGGCGGCTTTCACGATCTGCCAGATGCGCACGGTGCTCAGCTTCGTGCCGCGCGCGGAGAGGAAGATTTCCCCGCCGGTGCGCTTTTGCACCATGCCGGGGCGCTCCTTTTCCAGATACGTGCGGATGGCCTCGCACGCTTTCTGGCCGACGGGGATGAGCCGCGTTTTACTGCCCTTGCCGACCACGCGGATAATGCGGTTTTCCATGTCGAAATACTCCAGCCGCGCATTGACCAGCTCGGAGACGCGCAGGCCGCTGGCGTAGAGCAGCTCGAGGATCGCGCGGTCACGCAGGCCGCGCGGGGCGTTGACCGGGATGCCTTCGAGGAGCTGGTCGGTCTGGAGTTCGTTCATCGTCTCCGGCAGGTAGCGCTCGGTGCGCGGGAGCGGGAGATTTTCGGCGATGTCGTGCGCGATGCGCTTCCGCGCGTGCAGCCAGCGGAAGAAAATCTTGATCGCGACGACGACGAGTTTGATCGACGCGGCAGAAAGCCCGAGCCGCTTTTTATGCGCGAGGTAGGCGCCGATGTCGTCGAGCGTGAGCGCGCGCGGGTCGGTCTCGACGGGCGGAGGTTCGTCGCCGTTTTTCAGCAGTGCGTCGAGCGCGGGCTGCCCCATCGCCACCGCGAGCTTGCGCCGCTCCAGCCAGAGCGCGAAACCTTCCAGCGAGAGGCGCGTGGAGAGCTGGTAATTCACGGACAGGCCGCGCTCGGTGGCGAGATAAAGGATGAAGTCTTCGAGGGCGGCGCGCACGGCGGCCGGAGGATGCGGGGACGCGCGGGCCTGGGCAAGGGTCGCGACGACAAAGTAGTTTGGGCTTCAGCCCAAAGCGGCACGGACTTTGGGCTGAAGCCCAAGCTATTTTCGCAGACCGTCTCCGCGCATCACGCGAAAATGCCGGTGACCGGTTTGCCATCCGAGATGAGCACGGGGCGGTTGGCGGCGGTGCGCATCTCGGTGTGGGGGTCGATGCCGAGGGCGTAGTAGATGGTGGCGGCGAGGTCTTCGGGGCGGACGGGGTCTTCGGCGGGGTAGGCGCCGGTTTTGTCGGACGCGCCATAGACGAAGCCGCGCTTCACGCCGCCGCCGGCGAGGAGGGTGGTGTAGCATTGCGGCCAGTGGTCGCGGGAGACGTTTTTGTTGATCTGCGGGGTGCGGCCAAACTCGCCCATCCAGACGACGAGGGTGGTGTCGAGCAGGCCGCGCTGGTCGAGGTCGTTGAGGAGCGTGGGGAGGGTCTGCTCGGTGATGGGGAGGTGGTATTTCTCGACGATGGGAAACATGCGGGTGTCGTTGAAGCCGTGGGTGTCCCAGCCGCCGCGCTCGGTGCTCTGGCCGCCGATTTGGTCGGAGAAATAGACGGTGACGAACTTTGTCCCCGCCTCGACGAGCCGCCGGGCGAGCAGGCAGCTTTGGCCGTAACTCGTGCGCCCATAAGCCTCGCGGATGACTTCGGGCTCGGCGGAAAGGTTGAAGGCTTCGCGGAGTTTGGGCGATTGCAGCATGCCGATGGCGCGCTCGTAGTAGGAGTCGAGGCCGCGGGCTTGCGCGGAGAAATCGAGCATGCGGGCCTGCTGGTCGATGAGCTGCTGGAGGCCGCGGCGCGCTTGCAGGCGCTCGAAGGGCAGGCCGTCGGGCAGGCTCAGCTCGGGCAGGGTGAAGGCGGGCGAGTTTGGGTCCTGGAGGACAGTGAGCGGGTCGTGGGTTTTGCCGAGAAAACTGGCGTGCTGGCCGGGCGTGATCGAGCCGTCGCCGATGATGTAGGGATAGGAGATGGCGGTGGGCATTTCGCCGGGGAGCGGGGCGAATTTGTCCACGATGGAGGCGTAGCCGGGGAAGAGATCGAGGGAATCGCGGAGACGCTGATCGTCGGTCGGCGGGGCGTGGCCGGTGAGGGCGTAATAGCCGGCGGAGTTGTGATTCTTCATGGTGTGCGTCATTGAGCGGATGAGCGTGACCTTGTCCATGATCTGCGCGGTCTTCGGCAGATGCTCGGAGACCTGGATGCCGTCGGCCTTGCTGGCGATGGGCTTGTGCGGCCCGCGGATGCCTTCGGGTGCGTCGGGCTTCATGTCGAACATGTCGATGTGCGAGGGGCCGCCCCATTGGAAAAGGAAGATGACGGACTTCGCGCGGGCTTTGAGTTTGGTGGCGCTCGCGAGTGCTTCGGCGCGGAGCATCTGCGGCATGGCGAGGCCGAGCAGGCCGAGGCCGCCGACCTTGAGCGCGTGGCGGCGGGTCAGGGCGCGGTGGAAGTCGGGGCAGGCGAAGTCGGGCATGGGTGATGGGTTAATTCGCGAAATGATCGCGGCTTAGCGGGAACGATGCAGTTGGAATTTTCTTAAAAACGCAGAGGCGCAGAGGCGCAAAGGTCGCAGAGGAAGACAGGCTGCGAAATCCCGCAAACCATTCGGTAGCGCCCGGCATTCCGATCTTTGCGGCCTTTGCGCCTCTGCGTCTCTGCGTTTTCAAAAGAGCCGATTCTGAAAACGTGTGCGGGGCTTGCCGCGCGGGGCGGGTGCGCAGAGGATGCGCGGCTCATGATTTCACTTTCCGAAACTCCCGCGGGCAGTTCCTTCGCCGAGAAGGTGGGGGAGATTTTCTCGGAGACGGGGCTGCTCGCGCAGGCGAAGAATTTTGAATACCGCGCGGAGCAGCAGGACATGGCGGTGGCGGTGGCGCGGGCGCTGAGCGAGGAGCGGCATCTGGTGGTCGAGGCGGGGACGGGCGTGGGGAAGTCGCTGGCGTATCTGGTGCCGGCGGTGCTGTGGGCGCTGGAGCAGAAAAAGAAGGCGGTGATTTCGACCTACACGATCAATCTGCAGGAGCAGCTCGTGTATAAGGACATCCCGATTTTGCAGAAGGTGCTGCCGGTGGAGTTCGAGGCGATGCTGTGGAAAGGGCGGGCGAATTTCCTCTGCCCGCTGCGACTGGAACGGGCGCGGGCAAATGCGGGGGAGCTGTTCACTTCGCCGGAGCAGGCGGAGCTGGATCGCATCTGGGAATGGGCGCAGACGACGAAGGACGGGACGCTCAGCGATTTCGCCGTGGAGCCGGACTCGCATGTGTGGAGCCTGGTTTGCAGCGAGCAGCACATCTGCACGGCGAAAGGCTGCGGAACGAATCCGAAGTGCTTTTACCAGGCGGCGCGCAAGCGGCTGCTGAGCGCGGATGTGGTGGTGATGAATCACACGCTTTTTTTCATGAACCTCGGCGGGCTCTCGGAGCAGGAGGAAGGGAGCGGGTATTTGTTTGCCAATGATTTCGTAATCTTCGACGAGGCGCACACGGTCGAGGGTGTGGCGGGGAAGATGATCGGGCTCGGGGTGTCGCAATACGGGCTGCGCTATGCGCTGCGGCGGCTTTACAACCCGGAGACGAAGAAGGGTCTGTTTCAGGTTCATCGCAATGTGGATGGGGTGAAGGCGACGGCGGAATTGCTGCTCAAGGTGGACACGTTTTTCGACAAGGTGGGG
This sequence comes from Chthoniobacter sp., assembly GCA_043779205.1. Lineage (GTDB taxonomy): Bacteria > Verrucomicrobiota > Verrucomicrobiia > Chthoniobacterales > Chthoniobacteraceae > Chthoniobacter. Next base: position 2,498 of record JAYWEP010000248.1, on the reverse strand, counting down.
ACGCGGGCGGATTTCAAAAAGGGGCGCGAGTTTCGCGTGCGGCAGCCGGATTTCGTGGAGGACTCGCTGACGGCGGAGCTGGCGAAAGTGCAGACGCTGGTGGTGCAGACGCTGAAGGGCATGGAGGACGAGGTGGCAAAGGCGGAGTTGCAGGATCTCGGACGCCGGCTGCGCGATGCGCGCGGGGGGATCGCGACTTTTCTCAAACAGGACGCGGAGGATCATGTGTACTGGGTGGAGCGCACGGGAAAGACCGGACAATTCCACGCGCTGCACGCCGCGCCGGTGGACGTGGCGGCGCATCTGCGGGCGCTGCTTTTTCGCGAGGGGCACTGCTGCGTGATGACGAGCGCGACGCTCTCGGTGGGCACCGCTGCGCTGGATTATTTCCGCACGCGCGTCGGCGCGGAGGAGGTGGAGGCGCGGCAGATTGGGAGCCCGTTCGACTACGAGCGGCAGATGCGGCTCTACATCACGCGCAAGATGCCCGACCCGCGCGACGCCGGTTACGAGGCGGCGCTGGCGGAGCGCATCGAGCATTTCATCGGTATGACGAAGGGGCGCGCGTTTGTCCTTTTCACGAGCTACAAAACCATGTCCGCGCTGGCCTCCGCGCTGCGCGAGCGGCTGGACGATCTCGACTACAAGCTGCTCGTCCAGGGCGAGGGCCTGCCGCGGCACCGGCTGCTCGCGGAGTTCAAACGCAACGACCGGCATGTGCTTTTCGGAACAGAGAGTTTTTGGAGCGGCGTGGATGTGCCGGGCGAGGCGCTGTCGAATGTCATCATCACGCGGCTGCCCTTCGCCGTGCCGGATCATCCGCTGATCGAGGCGCGGCTGGAGCTGATTCAGGCGCAGGGCGGCGACCCGTTTTCCGAATACTCGCTGCCGGAGGCGATTTTGAAATTGCGCCAGGGCGTCGGGCGGCTGATCCGCACGCGGCAGGACAGCGGCATCGTCGTCATCCTCGACCCGCGCGTTTTGACGAAAGGCTACGGCTCCGCGTTTTTGAAAGCGCTGCCGAAGTGCCCGGTGGAAGTGGTGTGAAGGCCCGAGCAAGGTGGCGATGTTCTTTCATGAACAACTCCAAACTGTCGCCTTTTGTGCAAAGGCCGCGAGCGGGCAGCCCGCGCGGAAATTACTCCCGAAAATCTTTGCCACGGCTCGCGCGCCAGAAATTCAGAGAACGGCGCGGCAGACCCGCAGCACTGGGCACGCTATTCACAAAAACTCTTGCCGCATGGCAGAGCGATTGCTAAGAACGCGCCGCCGAGCAAAAAACGGCAACCACCTAACACCAACCACGCCCACCAACAAGAAAGACCAATCATGACCAAACACAGCCTAGCAGCAGCCTGCACGCTCACCCTGGCCAGCCTCGCCCTCGCTTCGACGAGCCTCGCCGGCACCGGCACACCAGCCAAAGAGACCAAGGTGATCAAGGAAGCCATCAAGGAATCCTGCATCACCGGCGACATCGGCCTCGCCGTTGTCAGCGAATACGTCTCCCGCGGCGTGGTGAACGAAAACCAGGGTTTCATCGCCCAACCCTATCTCGATCTCTACTTCAAGCTCTACGAGGGCACCGGGTTCTTCAACAAGGTCTCACTCAACGCCGGACTCTGGTCGAGCCTCCACTCGGCCCACACCGCGGCCACTCCGGGCACTTCGCTCGCTGCCTGGTATGAATTCGACTGGACGGTCGGTCTCGCCATCACGTTCGCCAAGAACTTCACCCTGACGCCGAGCTGGTACGATTTCGACTTCGTCAGCAGCGGCGGCCGCGCGGGCAGCTTGAGCCTGAACCTCGCGTATGACGACACCGATCTCCTCGGTGCCTTTGCCCTGCACCCGCATGTCAACGTCATCAAGAACATGATTGGCAATCTCGCCGGCGTCCCCGGTGGCGCCCTCGGCTGGTATTACGAGGTCGGCATCGCGCCCGGCTTTGTTATTGGCAAAGGCGGCACCTATCCGCTGACGATCACCATCCCGCTCACGGCCGGCCTCGGATCTGAGACCTACGCCGGCGACGACTACGGCTTCTTCTCCGCCGGCATCACCGCCTCGGTGCCGCTCGCCTTCGTTCCGTCTTGCTATGGCAGTTGGACATACACGACCGGCTTCACCTACATCAACCAAGGCACCAATGCCGCGGAAGCCTCCGCGCCCGCGCTCACGAACAAGGACGACAACAATCGGTTCGTCTTCTCCGGAGCAATCGGCCTGACGTTCTAAAACAGCCAGCGGTTTTCTCTTGCGGCTCCGCCGGACACTCGTTGTCCGGCGGAGTCCGCGGAGGCCCGGTGCGGCCTCCAAAGCACGGTTCTTTCGGCAGTCTTGACCTCAACCGGCTGCGGGCGGTCATTTTTCATATCCGCCGGCGTTTCCCTCCCAAGTTTCACGCCGTCCGGATTCCCCTATTTGGTGCGTTTCCACGCAAGTTCAGTCAACCAACCACCATACCAAATAGCATGAATATCATCAAATCACTCGGC
>JAYWEP010000247.1:0-29663 GCA_043779205.1 Chthoniobacter sp. | reverse complement strand
GAGCAGCCCGATCATCGGCGAGAGCATGCCGATGTCCGCGAGATAGACCGTGCGATGCTGGAGCGACGCCGCCTGGCTGCCCGCCTCGGTCTCCGCGATTTCGCGAATCACCTCGAAGGATGCCGTCGGATTTTTCGTCGCGAAATCCAGCGTGCGCTGCACCACCCGCGCCACCGCCTCGCTATGCCGGCTGGAGATGGCGAGCAGCCCGATGTAGTCGCGCTTTTTCAAAAGCACGTCCGCCGTATTCATATAGTGCGGCGTGAGGATGGCGCTCCGGCGCAGGGTGAAAAGATAGACCAGCACGAGCATCACCGTGACCACCGAGAGAAAGGCCAGCGGGATCATCGCCCAGCCGCCGTCCTGGACGAGCTTCCACAGCGTCACCGCGTTCACCGGCCCGGTGACGGCCGCCGGGGTCGCGCCGGCGGCGGGGATGCGCATCATGTCGTCCGGCGTGGCGGGCGGCGCGGGCGCGGGGTCTTTCGCGCCGCGGTCGTTGATCGCCGTCACGGCGGTGTCCTTTTTCGTCGGCGCGGCCTGCGCGAGGAGCACCGGCGGATTCGACTCGGGGAAAGCGGCGGTCTGCCCGTGGAGCGTCGCCGCCCCGAGCATTGCAGCCAGGAAAAGTGCGTGGAATTTCATGAATAACGAGGGCGCATAGTAGCTTCCGAAGCCCGCCTTGCAACCTCCGCGTCGCGCCCGTGACAGACTCGTATCAAAAGTGCGCGGCGCGCTTTTCTCCGCGTGACAGCGCGGCGGGCGCGTGGCAAATCTGCCGGCCTTATGAAAACGCTTTTCCTCTCCCTCATCGCCACCGCCGCCCTCGCCATCGTGCCCGCCGCGCGCGCGGCGGACAAAGAAGTCGCCGTCATCAAAACCGCCGCGGGTGAAATGGTTGTCGAGTTTTGGCCCGAGACCGCGCCGAAGACCGTTGCCAATTTCATCAAGCTCGCGAAGAGCGGCTTTTACGACGGCACCGCGTTTCACCGCATCATCAAGGGCTTCATGATCCAGGGCGGCGACCCGCTTTCCAAGGACGCGAGCCAGGAAGCGAAGTGGGGCACGGGCGGCTCCGACGAAAAAGTGAAGGCGGAATTCAGCGACCGGAAGCACGACCTCGGCGTGATCTCGATGGCGCGCACGGCGGATCCGGATTCGGCGAGCTGCCAGTTTTTCATCTGCCTCGAAAACGCGCAGGCGCTCAACGGCAAGTACACCTGCTTCGGCAAGCTCATCAAAGGCGAGGACGTGCTGAAAAAACTCGGCGACACGCCGGTCGGCTCGGGCGGCGGCGGCGAGCCGAGCAAGCCGAAGGAGCGCGTGGGCGTGGTGAGCATCAAGATCGTCGCGGCGGATTCGATCAAGTAAGCCCGCGGGGTCCGCGCGGGCGCGGCGATTTCACGGATTGCTTTCCGGGCCGCGCGCCGCACACTTTTTTCCAGTCAGCGCGTTCGCCGGTGCGAACGCGCGGCGCATCCTCCTCTCCGCATGCCGTCCCACAAAGTCACCCTCGGCCTCGTCCAGATGCGCTGCTCCGCGGAGCCGCGAGAAAACCTCGCGAAGGCGCTCGCGAAAACCGCCGAGGCCGCGGATCGCGGCGCGCAGATTGTGTGTCTCCAGGAGCTTTTCACCTCGCAGTACTTCTGCCAGGTCGAGGATCACAAATACTTCCGGCTCGCCGAGGAAATCCCCGGCCCGAGCACCGACGCGCTGGGCGCGCTGGCGAAGGAACGCGGCATCGTCATCGTCGCGTCGCTTTTTGAAAAGCGGAGCGCGGGGCTCTATCACAACACCGCGGCGATCATCGACGCCGACGGCGCATACCTCGGCAAATACCGGAAGATGCACATTCCCGACGACCCGCTCTTCTACGAGAAATTCTATTTCACGCCCGGCGACCTCGGCTTCCGCGCGTGGCCGACGCGCTACGCGAAAATCGGCGTCTGCGTCTGCTGGGACCAGTGGTATCCCGAGGCCGCGCGGCTGACCGCGCTGGCTGGCGCGCAGGTCCTTTTTTTCCCCACCGCCATCGGCTGGCATCCTGGCGAGAAAGCGCAGCACGGCGCGCGGCAGCACGATGCGTGGGAAACCATCCAGCGCTCCCACGCCATCGCCAATGGCTGCTACGTCGCCGTGCCGAATCGCGTCGGCCACGAAGCGCCGGACGGTGGCGATGGGATCGAGTTTTGGGGGCAAAGTTTCGTCGTCGATCCGGCGGGGCAGATCGTCGCGAAGGCGTCGGCGGACGCCGAGGAAATCCTCATCGTCGAAGCCGACCTCGACGCGCTCGACACGCAGCGCACGCACTGGCCATTTTTCCGCGACCGCCGCATCGACGCGTATGGCGACATGCAAAAACGATTCATCGATTAGGAGAAAAAAATCCGAAATCCGAAGCACGAAATCCGAAACAAATCCGAAAGTTTTGAAATGAGAAAAACCGAATTTTCCCGCGGCGCGTCCCCTTTCTTTTTTCGGCTTTCCAGCATTTCGGATTTGTTTCGGATTTCGATATTCGGATTTCGAATTTTCCTCCCCCACCATGTCTGACACCGCCACCATCGCCCCCGCCACGCCCGCCGCGCTCGGCTACCGCATGCCCGCCGAATGGGAGCCGCACGAGGCCACCTGGCTCTCATGGCCGCGGCCCGATGGCATCAGCTTTCCCGACTCCTACGAGCGCATCGTCCCCACGCTTGCCGCGATGGTCGGGGCGCTCGCGGGCTCGGAAAAAGTCCACATCAATGTCTGCGACGCCGAGCACGAGGCGCTGGTGCGCGGCCACCTCGCGGCGGCGAAAGTAAAAGCGGGTCACGTCACCTTTTTCCAAATCCCCACGAACGAACCGTGGTGCCGCGACCACGGCCCCATCTACCTCACCCGCGACGCCGACCCGCGCCTCGCCATCGTCGATTGGGACTACAACGCGTGGGGCTGGAAATACCCGCCCTTCGACTTCGACGACGACGTGCCCAAGCGCATCGCCGAGCAGCAAAACCTCCCGATCTATTTTCCCAAAATGGTCCTCGAAGGCGGCTCGATAGACGTGAATGGCGCGGGCTCGCTCCTGACCACGAAGTCCTGCCTGCTCAACCCCAACCGCAACCCCGACTTCGCGCAAAAGGACATCGAGCAGCGCCTCCGCGATTTCCTCGGCATCACGAATATCCTCTGGCTCGGCGACGGCATCGAGGGCGACGACACCGACGGCCACGTCGATGACCTCACCCGTTTCGTCAGCCGCACCTCCGTCGTCACCGTCACCGAGGAGGACGAAAACGACGCCAACCACGACCCGCTCGAGGCCAACTTCAACGCGCTCCGGTCGATGGACGCCGAGGACGGCACGCCCCTCGAAATCCACACCCTGCCGATGCCCCGCAAGATCGTCCGCGACGGCCAGCGCCTCCCCGCGAGCTACGCGAATTTTTACATCGGCAACCAAGTCGTGCTCCTCCCCGTCTTCGCCGACGCCTACGACAAATGGGCCGTCGCCGTTTTGGAGAAAGCCTTTCCCAAACGGAAAATCGTCCCCCTCGACTGCCGCGAACTCATCTGGGGCCTCGGCGCCTTCCACTGCCTCACCCAACAACAACCCCGCCTCCCATAAAACTCCCCCTGTTCCCCCTCGCCTTCGCCGCGCTCGCCGCGTCCGCTTTCGCCGCCCCGCTCGACCCGCTATTCTCCGCGGAGAATCTGTGGACGATGAAGCAGAACGACTTCATGGCCGTGGCCGGGCGGCTCGGCTACGAGTGGACCTCCAGCACCCGCGACTCCGCGCGCGTGGCCCGGCCCGACCTCACCTTTTTCGGCCAGCCCGCGGTGGAAAGCGTCGCGCGTTTCGAGGGCGAAGCGCTCAAGGAAATCACCGTCACCCTCTACGCCCGCGGCGATTCCGGCGACTGGTCGGAGGAAAAATTCGACGCCCTCATCCGCACCTCCGCCGAGGCCATCACCAAGCTGACCGCCGTGAAATTCACCCCCCGCGGCAAAGACCCCACCAGCGCCGTGAAAGCCGACGGCCTCCTCTGGCAGACCGACAAAGCGCGCTACCTCCTGGAGTACAGCAAGACCAAGGAAGTGAAGACCCGCGGCATTCCCTTCCGCGCCGAATTTGTGCGGCTGAAGGTCTCCGCGCCGGAGAAAAAAGCCAGCCTGCTCGCCGGTGCCGCCGCCGGCCAGCACGCGAAATTTTCCGGCCCCGCGCATGTGAAAAAAGACGCCGCCACCGGCGATGTCTGGCTCGGCGACGTGCCCATGGTCGATCAGGGCCAGAAAGGCTACTGCGTCGTGGCCAGCACCGAGCGCGTCATGCGCTACTACGGCAATGCCGTGGATGCCAACGAACTCGCGCAGGTCGCCAACACCTCCTCCTCCGGCGGCACCAGCACCGACGCCATGCTCGAGGCGCTGAAAAAACTCGGCGCGCGGCTCAAGGTCCGCGTCCGCGATGTCGAGCACGGCGACTCCGTCAAAGACATCCTCAAACTCATCGCCGACTACAACCGCGCGGCCAAGCACGCCGGCGTCGCGGAGATTCCCGACCAGGGCAACATGATCGACATCGGCGAAGTCTATCGCTCGATGAAAGGCGACGTGCTCAAGGAAGTGAAAACGAAAAACAAGTCCGCCCTCAGCCGCTTCCAGCGCGAAGTGCAGACCCACATCGACGCCGGTGTCCCGCTGCTCTGGACCGTCATGCTCGGGTTTTTCAAAGAGCCGGGCGTCGCCCCGCAGACCTTCGGCGGCCACATGCGCCTGATCATCGGCTACAACACCGCCAAGGAGGAAATCCTCTACTCCGATTCCTGGGGCGCGGGCCACGAACTCAAACGCATGCCCGCCGCCGACGCCTGGACCATGACCACCGGCGCGCTGACCATCGAGCCGCTGTAAGTGTTAAGTCGCCTGAGTTTCAGCCCAGCATTCCTTTTCAGAAAACGGAGTTTCGGAGCGAGAGGTTAAAATTTGCACCAAGTCCCCCTCTTCCGAGGTTACGGACGTGTAACCCGCAGGCGGATGAAATCCTTCGTTTGCCCGGCGCTGGGGTTCGGGTCTTCGGCTTTGTAGGTTTCCAGCGCGCCGTTGATTACCGGATAGCCGGGGACGAGCGGGGCGGGCGTCCAAATGCCACTGGCGAGGTCGCTGGAGAATTCAACGTGGTAGGTGATGTCGCCCGGCGCTGGGTGCGGGCGGGCGAAGGTGAGGGTCAGATGGGTGGTGCCGCTGAAATTTTCCACGGCGGCAACCGGCGCACTGTTTGCGTCGGGGACCAGCGGAGCAAGGCCGAGGCTGTATTTCAGCAGGTTCGTCAAACCGTCGCCAGCGGGCGTGGCGGTGTCGGCCGCAGACGGGTTCTGGGCGGCGGCCAGGCTGCCAAATTGCAGGATCTTCCACACGTTGACCGGCGAATCGAAGAGCTGCACGGATGCCGAGGAGGGCGTGCCGAGGTCGTATCCGGAGCTCGCGGCGAGATTCAGCGTGACGGATTGCGTGCCGAGCACGGCAGTGTCGGCCAGTGGGTTCACGATGACGGTCGTGCTCGTTTCGCCAAGAGGGATCGTGGCCGTGGAGCCGCCCGGCGTGAGGGTGTAGCGGGTGCCGGACGCGGCCTGTCCTGCGCCGCCGGCGATAGTGAAGCCGACCACCAGCGGCGCGCTGGTATCTCCCGTCCGCACGATGGTAATTTCGCCCGTGTCGTTTGTGGCGACTTGTGCCGAGGCGTCGGTCGCAACGGTGAACACGCGCTGCCCAGACTGGCCGGACAGTTCGAGGGACAGGCCGAGGTCGGAGCTGGTTGTGGCGGTCTGATGCACCGAGACGGCCAGGGTGTGGGTGCCGGCGCTGAGGCTGGGTTGCGGCACCCAGATGTGCGCGTTGGTGTTCGGCACGTCGCCGGCGGGCTGGGTCAGATCAATGGTCTGCAAGGTAAGTTCGTTGCCTCCGGCGGTCGTCAACTGGGTGAAGGTGTCGGCGATGGGCTTGGACGCATCGCTGGGATCGGGAGGGATGTTCACCGTCGCGATCAGCACACCGTCGAGATAGAGATAGGCACCGTCGTCAAAGAGATAACGGAAGGTCGGCCTGAGCAACCCTCCGACCGGGACGGTGAAGGTCTTGCGGAAGTAGCCCGTCCATCGCTGGCCGCTCGTGGGCGTGGTCAGCGTGGTGGCCCAACCCGTGAACTCCGCACCCGCCGTAGCCCAGTAATCCATGATCGCGAACCCGAGCGGGCCGGCACCCACGCCCGAGTCGTAAGTGGTGGCATCGCCCGGCGTGCCGACCAAAGCCGGAGAGGCTCCGAAAGTCGGGCCGTCATATTGTGCCGGAAACACGCTCTGCGGCAGATACCAGGTGGTGTAAAAGTTCGGGTCAGGGGTGCCGTCGGCCCGGTTCGGCAGAGTGCCGGAAGCGCCACCCATCGGGTTCATATAGGCCCAGTCCGCGGCGTTCCACGGAATCAGCGTTTCGGGAGGCGGCGCAGTTTGCGCAACAGCAACGCTGGAGTAAGCGGAATAGGTCAGCGTATTAAAGCTATTGAAGGCTCTGACCCGGAAGAAATAGACAGCGGCAGGGTTCGGTGCCCCGATGACATATTGAACCTGATCGGCACCCACCAGGGCGATCACGGAGAAAGTGGTCCCGTCGGTGGATCGCTCGATGCTGAAGCCCTCCTCGTTGCTGGCGTGGTCAGTCCAGGTGAGTGCGATATTGGAACCTGCGGTCATTGCTCTCAGGTTGCTCGGCGCGGCCGGACCACCAAATGGCGACGCCCCGAGCACGGTCAGGCGGAAAGTCGCGTTCCCCAGCAGATTAAAGGGTGCTGCGCCCGTTCCTCCAAGCACCGAGAATGAACCATCATAGGTCGTCGCCGGCGCATCAATCCCCACTGTCACCTGAAAGAGGTTGCCGGACCATGACTGGCCTGGGTTGAGGATCACGGGTGCGCCGGTGACGAAGGGTGCGTCGTCGAGATGCAGATCGAACGTAACGGGTAGGACTTGGAAACCGTGCAAAGTAGAGAAAATGCCGTCGCCGTTGAGATAGAGCGAGGTCGCCCCGTTGTTGCTGATGGTTCCTTGATAGGTAACGACGTCGCCTCGAATCGCCGTCTTTGTCTGCGGAGAGACCGTCACCGTGAGGCTTTGTCCCTGGCAAACTACCATCGAAGCGAGGAGAAGGGACATCAGCAACAGACCCTTGTGGAGGTATCTGCCGAACAGGGTGGCCGAACCCTTAATCCAACCTGACCGTGATCCTGCCAGCGGAAAGAAAGTCGTGTTATTCATGCGATGAGCGGATGTGCGTTGCCATCAGTTGAAGCGCAGGTTCTCCAAATGAATCGGGATCGCATTGTAAATCGTCCCGCAAAACGCCATGGTTGGATATCGGTAATCGAACACCTTGTTGCCGGCGGAATCCACCCCGATCAGTGCCGTGATCGTCGCGTAAGCGAGCAGGCGGTTTTGGGAGCCATCCTCATACACACTCGAACAAAAGCCGGAATAAAGGCTCGGGTTTTCCACGCGGTTCCAAATCTCCGTCGCCGAGCTTCCCGCGGTGTTGATCAAATACTTCCGGGCGGCGCTGAAGCTTCGGCTGGCTCCCGCGGGAGTGTGATTGTTGCTGTTGGCTCCATCATCGAATAGCGAGAGGCGGTCCCGGTAAATGGAAATGGCATGCTGGCCGATGGGGGAAACGGTATTTGGCCCAAGGTTCAGCGCATAAGCTCTCAGCGATGGGTAGTTTTGATACCATTGCTTGTTCGTGTCACCCAGAATCCACTTGATCGCTCCCGTGCTGTATTCGACGGCGATCACGAAGTTCTCACGGGACGAGGCGATCAAGGTATCGTCGGAGCGCCGATACGTCGAGGCATTGAGATGGAACCAGTCGGCGCTTGCCGCGCCTTTTGGTATGACAAACCCACTCGGAATATCGCCACCGGCGGTCATGGCCGCGCTGATAATGTTCGCAAAATCCCATCTCTTAAGAACCGTGCCAGCGGCGTCAACCTCGAGAATCACCGACTCCACCTGCGTGTTCGTTTCCGAGTCCATGAGAATGCCAGTCTTTCCATAGTCGAAGTTGTGATGGAAATTCGTGATTCCCTGGCTCGCCGCATAGTTGGCCACCGTCGAGAACGTCCCGTCGAATTCCATGCGCACGAGGGATGTTCCAGAGTAAACATAGATCCCGCCCGCGAAGAAAATGGCCGACTGACTGGCCGACCCGGCGGTTCCAACCCAGCGAACTTCACCGTCCGTATCAATGATGATGGGAGTGTTCGCTGTGGCGAAATTACGCAGGAGCGCAAAGTCGTAGCTCAAATCCGTGTTGGGGACCCTTGCCTGGACGACCGTCGGATTCTTGTAGGCGTTGGCCGGGTCAGTCCAAACCGGCGTCTGCACATTGACGGTATCCCGTTGGAATGTTTGATCGGCAAACGTGCTCACGAGCGCCACCCGGTTATTGTAATTCGCGTAGAGCCCGAACACCGGCAGGGTGATCTGACCTGTCACCGGATTCAGCAGGCCCCGGCCTTGCAGGTAAGTCTTGGAATAGCGCGCATAGACAGCCCGCGTGTTCGAGGTCGCCTTGGGGTAAATCTTGAAGTCGATGTGATCAAGGGCGGCGGCATCGCTCACCGTGAGATTGAGCAGACTGATGAAAGGGGTGGGGCCGGAAGTTTGCCCGTTAATCGTGACCGTGGCACCATTTGCGCCGGAGGGGCATGAGAATGCGAACAGCATCGCGATTGCCAACATGAGTATGGTTGTTTTCATAGCGTCAGGCGTTGCTTTGCGGGGGGAAGTCGGGAGGGGTTAATTCGCGGGAGCCTTCGCTCCCAAACGGTTAAAAAATCTGCTAAGGCCGGAACTGGCGAGCGTCAATCGCGTCATTGTGACAATCGCGTCACTTTAGTTACTTCGATTTCCCGAAACGATGTCGAAGGAGCGCAGGGCGGCGCGCTGACTAACGCGGGGTGCGAGGCGAGGGATTGGGTAAAGGCCAGCGCTCTCGCGGAGAACCGATTTCCCGGGTTTTGGGAGCTGCTTTCAAAAGCGAATCTGCATGGACGGCCCGAGAGAGAGCACCCGGTTTTCGTAGTGCAGCGTGGCGCTCGCGCTTTCCGCGGCCACGCCGCGGAAAGTCGCGGGGCCGAGCTTTGCCTGGCCGTGGACGATGAGCGCGCCGGGCGTGGGCGCGGTGCCGTGGGCTTCGAGTGTGAGCTGCGGGGATTGCGGAAACTCGAATTGCGCGAGGGTCTCGGCGGCTTTGCCGGTGAGGAGCGACTGGAGGACTTTCGGATTGATGGTGATGTGCAGGCGGGCGCGGAAGTCGCCGGGCAGTTGCTGGACATCGCCGCTGATTTCGCCGGTGCGCTGGACGATGCGCACGTCGCGCAATGTCCAGCGCGCGCCGTCCGAGGAAAAGTCGGCGCTGGCGCTTTCAAAGATCACCGACTTGCAGGCGAAGCGGCCGAGTTCGAGGTGGCCGAGAAACTGCACCGCGGGATTTTCTCCGAAGCTCAGCACGGCGCGCACATCGAGCGTGGGCGGGGTGAAGAAGACGGTGTCGTCGGGCGCGGGGAAGGCGTCGAAGGCGCGCAGCAGCGCGGGGGTGTCGAGCGTCGAGCGGACGCGCAGTTGGGCGGTTTTCGCGGCGGGCTCGACGAGGCCGGTGAGGTGCAGTTCGCCGGCGGCGTCGCGGGCCGTCAGGTCCTTGAGATCGATCGCGCCGTCGCGCAAATCCGCGGCGAGGTAGAGGCTTTGCAGGAGATAGTTTTTCCGCCGGATCCTTTCGCCCCAGAGCGCGAGGGCGACGGAAACCTTGTCGGGTTGCGCGAGGTCGCCGCTGAAGGTGACGCTCACGAGGGGCGGCTCCGCCTCGAATTTCAGCGCGGCGATTTCCTCCGCGATGCGCTCGATCAGCGCGATGCCCTTATCGCCGGCCTTCGGGCGGAAAGCCTGCGGATTGATGAGCCGTCCCGCGGCGTGGACCCGGACGCCGAAAATCTCCGCGTCGGCGTGCGCGAGATAGATCTGCTGCGGCGGGAGAAAGAGACGCGCGTTGAGTTTTGCGACCTCGATCCGCGGCCCGCGCGAGCCGGCGGGATCGAGCCGCAGCGAGAGCGTGGCGTCGCGGAGGTCGAGCGCGTCGAGGAAGGCTTTGCCGCGGACGAGGTTCGCGTAGTTCACCTGGAGCACCATCTCGTCGATGAAGACGATGGTGCGTTTGCGCTCTTTGGTTTCATAGACGCGCACCTCCTTGGCCACGAGGCCGCGCAGCGGATCGAGCGTGAGCCGGCGGAGCGAAACCTCGAAGCCGCGCTTGCGAAACTCGTTCGTCACGATGCCGCGCCATTTGCTGGTGAAGCCTTTGTCGTAGGCGTACCAGCCCGCGCCGAGCAGCGTGGCGGCGAGCAGCGCGAGGAGGATGAGGAGCACGCGGCGCATGGCGGGAAGTGACAGGCGGAGGGCGGCCCGTGACAAGCCGATTCACGCGGGGCTTGTTGCGGGGCATGCGCGCTGCTCTATTGTGAATCCCGATGATTAAAGCCAATTGTCGGGAACGTTTCACGGCGGCGGATTTCGATTTCGTCGTCCAAACCCTCGCTCGCTCCGAGCGCGATTCAGTGAACCTCGTCGAACTGCTCACCGACGCCGAAGCCCGCGACTCGATCCTCGACAGCCCGCGGCTCGTGGAATCGGTGCTCGCGCAGGACGGCACGCTGCGCATTTCGCCGCAGTTGTACTTTTACGTTTTGATCAGGCATGTCTTGAAAACGACAGGACTGACCGACCGGCGCGTGAGCGATTACCTCGCTTCGCTGCTCGAAACTTTCTCCCAGACCGCGCGGATGAAATCGCCCGCGGATGGCAACTCCAACCCGGTGCAGTACGTTTCGGACATGCTCATCGCGCTGCGCCACGCCTCGCCTGCGCAGACGTTTTTGATCCGCGCGCATGCCGGCAATTACGCGCTCTTCATCACCGGCATTTTCCACGAGACCGTGGAGCGGCGCAGCCAGCGCGGGGCGCCGGATGTGAGCTTTTACGAGGACGTGGGAAGCGCGAGTTTCAAGGCGGTGGCCACGCACCAGGTCGCGCGGTCATGCGCGCTCGGCGGTGTTTTTGAAACGCTCGCGGACGGTTTCCACGAGGCGCGACTGGCGCTGAACCGGCTCTCGGATTCGCTGCTCCACCTCGACGCTTCGCACGCGCCGAGCATTCCTTTCCTCACATGAGCGCCACGCTTTTCAGCGACATCCAGCGGCTCTTCGAGCGGACGTATGCGCAGGTCGGCATCAATCTCGAGGACTGCCTCATCGACCGCCAGCGCTGCGGGCAGCTCAGCCGCGCGGCGGGCGCGGCGGCGCGGGAGCTGAGCGAGCTGGCGCGGACGTTTTTGCGGAAGTCGGACGACCGGCTGCACATCGGCATTTACTATTCGCGCTGGCTGATCGAGCAGCTCGAACGGAACGATCCGCGGAAGGGATTGAACGACGCAAACATCCGCTCGCTGATCGCGTTCGTGGAGGAAATCAACCACGCGCTGCACGCGGCGCTGCAGTTTCAGCGCGGCGTGCGCGAGATCGCGAGCGAGGACTACGCGCGCAATCTGGAATTGCAGGCGCAGGTGGACACCTATCTCGTGCTGCTGCTTTTCGTGGCCTTCTTTCGCAAGACGCAGAAGGTCTCGCGCACCGACCGGCGCTGGCTGCGCTTTCATCTTTTCGTCCGGCACGACACGCACGCCTACGCCGATCCGAATCTGCGCGGGCGCTACCTGGAAACGACCGAGCTGGCGGCGCGCTACACGCTTTTCCTCGACGCGCTGAACGGTGCGCGGCGTGTGGATGAGATTCGCATTTTCCACGCGCTCGAGTACAGCGAGAAAAAGCAGCGCATCCTCGCGCTGATGGATGCGCCGAAAGGCGGCGGGTAGGGACGGCACTCCGTGCCGTCCGGGGCGAGCGCAGCGAGGCGGATGGGATGTGCGCGGCATCCGGAGCGCCCACCGCCTCGCTAACGCTCGCCCGGCGGACGGCACGGAGTGCCGTCCCTACCCCGAGCTTGCCGCGCGCCGTGAGTCCGCTAGCGTCGCGCACATGAAACGCCTCCTCCTCGCCTCCCTGCTCGCTCTCACACTCCCCGCCTTCGCCGCCGATCCGGCGGGCGGATGGGTTCCGCTTTTCGATGGCAAATCGCTCGACGGCTGGAAGGCCAGCGAGAAGCCCGGCACTTTCTCCGTGGAGAATGGCGAGATCGTCGTCCACGGCGACCGCTCGCATCTTTTCTACGACGGGCCGGTGCAGGCGCACGACTGGAAGAACTTCGAGGTCAAGATGGACATCATGGCGAAGCACGGCGCGAATTCGGGGTTCTATTTTCACACCGCGTTCCAGCCGGACGGCTGGCCGGACAAGGGTTTCGAGGTGCAGGTGAACAACACCCACGGCGATGCGAAAAAGGGCGCGGGGCTTTACGACATCAAGGACAACTTCACCGCGCCGGCAAAGGACGACGAGTGGTACAACATGTCGGTTCGCGTCGAGGGCAGGCATGTGGTCATCAAGGTCAACGGCACGGTCATCACCGACTACACGGAGCCGGAGGATTTTCAGCCGAAGCCGAATCATGCGGGGCGCAAGATCGACCACGGCACCTTTGCCATCCAGGGCCACGACCCAGGGAGCGAGGTGCATTTCAAAAACATTCTCGTGCAGCCGCTGCCTTGAGCGGGCGGCTTTCCGGTTGCGACGGCGCGGCGCGCGGCGTTTAATTCGCGCGATGTTTTCCGTCACGATCCTCGGCAGCGGCAGCGCGGGAAACTGCGCGCTGGTGGAGACGGCGCAGACGCGGCTGCTCATCGACGGCGGCCTCAGCGCGCGGCAGATCGGCGCGCGGCTCGCGCTCTGCGGGGTGAGCCCGCTGGAGATCGACGGCATCCTGCTGACGCACGAGCACGGCGATCACGCGGGCGCGCTCAATGTCTGGTGCAAACAATTTTCCACGCCGATCTACTGCAACCGCCTGACCGCGGAGGTGCTGCAAAAGGACCGGCCGGAGCTGCGCAAGGACTGGCGGCTGTTCGTGACGGGGAGCGCGTTCACGATCAAGGACATCACGGTGGAGACGTTTCCCGTGCCGCACGATGCGGTGGAGCCGGTGGGCTTCGTGCTCCATCACGGTGCGGACGCGCTCGGCGTGCTGACCGATCTCGGGCAGGCGACGAAGCTCGTGCATGAGCGCGTGCGCGCCGCGCAGACGCTGCTCATCGAGACGAACCACGACGAGAAGCTGCTGCAAAACGACACCAAGCGGCCTTGGTCGGTGAAGCAGCGGATCATGTCGCGCCACGGGCATCTCTCGAACGCGGCGGCGGCGAATGTGCTTGCGGACTTGCTGGGCGGGCGGCTGCGGCGCGCGGTGCTCGGGCATCTGAGCCGCGATTGCAACAGCCCGGAGTTGGCCGTGGGCACGGTGCGAGCGCGGCTCGATGCGGCGGGAGCGAGCGAAGTGGAAGTCCTCTGCGCGGGCCAGCGCGAGATCAGCGCGCGGCTGGCGGTGGCAGGTGCGTGAGCGCGATGGCGTGGCGCGCGAGGAGCGGGGTGAGCGCGGCCCAGTCGGGCTCGGCGGGCTCGGCGCCGGGGTGAAAATAGAGTTCGCTGGTGCCGTCGGGGAGTTGCGCAAGCAGGCGGGCGATGGCGGCGGTGGTCATGCGCCCGGTGTCGCGCAGGCCGAAGACGCGGTCGGCGAAATGGATGCCGTGCTTTTCCAAATGCGGAATGGCGGCGCGGCTGAGCCGCTGGAAAATCCAGGGCACGGGCGCGAACGGGCCGGGTTCGCGGACGAGGCGCACGGCGCGAAAGCCGTGCTCGACGGCGATGGGCAGCGTGAGCCGGAGGACCGTGGGATGGAGATGGAGATGGGTGTGGCCGTCCCAATAACCCGGCGCGAAACCGAGCGCGCAGAAGCGCGTGAACTGCGCGCGGATCTCGCGCTGGAGCGGCTCGGCGAGCGAGCGCGAAAAGGCGCAGCGCAGTCCGGCGCGCGTGGGCGACGCGGGGAAGTTTCCGCTTTCATCCGTGAGCGCGGAGACCTGCGCGGCGCGGCCGGCGCAGAGCGTGAGGTGGAGGCCGATGTGGAGCGCGGGATTGCGTCGCGCGATGTCCGCGGCTTCGGCGGCGGCGGGCTCGTTCACCATGACGCTCGCCTGCGTGAGGAAGCCGGCGCGGTGGGCGCGCTCAATGGCGGCGTTGATCTCCGGGCTGCGACCGAAGTCGTCGGCGGTGACGATGAGGTGTTTCAATTGGCGGCGCGCGCGGGCAAAGTCTCCCGCGCTGCGATGACGATTTGGCCTTTGTCCCCCACCCCACGCAAGGCATGAGCTGGCCGGACGCGATTCTCTTCGTGCTCCTCGCCGCGCTGGGATGCGCGAGCATTTTCTACGCGCTGCTCGCGCTGCTGCATGTGCAGACGTGGATGGAGGAAGCCGCCCCGCCAGAAATCGCGGACGCCGCGCTGCCGCCGGTGACGCTGCTGCGTCCCCTCAAGGCTGGGGCGCCCGCGTTGCGCAAGAAGCTGGATGCGCTCGCGGCGGCGATGCGGCCCGGCGATCAGCTCGTGCTCGGCGCGGACGCGGGCGCGGAGGAAATGCGCGTGGGCGCGGAGTTGCGCGCGGCCTTTCCCGAGCGGGAGATTGCTGTCGTGAGTTGCCGCGCAGGCGCGGCGCTGAATCCGAAAATATCGAAGCTCGTGCAGATGACGCCGCACGCGCGGCACGACCGCTGGGTCTTGAGCGACAGCGAGGCGATGATCGACGCGGCGTGGCTCGACGCGTTTCGCCGCGAGTGGCTGGCGAGCGGCGCGGATGCGCTCACGGCGGGCTATCGCTTTGTGAATCTCGCGACATGGCCGCAGCGGCTCGACGCCGCGGCGGCGCTGCTCGGGCTGTGGCCCGGGCTGGCGATGGTGCGGCGGTTTGGCCGGGTGAATTTCACGCTCGGCGCCTGCACGGGTTTTCGGCGGGCGGATGTGGAAGCGGTCGGCGGCTGGGCGGCGTTCGGCGATTTTCTGGCGGAGGACAACCGGCTGGGAGCGGCTCTGGCAAAGGCCGGGCGGACGATCCGGCTGAGCGCGCAGGTGGCGGTGCTGGACAGCGATCCGCTGACGTGGCGCGACTACTGGCGGCATCAGCGCCGCGTCGCGGTGACGTATCGCGTGTGCCATCCGGCGGGTTTCGCCGGGATGATTTTCACGAACGGGCTCGTCGCGAGTGTGCTGCTCCTCGCGCTCGCGCCGGGCGGTGAAAACAGGGCAGGCATCTGCGTGTTGTTTGCGGTGGCGATCCAGCTCACGCGCTGGCTGTGTTTTCGCGACTTGGGAAAGGCTCTGCGCTTTCCCATCCCGTGGCTTTTTCCCGTGATGCTCGCCGCGAGTGCGGTCGAAATCGCCTGCTGGTGCGCGGCGTGGTGCGACCGGCGGGTGTGGTGGGCGGGGCGGCGCTGGCGGGTGAGCCGCGCGGGCCGGCTGACGCCGGAGGGCTAGTCTTCGAGCGCGAGAGCGCGCTCGATTTCCTGGAGCTTGTGCTGGGCGTTGGCGGCGTTTTTCGTGCCCGGCATGGTCTCGATGATCTGCATGAGCAGCCCGCGGGCGTCGCGGGCGTTGTGCTGGTATTTCCAATAGATCTCGGCGAGGCGCGAGGTCAGGAAGGCGGCGTCCTCGGGCGTCCATTCGCGCTCGAGCGCCTGCTCGAGCACGTCGGCGGCGGCGGCGGGATCGCCGAGGTGCTCGCATTCGATCTTGGCCATTTCGCTGAGGGCCAGGGTGTCGTGCGGGTCGTCCTCGAAAGCCTTGAGGTAGGCCTGCACGGCGGCCTCGTGATCGCCGCGGGCCATGGCGGCCATGGCGTCGGCGTGCGGGGCTTTTTCGTTCCGCTGATTCGGGCTGAAAAAGAGATTGCCGATGGCATCGCCCACGGCCGGCATGAGCACGGTGACGACGAGGATGCCGGCGGCTCCGCCGACGAGGATCACGCCGCCGAAGTAGAGCACAATCTTGCCGTCATCGGGCTTTTCCCTTTTCGCCTCCCGGCGGGCCTCGGAAAAAATCACGACGGTGAGCCACGCGAGGGCGAGGGCGAAGAGCGGGCGGAGGAAGCGCATGGCGGGTGGGAAAGGCGGAGGATGTAAGCCAGCGGACGGGGCGCGGCAAGCCCGGCGAAAGATTTCCGCGGAGCGGCTGGCGGGGCGGGAGAAAAAGCGCTTGTCAATGCGCGCCCGCGGCGCAGAGTCCACGGCTGCATCGCGGGTATAGCTTAGTGGTAAAGTTCCTGCCTTCCAAGCAGGCCATGCGGGTTCGATTCCCGCTACCCGCTCCCTCCCTGATTATCAGGGGCTTGTGAAGATGGCGAGGGTTGCCAATGGCGTTTTCAGAACAAAAATCAGAACACGTCCGCCGATTTCCGGGCAGGTTCGCGGATGTCCGCCGATGTCTTTTCCCTCCGTTGACGCTCCCGCCGTCTTGTGAGAATCTGGCCGCATGATCGCAGTTTCCGACGCCGTTGCGAAGATGCAGACCCTTTCGGATGAAAGGGCCGCGCGCGTCGTTTCGCTGATTGAAGACCTCGCGGAATTGGAAGCGCGCGAGGATGCCGAAGACCTCGCCGCCGCGCGCGAAGCTCTGGCGGACGGCGAAGCGCCCGTGCCGTGGGAGGAAGCGAAAGCGAGGCTGGATGCCCTACACGGTATCCATTAAGCCAAAGGCGGAAAAGTATCTCGCGGGCATTCGGGACGCGCGCCTTTATGTGCGGTTGCGAGAGGCGATTTACCGCCTTGCGGAAGACCAGCACCCGCCGGGGAGCGTGAAGTTGCAAGGCGAGGGCGAGCTTTACCGCGTGCGGGTCGGGGATTATCGCATCGTGTGTCAGATTCAAAACGCCGTCCTCGTGGTGCTCGTGGTGCAAATCGGCCATCGCCGGGAAATCTATCGGGAGTAGGCGGCGCGCGGCTTCTTGCAAGTCAACCAGGCGCGGGCGGGACGCCCCCGGCAAGGAATCTATTCGCGCGGGTGAAAAGGGGCAGGCCGCCGAAGGCGGCCCGGCTTCCTTACTCGCGGCAAATTTTTCATCGGCATCTGCCTCCGCGTTTGCCGGACTCGCGCCGCCTGCGATGAAATCGCAGGCGAATTTCTTCCGCGCGCGCGCTCTCGTCTTTCGGCTCCCTCCGCATCGTGTCTGTCTCGTTACGCTCATGCTTCGCTTCACTCGCCATCCCCACCGCAAAACTCCACCACACGGGAGGGACACCCTACCCGCGGCTTGCGTGTCGAAATGGTCAGCCAGCCCAATTCCGCCGCCTGCTCAATCTCCCAATCGCAAATTGTGTGCGAGCGCCACAAGTCCCGCATGGTGGCAGTCCCGCCGCACCGTTCCAGAACGCGCCGGATGCGGCCAAGGCTTTCGCGGCAGAGGATCAATGGCCTCCTCGGCACTCAAATCAAATTGTCCTTGTCAGAGGTGATGACGAACTCCTTGCCGCCGATGCGCACGGTGTTTCTGCCGACCAGCAGCACCTTTCCTTTGACCCGCTCGCCATTGACATAGGTGCCGGTGCTGTGGAGGTCATAGAGCCAGACATCGTCGCGACAGTTGACCACTACGCAGTGACGGCGGGAAACATTGGTGCCGCCAACGACCTCCACATCGTTGAGCTGATACCCCTCGCGACCGAAGGTGATGATGAACCTACTAAGCTGACGCGGCTTTTTTGCGGCCGTGGATTCATCCGAGATAAAGAGCGGGCTGCGTGTGAGTTTTCGGAAGCGGTAATCCATGAACAGCAACTTGGACTTGAGCGTGGGTGAGCTTTGCCAGGCGTGGGTCAAAGCAGACTCGCTCACGACCGAGAAATTGCAGTCGATGAACTCGTTGCTGTATTCCCCAAGCAAATCGCCCGGTGGAATCTTCTGCCCCATCTTGTGTAGCAGCGAGGCTATGTAGTAGTTGTTCGCAAAGCACGGATCGTTTCGGCTGATATCCAGAATAGAGCGGGCCAGGGAAATGGCGGCCTCGTGGCGGTCTGTCTCGTAAAAGCATTGAAGCAGAAGGTTGTGGGCTTCGAGGTCAGATGGATTGCGATGCAGATGGTCGCTAAGGAGTGAAATCGCGGCGGGATAATCCTTTAAGGCGAGGTTGATCCATCCCAGCTCCTTTTGAACATCAATGCGCGGGTTGAGTTGAATGGCTTTCTCATAGGCGCTTTTCGCTGGGCCAATCTTCTGTTGCACCAGATTGAGGCGGCCCAGGGCGCGCAACACATCGACGTTGGTTGGGTATTTTTGCGCCGCGAACTCCAAGAGCGATCCCGCTCTGATCCATCTTTTGGTGGAGAGCGACCGCTCGGCACGTTCGGCGGCCTGGCTGGCACGGATGGCATCCTTATCCAGCAAGAAGGGCACATGCTTTGATCCGATGGCGGCGGCGAAGTCGCGCATGGACTGGAAGCGCAACTCAGGCACCTTGTTAATGGCCTTGAGAATAATCTCCTGCTGCCAGCCGGGGAGGGATTTGATGGGGAAATCGCCCTGGTCGTGCATGGCTTGCACTTCTTCGGCAGCGGCCAGATCAGCCTCGTGCTGAGTCCGGCCGGCGCGCTCACCGGCTCGGTCGTGCCGCAGCACCTCGTCCTTTCCGGCCAGCTCCTGCAGGATGCGCAGCAGGTCGCCGAACTGACGCTGCGCAGCTATCGCACGATCGACATTTACGGCGCGGGCACGTTTGGCAGTCCGGCGCTCGGGCGCGTGTCGTTCCTCGGCGGCGGGCTCCGCGGCTACGATCAAGATGCGGGCATCGCGCTTTTCCAGGTCGGCAGCGTGATCTTCAGCAACCCCTCGAATGTCGCCACGCTCGCCGCGCCCGCCGTCACCTCGGGCATGCTGCAAATCGACGCCAGCACCGTGCGGTTTGGCGCGAATACTTTTTCCGTCGCGGGCTACCAGGCCACGATCCTCAACGCCACGGGCGGCGTGCTCGGCGATGGCACGGGCGCTTTCACCACGCCGGGCGCGCTCACGATCAACACCCCGCTCATCACCGGCACGCGGGGCTCAAAGCACCGCGTCACCGCCGGGGGCGCACTGGCGCTGCTGCCGGTGGCCGGCCCGGCGACCGCGCAGGGCGGACTCGGAGCCGGTTTCACTTTCACGGGCGCGAGCGTGGTGGCGAACACCGCCATCCGTCTGCCAAGCGGCCAGTTCACGCTGCGGGCGACGGGCGCGGCGCAGGACATCAGCATTGGCGGGGAATTGAACGTCGCCGGGCTGGCGCAGAATTTTTACGACATCACCCGCTATTCGGACGGCGGCGCGATCACGCTCACGTCCGATCTTGGCGATGTGAATTTGCAGCCGGGGAGCATCGTTTCCGTGGCCGCTCCGGCGGCAGGTGGCAATGCCGGCACGGTCACGGTCAGAGCCGCGCAGGGCGCGTTCGGCATCAGCGGCGCGCAACTGCGCGGCCAGGCCGTGGCCGGCCAGACCACCGGGAGTTTCCTGCTCGATGCGGGCAGCATCCCCCGACCGGCGACCTCACGCTCGGCACGGCGGTCTCGGGGCTGAACACCGCGGACTGGAACCTCTCCACTTTCCGCTACGGGCCAAAACTCGCGCCGGGCATCCTGACCCTGCGCGCCAAGGGCGACCTCGTTTTCAACAACACGCTGAGCGACGGCTTCACCCCGGTGACCGCCAGCGCCGCCAGCGGCAACTCGACGATGTGGCTCGCCCCGCTGGCGAACGCCGTCACCGCCAACGGCCTGCCGGTCAACACGCAGTCGTGGTCCTACCGGCTGGCGGCGGGCGCGGATCTTTCGGCGGCGGACTTCCGCGCGGTGCTGCCGGCGCAAAGCCTCGCCGCGGGCAAAGGCTCGGTGCTGGTCGGCGAGTTTTATCCGGCGATTCCGAACAGCACGACCAGCGGTGCGACCCCCGCCGCCGGCAGCAGCGGCCTGACGGCCAATACCATCGCCATCACCACGGGCGCGGCGAACCGCACGCGCTATGAAGTCATCCGCACGGGCACCGGCGACATCGACATCGCCGCCGGGCGCGACGTGCAGTTGCGCAATCAGTTTGCGACCATCTGCACGGCGGGCGTGCGCCCGCCGAACCCGACGACGATTTATGCGGCAGGCGATTTCGTCCGGCCCGTCGTCGAGCGTTCGGGCTCGAACCACCCCAACCAAGGAACGCTCGGCGCGGCGCAGCAGGTCTATGCGACGCAATGGTCGCTGGCCGGCGGCGACGTGCCCATCTCGGCGGCGGCGGACATCGGGCGGTTCACCCTGCGCGGCGGCGTGGTCGTGGCGGACTCCTCGCGGCAACTGCCGAACAACTGGCTCTACCGGCGCGGCTTCGTCGATCCGGCCACGGGGCTGTTTGGCGAGGGCGGCGTCGGCGTCTCCGGCGCGAATTCCACCACCAATGTCAGCGAGGCGTCCGCTTCGACGACCTCGTGGATCGACTTCAGCAATTTCTTCCAGGGCATCGGCGCGCTCGGCGGCGGCGGCATCGCGCTCGCCGCCGGGTCGGATGTCATCAATGCCGATGCCGTCATCCCGACGAACGCGCGCATGCCGGGCCGCGATGCCGCGGGAAACATCGCGCCCGATCCCAGCAAGCTCCTCGAACTCGGCGGCGGCGACCTGACCGTGCGCGCGGGCGAAACCATCGACGGCGGCGTCTATTACGTGGAGCGTGGAAAGGGCACGCTCTTCGCCGGCTCCACCATCACCACGAACTCCACGCGCTCGCCTTCGGTCGGAATTCTAGGCACCTCCGGGCTGCCACCCGCGATCATCCAGAGCGCGAGTCCGGCGGTCTATGATCCGGCGACGTGGCTGCCGACGACCCTCTTCACCGGCCAGTCCAGTTTCAACGTCAGCGCCCGCGGCGACGTGCTGCTCGGGCCGGTGACGAACACCTTCCTGCTGCCGCAGGGCGTGAACAACAAGTTCTGGTACAAGACCTACTTCAACACCTTCTCCGCCGACGCGGGCGCTGCCGTCGCCTCGTTTGGCGGCAGCGTCACGCACCGCCTCGGGGTCACCCTGCCGGGCGAAACCACGCCGCGCCCGATCCTCGACGCGTGGCTGCTCGACCAGAATCTTTTCACCAACACTACCAACCGGGCCTCGTACTTCCAGCCGTGGATCCGCCTTGCCGAAACGGACACGACCTTCTTCAGCACGCAGCTCACGGTCGCCGCTCCGACTTTGCGCAGCACGGCCTTTGCGGGCGACGTGAATGTGGTCGGCGCGCTGACGCTTTATCCTTCGGCCACGGGCACCATCGAGCTCGCCGCCTCGGGGGCCATCGTGGGTTTGCAGCCGTCCGGCAAATCGCAGGTCGATGGCCGCAACGTGACGGTCTGGACGAGCGCCAAGATCAACCTCTCGGATGCCGATCCCACCGCGGCCCCCGGCATCGCCACGCCGCTGGCCTACGCCGCTTTCGCCGGGCGCACGCTGACCACCCTGCGGCAGAGCGGCCTCGATCCCTTTGGCGCGGCGGATGCGCTCTTTGAGAAAACCGGCGCGTTCACCGGCCAGGCCGCGAGCACCGTCGTCAAGCAGTCGCTCCACGGGCGCAGTCTCCTGCATGCCGGCGACGCCGAGCCGGTGCGGATTTACGCGGGCGGCGGCGATGTCAGCGGGTTCACGCTTTTTGCGCCGACGATGAAGGACACATCGCCCGTCTGGCTGATCACGAAGCTGCCTTCGTAGGTGCCATTGCGAAGGTCGCTGCCGTCGCCGATCGCGACCTGACCGGGAGCGGTGGTAACGGCGAGGATGCGGTAGAGGTCGAGCGCGCTTTCCGCGGACTGGCCGCCGAAGGTGCCGAACGAACCGGCACCGAAAGCCGCCTCAACGCCGCCGGGGAAAATCCCGAACGCCGTCGTCGGGGTGCCGCCGATGTTGAACGGGTTTTGGTTGTCGATGTTCGAGGCACTCGTGCCCTCCACGAGCGTGGTGGTCAGCGACTGGGTTTTCATGCGGTTGTCCTGCTGGATGATGTTACTTGCGCCGGTCGTCATGGAACCATTGCTCCCGATGGACCAACCGCTGCCGGTGGCGGAGCCTTCCGTGCCGAGAGTCGGGCGGGCCTGCGAGACGTAGAGCGTGCGGCCGGGGTCGCCGTTCGTCACCGTCGTGGTGCTCGTGGAGCTGTTGAAGACGCCTGCGGCACCCCACCAGAGGGAGGAGGTGTCAAACCAAGCCGCGCCGAAACCCAGCGTGCCATCCGAAAGGAGGCTGCCGATGTTGGCGATGTTGATGAGGTTGACCGTGGTATCGCGGAACGCGGTGGCCGCGCCGACATTGAGGGCGACGGTGTTGCTGCCGCCGAATTGCTGGAAATACAGCACGATGTCGCCAGGGGCGTAGTGGGGGGTTTGAGCCATGGCTGGCGCGACTCCCAGAACTCACCGTGCTTTTCCCCATGATCTTCCGGGTGCGCTGTCACCGCTTTGCCTCGCTGGCCTGCGCTCTGGGGCTGGCCCTCGCCGCCACCGGGGAGAGGCGATGACGAACCGTTTCCCGAAAAGCCCGCCGGACTCGTGGCGGATCAAGCCGGAGTGCTGCTGCCGGAACGCGCCGAAGCCCTCAACCAATACCTAATGGCCGGGGCGCGCGAGCACGGCGTCTCGGTCTATCTGCTGACCGTCAATTCGCCGGGGGTGCGAGCCTTCAGAAAAACCACGCGCCTTTCGGAACTGGGGCACCGCTATGCCGACCGCTGGCTGAGGGATGCGGTCGGGATGATGATCCTCTTTGACGATGACGCCCGGGCCGCCGTGGTCGTCGCGAGCCGGGAGACGGATCGGAGATTTCCGCCCTTGCAACGGAACATGGTTCTGGACGAGCCGCTCCGGCTGGTCCAGCGCGGCGAAGGATTGTCCCGCGACAAACTTGAAGTGACGGCGGCGGCGCGGCGGCACCGGATCGCGAATGTGGCGATGGGTGGCATCGCCCTCGTCGGGGTGGCGTTGGTTTTGCGCAGCACCCTGCGGAGGGATCGGAAGGCGCCCTCCACGCCAGCCGCCGGCTGACTACGCGCCGCCGATCCGGCAGCCAAAGCCGCGAATGGTCTGAATCTGTTTGCCGCGGCTGCCCAGCTCCTCGCGGCTGAGGACGCGGCCCGGCGTTTCCATGAGGATGCTCAGGAGTTTGAATTCGGTGCGGGTGAGATCGACGGCCCGGTTCTGGACGGTCACACGATGGGCAAAGCGATCCACGCTGATCGGGCCGAGCTGGAGCACGGGACTCGGCGCGGCGACCGGCTGGAGCTGGTGCCGGAGCAGCGCCTGGATGCGCAGGGCCAGCTCGCGCGGGCTGAAGGGTTTCAAAACACAGTCATCGGCCCCGAACTCGAAGCCCAGCACGCGATCGACTTCCTCGTGCCGCGCGGTGAGGAGGATGATGGGCATGCGCGCGGTCTTCGGGTCGGCTTTCAAAGTGCGGCACACCTCGATGCCGGACATGCCGGGCATCATCACATCGAGCACCGCGAGCGCGGGCTCGTCCGTGCGCGCCCGGTCGAGCGCGGAGGGTCCGTCGCTCGCTTTGAGGACTTCATAGCCGGAGGCGGCGAGCCGCGTCTCCAGCAGGGCGAGGACATCCATTTCATCATCCGCGATCAGGATGCGCTTCTTTACCATCGCCGGAAAGAAAGTGGCCTGCGCCGCGCCTTGGCGATGCGGGCCAGGATGGCGGCGCACCGCTGGGGCGTGCCGGTGGAACGAAGGATGATGAAAGGAGGCGGACAGGACATCGCGTGCTGCCAAACATCTGCCGGCGTTGTGACAAACGCGGGGCGGGCAGGTGACAATGTGCAGGCAAATGGCCGGCGCCCGTGAGGGATCCGATGGGAGTCGGGGATCCCCGCGCCACCGGCTCGCCTTTCGAGATGGCCCCCGGTCACCGTGGGGGATCGCGGGGCGAATTATTTTCGACGGCGAAGCAACGGAACCGGGCCCGCCGTGTCTCAGAGCCCACGAGTTTCGCGCGGGGCAAATTAGCTATTGCGTAGCGGCCCCCCTCCGTCTAATCCCCTCCCGCCCAATCAGCCCCGTCGTTTTCACCTCACTGCTTTCCTCCCGCACTCCATGATTTCCCGCCGGCACTTGTGTGTCTTTCTTACCATCGGTGGCTGCTGGCTGGAGCCGGCCGGGGCGCAGGAGAATACGGGCGGTGCAGCGGCGGCGGCGGGTGCGAGTTCGGCGTTCGGGACGGCCGCGCCGAATGGGACGGGCCCGGGGACGGGTGCAGCCACTCCGGGGACCGGCGGGAGCAGTGCTTTCGGCGCAAAGCCCCCCGGAACGGGAGCGACCACGGAGCCGGGCGCGAAGAAGCCGGGCTCCGCGACGGGGGCGGGCACGAACACGGGGACGGGCGACAATGGCAATGCGACGGGGGCGGCCTCCACCTTCGGCGACGGGCAGACGCCGGCAAAAAAACCGGCCGACGCGGAGGCGAGTTTTTCGATTCCCGGCGGCTATGGCAAACCGGCGCAGCAGTTCACGGCGGGCGAGGGGCGGCTGGCGCGGCCAAAGTTTCGCTACACGGGTTCGGTTTCGTTCGGGTATGACGACAATGTTTTCCAGGCGCCGACGAACTCGGGCTCGCCGGACAGGGTGGTGACGGTGCTGGCGAGTCCCGGCACGGCGGCGCGGATGGAAGTGGGAATCGGGCCGAATGGGGAAGTGCAGGCGGTGACGATCCCGGGCACCGGCCCGACGACGCGGAAGATCGTCATCCCGGGGGGCGTGGGCCAGCCGCGGATCGGGAGCTTTTTGACGCGGGCCAATGTGGGCTTCGACGTGCAGTTTGCGTCGCGGAAAACGCTCTTCACTTTCGACATCAGGACGGGCGCGGACCTCTACTGGGACCGGCCGGGAAAAGACGTGGATTATACGGGGTCGGTGGCGCTGATGTATCTGCGCCGGCTCACGCCCCGCCTGCAATTCACGGCCAATGTCAGCGGGAGCTACCAGACCCAACCCGACCTGACCCAGGTCAATACGTCCACGCGGCAGGCGGGTTCCTTCCTCAGTGCAAACAGCAAGGCCGATCTGACCTACCGGCTCTCGCCGCGGGTCAGCGTGGTGGCGAGCGCCAGCTACAATGCGGTGCGGTATCAGGAGATGGCGCAGCAGTTTGGCGACTATGGCGAGACGGTCTTCGGGACGGAGCTGCGGTATCTTTTTTCCCCCCGCCTCACCCTTTTGGGCGAAGTCCGCTACAGCGCGATTTCCTACAATGCGAACACCGCCCGCGATGCCCACACGGCTCTCCTCCTGCTCGGCGGAGAGGTCACGCTCAGCCGGCGCTTCACCTCCACGGTCCGGCTGGGGGCCAACCGGCGCACTTTCGACGAGAGCGACGGCAGCGCCACCTCGCCATACGGGGAGCTGACGCTCAACTATCAACTGGCCAAGGCCACCATCGTCAGCTTCAACGGACGCTATGGTTTTGAAGCGCCGCCGGATGCCCAGAGCAAGCTGGTCTCGCTCCGCTCGGGCCTGAATCTGGTGCAGTCTTTTTCCCCGCGGCTGCGCGGCACGCTCGGGGTCAATTACGTGCGGCAGACCACCACCACCACGACCATGCCGGTGGCCGTGCCGCCGGCCACGGGCACGCTGCCGGAGGTGGAGTCCACGACCAATACGCTCGATTCGACGATCGGGTTTGAATACAATCTCACCCGCCACTGGACGCTGAATACGAACTACAGTTACTCGCGGGAGTTTGGGACAAATTCGTTTCGAGCCTACTACCGGAACCGGGTTTTCGTCGGGGCGGCCTATGATTTTTGAACGGATTTGCCCGGCGGCACTCCAAGTTTGCCCTGCGCCCGTTAGCGGACGATCTTCCTGACACCCCACTTTCGCGCACCACCCCCATCCCACAGCCCGCCTTCCTATGAACGATACCAACGAGGTCAAACTTCACTTCCTCGACTACTGGCGCGTTGTCAAAGTGCGCATGGGTCTGATCCTGCTCACTTTTTTCCTCGTCATGGTCACGGCGGGAGTGACGACGTATTTCCTGCCGCGCGAATACTTCTCGCGGGTGCGGATGGAGGTGAAGCCGGACGGCTCCGGCCCGATCGGTGTCTTTAACAGCGGCATGATGCGCAGCTACGATCCGCAGTTTGTGGCCACGCAGTTTCAGATCCTCCAAACCACGGAGATTCTCTACCCGGTGATCGAGCGGCTGGAGCTGGTCAAAGATTTCTCCCCGGCCGGCCAGAAACTGCCGATGGAGCAGATCTATCGCCGTCTCCGCCGCGCGATGCAGCTCCAGGAGGTGCGCAATACCGGGCTGATCGACATCGGCATCTACGACATCAACCACGACCGCGCCGCGAATATCGCCAACACCATCGGCGTCGTCTATGTGGAGCGCCGCCGGGCGGATTTGCAGAAAAGCGTGGATCGCGGTCTGGAGCAGGTGCAGGAGGAAGTCACCAAACAGCGGGCGGCGGTGGTGGCGGCCAGCGGCGAGGCCGCCCGGCTGCGCACGCAGGGCAAAATCGTGGATCCCGATCCGGACAAGGATAACTCGGCGCTGGGCCGCTCCGGGATCAAAATGGCTTTCGACGAGCAGGTTTTGAAAGAGCTGGAAAACAAGGTCAGCGACGTCAAACTGCAACTGGATCTGATTCAGAAGCTCAAGCCGGAGGAGCTGCCCCAGGCCTTTCGGATGATGACTATCGCGGATCCCACGGTTGAAAAAGCCGTGCCCGAACTTCAGAATCTCCGGGTGCAGGAGCAGTACCTCCTCACATCCGGCGTCGGGGAGAACCATCCGCGCATCAAGTCGCTGCGCGGGCAGGTCACCATTTACCAGGGGCAGCTCCAAATCGCGCTCGACGGCCTGCGCAGCGGGCTGGCCAATCGCTATGCGATGGAAACGAAAAAACTGGAGGATTACCGAGTGAAAGCCGAGGCCTCGAAAAAGGAGACGATCGATGAACAGACGACGATGAAAGAGTATATCGACGCCAAGAACCGTTACATCCAGGAGCGGCGCATTCTTGAAGGTGCCGAGGTGAACCTCAAGGCCGAGCGGATGAAAAAAGGCATCGACATGGAACCCGCGAAAATCTGGGAAAAGGCGGAAGTTTCCCTCTCCCCGGCCCGGCCCAACGTGCCGACTTTCATGACCCTCGCGGCGGTCATCGGCCTCGTCGTCGGCGTCGGCCTCGCCTTCTTCATCGAATACCTCGACACCAGCGTGAAGACCCTCGACGACGTCGAGCGTTTCCTCCAGATCCCGGTGCTTGCCGTCATCCCCAAGGAAATCTCCGTGCTCATGAAGACGACCGGCGATTCCCCCGACGCCGAGGCTTACCGCATCCTCCGCGCGAACATCGAATTCAACAAACCCTTCCGCGACGCCAACACCTTCACCCTCATCAGCGGCGGCCCCGGCGAGGGCAAGTCCACGACGATCAACAACCTCGCCTTCACCTGCGCCAAGGGCGGCTACAACGTCCTCGTCGTCGATGCCGATTTGCGCCGCGCCACGCAGCACAAGTTCTTCGACGTGCCCAATGACTTCGGCCTCACCGACTACCTCATGGGCCGCGCCGAAATCGACGAAATCGTCAAGACGACGAAGATCGATAACCTCTCCTTTGTCCCCGCCGGCCAGTTGGCCAATGATTCCGTGGGCATCCTCAACTCCCAGCGGATGACCGACCTCATCGCCAAACTCAAGCAGCAGTACGACCTCGTCTTTTTCGACTCCCCGCCGATCCTCGGCGTGAGCGACGGCTCGGTGCTCGCGAGCGAAGTGGACATGACCATCATGGTCGTGCAGCACCGCCGCTTCCCGCGCGCCATGCTCCAGCGGGTCAAGCAGGCCGTCCTCGGCGTGGGCGGACGCCTCATTGGCGTGGTGCTGAACAACGTCGATTCCAAGCACGACGACGGCTACTCCTACTACAACAGCTACAACGAATACTACGGCGCGCGCCGCGAAGCCCCGCGCATCGAAACCGCCGCCCCGCAGCTCGCCCGCCCGCGCCCGACTTCGCGCGAAGACTACTGACCCACCTCCCGCCATGCGCCAGATCAGCCTCCTCCTCGTCCTCCTCAGCCTCCTCGCCCCACAGCTTCGGGCCGCCGACGCCCCCGCCACCCTGCGGCCCGGCGACACTTTTGACATGCGCCTGACCGGCATGCCGCCGGAGGTCATTCAAGACATCGCCAATATCCAGTACACCATCGGCCCGGACGGGACCGTGAACATTCCGCTGATCGGCAAGACCAAGGCCAGCGGACTGACCTCGACGCAGTTGGAAGATGCGATTCAGGCGAAATTCATCGCCGACAAGATTTTCACCAAGCCCACGGTGATCATCAATGTCGCGCAGGGCGCGCGCTTCATTTCGATCAGCGGCGGCGTGCGCCAGCCCGGACGCATGCCATGGTCTTCCGACATGACGCTCGGCTCCGCGATCGGCAACGCCGGAGACATCAGTGACTTTGGCAGCCCCAAAGGGATTCGCGTGATCCGCGAGGGAAAGGATTTCGGGACTTACAACCTCAAGGAGATCAGGAACGATCCCGCCAAAGATCCCAAGCTGCTCCCAGGCGATCAGGTGATCGTGAAGCAGTAAGGGAGCGCGGAAGGAGTGGCCTACGCGCTGGCGATGAGCGCGCGATGTTTCCACAGGTAGCCGAAGCCCGAGTAGAGCGTGAGGGCGAGCGTGAGCCCGACCAGGGCGTGGCCGTAGAGCCAGGCCTGGGGCCACCACGTCAGCAGCGTCGCGGGAATCAGGCCCGCGCCTTCCCACTCCGCGAGCGCGAGCAGGATCAGGAAATAAATCACCGTCACGATCTGCCACGCAGTCTTGTGCTTTCCCAGCCGCTCCGAGGGCAGCACCACGCCCTTGCTCGCGGCGAGCAGCCGCAGGCCGGTGATGAGAAACTCCCGGCTGATGATGACGATCGCCGCCCAGGCCGGCAACGCGTGCAGCGGCACGAGGCAGATGAAGGCCGCCGCGATCATGATCTTGTCCGCCAGCGGGTCCATGAGTTTGCCGAAATCCGTCACCAGATTCCGCCGCCGCGCGATCACGCCGTCGAAGTAATCCGTCACCCCCGCGGCGATGAACACGACCAGCCCGACGGTGTAGCCGAAGCGCCATTCCGACGAGAGCGCGGCGACGAAAACGATCGTCAGGAAAAACCGCGCGACGGTGAGTTGGTTGGGCAGGTTCATGGAGCGCCCATGCGCTTACCCGACCGCCGCCGCCGAGTCCACGAAAGACACGCTGATCCTCGCTCAAAGGGCGTCTAAGAGGGCGTCGCAAAAAGCATGAGTTGCTGTAGGGGAAGCTGACAGCTTCCCCTACAGCAACTCGTTTTTTGCGACGCCCTCTTAGAAGTCCGGTCCGGTCTGTTTTCTTCCTCTTCCTCTTAATCTTCCTCTTTGTTCGCCCTGAATGAGAGGAAGATTAAGCGGAAGAGGAAGAGGAAGAGACTCACGAATGCGTGACCGTGTAGTAAAGCCAGTAGCCGACGCCCAGCAGCGTGAAGAGCAGCGCGAAAAAGAGCAGCCGTCCCTGCCGGCGCTCGGCCCG
>JAYWEP010000246.1:0-6690 GCA_043779205.1 Chthoniobacter sp. | reverse complement strand
GGTGATGTGGCTCGCGGGTGGTGTGGACGACGTGGATGTGACGGGCCGTTTTCTGAAACGCCACCCCGCCGCGCCGACGGCGCTGGTGCGCTGTCTCGGGCGCAGCGAGTACGGATATTTTCAGCCGGGCATGTTTTGGCGGCGGGCGCTGGTGGAGAAGGTCGGCCCGCTGGACACCGCGATTTTCAGCTCGTTCGATCACGATTTCTGGGCGCGCACGCTCGCGGCGGGCTTCACGCTGGAGGCGGTGGCGGAGCCGCTCGCGTGTTTCCGCCAGCACGCGGGGAGCAAGACGGGAGGCCAGTTTCAGCGCGGCATGCGCGAGGACTGGATGATCTTCGAGCGGTATCGCGCGCAGCTTTCGCCCGCCGATCAAAAGCAGGCGGCGGAGTGGCTGCGCGAGTACGAGGCGGACAATCTTTTGCTCACGATCTACCGGTTGCTCGACGCCGGGCGGCGTGGGGCGGCGCTGCGCTATCTGCTGGAAAAAATCGCGCTCGCCCCGCGCGTGCGCCCGCTGCGCGCGTGGTTTGGCGCGCTGGCGCGGGTGCTCGCGAACCGGCCTCCGCCGTGGATTCGCGGCTGAGTGGCGATCCGCTCTCGACTCCGCGCCGCGCCCGTTTTTCAGTCTCTCGAAATTCCCCGTGTCCCAGCCGCCCGCTCCATCTTCACCCAACAATGCGACCGAACGACTGGCGGCGTCGGTCGCGTGGCGCTGGGCAAAAATCGCGGTCGCGGTGCGCGGACAATTTCTCAGAAAGAGCGGCGCGACGTACATCCGCTGGCGCTGGCCGTGGCCGCTGCGCAAGCCGTTCGAGCGCGCGTCGATCCGGCTCTGCTCGCAGGGTGGCGGGGTGGGCGATGAGCTGATGTGTACGCCGGTTTTTCGCGAAATCCGCCGCCGCAATCCGGCGTGCCGGATCACGTATCTCTCGCGCTATCCCGAGATGTTTCGCGCGAATCCGAACCTCGATGAGGTCGAGGAGTTTTCGGTCAAAGGGAGCCGCAGTGCTTTCGAGCTGAGCTATCTGCCGGTGCTGCCGCCGCCGCGTCCGCTGATCACGCTCATGGGCGAATGCGTGGGTCTGGAGATGAGCGCCGCGCAGCTCGATCCGCCCGACGTTGCGCCCAGCGCGGAGGTGCGGGAAAAGATCGCCGCCATCGCCGGGCCGCGCGTCATCGTGCAGCCGCGGGCGAGCCATTGGACGCCGAACAAGGCGTGGCCGGTGGAGTCGTGGAAGGAGCTGATCGAAAAGCTCACGGAGCGTTTCGAGGTCATCGAGGTCGGGACGCAGCCGCTCTTTCCGGGGCACGATTTTGGGCCGCGCTTTCACTCTCTCGCGGGCGCGACGACGCTCGCGGATTTTGTGTGGATCATGTCGCAGGGCAGCGTGTTTGTGGGGCCGCCGTCCGGCGGGATGCACATTGCGAATGCCTTCCGCGTGCCGTCGGTAATCATCTTTGGCGGGTACGAATCGCCCGCCGGCTATGGCTATCCGTGGGCGGGGGCTTTTTACAGCCCCGTGCCCTGCGCGCCGTGCTGGCTGACGACGCCATGTCCCTACGATCTGAAATGCCTGCGGATGATTTCGCCGGAGACGGTCTTCGCCGCGGTGTGCAAAGCTGCGGCGGGCTGAGCGCCGCTACGCTTTCCGCGCCTCGAAAATCATCGTCTCGAATTCGTTGATGGTGTCGCCGACGATGCGGCCGTGATGCTCGAGGCCGGCGAGATTTTCGTCCGCGCTCGCGCCGATTTTCACGGCTTCGATGGTGGCGAAGCCGGCGCGTTTCATCGCGTGGAGCATGCTCTCCGGGTCATAGACAAACTGGTGGCTGAAATCCCAAAAGAAATTGTTCACGACGAAGGCGGGCAGGCGCCCGGTGTTTTCGGGGATGTATTTGTCGCTCACGAGGCGCGTGTATTCGGTCTGCGCCGCGCCGTGGCGCTCGGTGAGCAGGGAGGCGAGGCAGAGGAGATTCGGCGTGGAGAGCCGGAGCACGCCGCCGGGTTTCAGGATGCGGCAGCACTCGCGGAGCATGACCTGGCCGAGGCGAAACGGGAAATGCTGGATGACGTGCTCGCTGTAGATGTAGTCGAAGGTGGCCTCGGCGATGGGAAATGGGGAGGTGGCGTCGAGGTAGAGGACGTAGGAGTGCTCGGGGGCCACGTCGGCGTTGAGCCAGCCGTCGAGGAGATTGTGGCCGCAGCCGACGTGCAGTTTGCGCACGGCGTGGGCGGCGCAGTATCTGGCGATCTGGCCGGCCTGGCCGCCGGCCCAGCGCGCCACGCGGATGTCGCCCGGCAGCGCCCGGAAGGCGTTCACCAGCCCGGCGACGGAGCGGAGTTTTTTGATTTGATTTCTCATGGCGAAAGTAAGCCGGGCGGGCGGGTTCAGACTCCGAGGACGACCATCTCGGAATGCAGGTTGTCGATTTGCTCCGGGCGCAGCCGGGCGGAGCGGAAAAGCCGCGGGGCCTTCAGCGCGGCGGGGCGCGAGGAGGGGATCGTGTGGCCGCGGAGGAAGCGCTCCTCGATCATCGTGAAGAGGGTGCGGTTGGCGCGGTAAAGCTCGAACTTGACGAGGTTCAGCGCGGCGAGAAAGAGGTCGAGATGCCCGATGTGGTGGAGGTGCGAAAACGAGACCCGCCGGCCCGCGGTGCGGGTGAAGGCGATGTAGCAGCGCGCGCTTTTTCCATAGATGAGGAGGTGCTGGCACATCTGCCTGCGATGCTGCTCGAAGGCCGTCCGTTCTTCGCCATCGAGCAGGTCGGCGATGCGCTGCGGGTCGCGGGTGGCGCGGAAGCCGGAGGTCAGCGGCGCAGTGGGGACGGGGAGCAAAATGCGGAGGCCCGACTCGAGGTGTTGCAGGCCCATTTGCTCGTAGAACGGGAGGTGGACGCGCATGGGCGTGAGCGCCGTCATGGTGTCGCACGGGACGGAGAGCGCGGCGGCCATGAGTTCCAGGCTCTGGGCGCGGTAGGCGGGTTCGACGTACCAACTGTTGACGTTGCACCGGCGCTCGCGGCGGCCCGCGATGAGGCGGTCGGAATACATGGTGCAGACGATGCCGACGAAGCGGTCGCCAGCGCGCAGGACGAGGGCGCGCGCGGGCTCCTCGACCGGCCAGGTGTAGGCAAACAGCCGCTGCCAGCGCTCGCGGGTGATGTGCGGATTGTTCGTCTGGAAATTTTGCAGCAGCGGATAGACCGCTTCGAAGGCGTCGGCTCCGACGGTCTCGATGCGCGCAGTGCCCATGTCAGTGCGCGGTGTAGCCGCCATCGACGACGAGGGTGGTGCCGGTGATCCAGCGGGCGGTATCGGCGAGGAGAAAGGCCGCGGCGTGCGCGACATCGCGCGGCTGGCCGAAGCCGAGGAGATGGCGCGCGCGCAGGGCGGCGATGGCCTCCGGGGTGAGCGCGTCGAGCGAGCGGCGCGTCATTTCGGTTTCGACCCAGGCGGGTGCGAGGCAGTTGACGCGGATGTTTTCGCGCGCGAACTCCGCCGCAAGGCTGCGCGTGAGCGCGATCAGGCCACCCTTGCTCGCGGAGTAATCCGCGCGCCCCGCGACGCCGGTGAGGCCGGCGACGGAGGCGAGAAAGACAATGCTCGACGAAGCCGCGCGCACGCCGCGCTGGCGGAAGCCCTTGGCCAAAAGCAGCGCGCTTTCGAGATTCACGCGGAGGGTGCGCGCGATGTCCTCCGGCTCGCGCATGCGGAGCGGGACGGAGCTGAGGATGCCGGCGCAGTGAACCATGCCATCGAGCGGGCCGAAGCTCGCGGCGAGCCGGGCGAGGCGCTCGGACAAAGTTGCGGTCGCTTCGAGATCGCACACCTCGACGTGATGCGCGCCCGGCTGCATCGCCGCCTGCGTCTCGCGGAGCCGGGCCTCGTCGCGCGCGAGCAGCGCCACGCGCGCGCCGAGTTCGCTCAGCAGCACGCACGTTTCCCGCCCGATGCCGGACGAGGCGCCGGTGACGAGATAGCTGCGGCCGGTGAGGTCGAGGGGATTGAGCATCGCGCCGGGTCAGGCGGTGATTTTGTCGCCGAGCAGCGCGGCGATTTCGTCGGCGGTGCGCGCGGCCACGAGCTGCCGCGCGGGGAGATTCATGCCGAAGTGTTTGTCCACCGCGGCGATGAGCCCGAGCAGCGCGAGCGAGTCCCACTGCGCGTAGCCGGCGAGCGGGGCGTCGCCCCGCACGGTGCCGGGCGGGGCTTCGAGGACCTGGTCGATGAGGTGGAAAAAATCTTGTCGGGACATGAGAGGATGGCGGGGGATTTTTGGCGGAGGAATCTTTAGACCCGATTCGTGCCGATGCCAGCGTGTTGCGGAAAGAAAATCCTGTCTAGCCGAGCAGGCAGCCGCCCCACGAGTAGCCGACGCCGAAGCCCAGCAGGAGGGTGCGCTTTTCCACAAACCACTGCGGCTCCGCGCGCCATTGGCGGAGGGCGATGGGGATGGAGGAGGAGACGGTGTTGCCGCAGTCGGCGAGGGTGACGGCGAATTTTTCCGGCGGGACGCCGAGTTTTTCGCGGAGGTGTTCGAGCATGTAGGCATTGGCCTGGTGCGGGACGACGGTGTCGAGGTCGGCGAGCGTGGTGCCGGCGCGGCGGAGGATTTCGGCGACGAGGGGGGCGACGACGCGGAGGGTGAAGTTGAAGATTTCGCCGCCGTTCATTTCGAGGAAATCGCCGCCGGGTGCGGGGCAGCCGCGGGTGCGCAGACCGCTGTTGCGGACGATGAGGTTTTCCGCGCCGGTGCCGTCGGTGCCGAAGACAAAGGCGCTGAGTTTTGCGCCAGCGAGGCCCGGTGTTTCCGCGCGGATGAGGGTGGCGGCGGCACCGTCGCCGAAGACGAGGCGGACGTTGCGGTCGGCGGGATTGATGAAGCGGCTGTAGGTGTCGCCGGTGAGCAGCAGGACGGTGCCGGCCTGGCCGGATTCGACGAGGCCTTTGGCGAGGCTGAGGCCGTAGATGTAGCCGGAGCAGCCGAGATTGAAATCGAGCGCGCCCGCGCGGCACGGGATGCCGAGCCGGGTCTGGAGGCTGCACGCGGTGGTGGGGATGAGGTGGTCGGGCGTCTGCGTGCAGAAAAGGATGAAGTCGATTTCGTCCGGCGCGCAGGCTCCGCTGGCGAAGAGTTTCTGCGCGGCGCGCACGGCGAGGTCGGAGGCGGTTTCGCCGGGCTGGGCGAGGCAGCGCTGGCGCACGCCGAGCTTCGCCACGAGCCGAGCCATGTCCCATTCGGGATGCTCGGCGGCGAGCGCGGCGTTGGTTTCGAGGCGCTCGCCGAGGTGGTATTCGATGGCGGTGAGGAGGGCGGTCATGCGGTGGGCGCGGGGCGTTGGTTATTGCTGGCGGGAGAGCGGGCTGTCAACTTGCGCGCTCATGTCTCTCCGCACCGTCGCCGAACAATTCGCCGTGCTGCTGGCCCGGAAAATCTACGGCGGGATCGGGGCGATTTTTTGTCTGCACCGCATCGTGCCGGAGGAGGAGCGCTCGGCGCTGCCGGACAATCGCGCGTTGGAAATCCGCCCGGAGAGTTTGCGCGAAATGCTCGCCTGGGTGGCGGGGCGCGGGATCGAGGTGATCGCGCTCGATCAAGTGCCGGAGCGGCTCGCACGACCGCGCGGGGGCAAGTTCGCGTGCTTCACCTTCGACGATGGCTACCGCGACAATCTCACGCAGGCGCTGCCGGTTTTCCGGGAGTTCGGCATGCCCTTCGCCGTGCATGTGAGCCCCGGATTGATCGACGGCACGGCGGGTCTTTGGTGGTACCAAATCGAGGCTGCACTGAGGAAGGGCGGGCGGCTGGATTTCGCCTGGCGCGGGCAGGGGTACGGCTGGCCGGCGGGTTCACCGGACGCGTTTTCTGCGCTGGCGAAAATGATCCGCGCACAGCCGGGCGAGGCCCGTGAAGACTTGGTGGCGGCGATTTGCGCCGCGGCGGGGATCGACGCGCCGGGCCTGCAAAAGCGGCTGATGATGACGTGGGAGGAGGTGCGCCGGCTGGCGGCGGACCCGCTCGCGACCATCGGCGCACACACCGTCACGCATCCGGTGCTGCGGCTGCTCGGCGACGCGGAGGCGCTCGCGGAGATGGCCGATTCGAGGCGGCAATTGGAGGCGCAGCTCGGCGGCCCGGTGCGGCATCTCGCGTTTCCCTTTGGCGGTGCGAATGCGGTGGGCGCGCGCGAATTCCGCCTCGCGGGCGAGGCCGCTTTTTCCACCGCGACCACGACGCGCTGCGCGAATCTTTTCCCCGCTCACGCGCGGCATCTCACGGCCCTGCCGCGGCTCACGGTCAGCGGAAATTATCCCGCGCCCGACCGCCTGCGGAAATTGGAAAGCGGGGTGCTTTCGGCGAGGGAGCGGAAGTTCCAGCGGGTCGTCGTCGAGTAGCGGGGCCGTGGCCTGCCTCCGGAAAGAGGAAGGAGAAAAAGAAGATCGGCAGAGCCATGTGCTTTGGCGGGCCTCTCCCACCCGGCCACATCCGCGGCCAAGTCCGACCGGCACGGTCTGCGGTTGCACCTGCCCGCACCCTCCATTCGGTTCGCTCGATCGTCTGAAAAACACCACCCCCGATGCGCCCGCGCGCGAATTTTGCAGCGCCCAGCGCGCCCGCACCAGCACCCCGCTGCAAAGCCTCGTCCTGATGAACGACCCCGTCTTCGTCGAAGCCGCCCGCGCCT
>JAYWEP010000245.1:0-12289 GCA_043779205.1 Chthoniobacter sp. | reverse complement strand
TCGATCTCGACGCGCAAATCCCGCGCCGGGCCGACCGCTTTGCGGGCCGCCGTCAGTACAGCGGTATTGATCGCTTCCAAGAGCACATCACGTTTGATGCCCTTTTCGCGCTCAAAAAAATCGAGGCCTGCAAGGATGTCACTGTTCATAAATGGAGTCCGCTTCCGGGGACAAAAAAAAGTGGGTTTGAAACCCACTTGGCTGAAGCCGGAATTGGAGTGGGCGGAAATTACGGGAGCGGCGGGGATGCGTCAAGGCGGGAAAGCGGCGGGGCTCAGGCCGGGGCCGTTCGCCTGCCGATCAAGGCCCGGCCATGATCGAAGTCATTTTCTTCGATGCCGCGGGGACGCTCTTCCACCTGCCGCGGGGTGTCGGCCATCATTACCGCGAGGTCGCGCTGCGGCATGGCTGCGAGATCGCGGAGGGCGATCTGCGGGCCGCGTTTGCGGCGGTGTGGAAAACGATGCCGCTGCGTCCGGCGACCCGTGTGGCCCGTGCGGATGATGACCGCGGTTAGTGGCGCGAACTCGTCGGGCGCGTGCTGGAGCGCTGCGGTGTCGCGGCCGAGGCGCTGGATCGGGAGGCGTATTTTACCGAGCTGTATGAGGAGTTCACCCGACCGGGCGTGTGGGAGCTTTACCCCGAGGTGCGCGCGGTTTTGGAGGAGCTGCGGGCGCATTACCGTCTCGCCATCATTTCCAATTTCGATGGCCGCTTGCGGACGATTCTCCGACACCTCGGAATCGCCGCGCATTTCCAACCCATCGTCATTTCCAGCGAAGTCGGGGCAGACAAACCCGACCGCTGGATTTTCCAGCGTGCGCTGGAAAAGGCCGGCGTCCCGCCGGGCGCGGCGCTGCACGTCGGCGATGATCCCGCGCGCGATTGGGCCGCCGCGGAGTCCGCCGGCCTGCGCTGCTTCCGCCTCGCCCGCCCGGCAAATTCCCTGCGCGATCTCCCGGCGTGGCTGGCTGCGCATCTGTAGGGGAAGCTGCCAGCTTCCCCTACAAACCCGCCCGTTTCTTGATCCGCGCGATGTTTTCCCGGGCGAAATCGCGCTGATCCTGCGGCAGGTCCGCGTCATTGAGCACGCGCATGAAGGCGTCGATCGCGCGCGGCGCATCGCCCGCCGCAGCGTAGGCTTGCGCGAGGTAAAGCTGATAGCCGGAGACCGGGCGCGCGTCGGCCTCCGCGCGGGCGATGAGCTTTTCCAGCACCTCGATTTCCGCTTTGTAGGCATGCGCCTCGTGCGCGATTTTCGCGTGGTAAAAAAGCAGGTTCGGATCATCCGGCAGCCGCTGGATGAGCTGCTTGGAAAGCTCATAGGCTTCCGAAAAATGCTTCGTCGCGAAGAGCAGTTGCGTCTTCGTCGCCAGCGCGGGCAGGTGCGTTTTGTCCAGCGCGAGCGCGCGCTCGGCGCTGGCGAAAGCCTCGCGGTACTCGCCGCGGTGCATGTGGTAGATGGCGAGACCGCTCCACGCGTCGGGCAGCCGCGCGTCGAGCTGCACCGCTTCGTCGAGCAACTGCTTGCCGGCGTCGAACTCCCGCACCGCCACGAGCTTGATCGCCGTCTGCGCCAGGAAGGTGGCGCGGTCGTGCGCCGGCGCCCCCGCAAAACGCGTCCGCACCGGCTGGAGATCCTCCATTTTCCAAGGCCGCGCCTCTCCGCGGCGAAAGACCATGCCGAAGTGATCCACGTAATTCAGCGCCCAGTCCTTCGTCTCCGCGAGATGATCCAGCAGCGGGCGGTACTGGCTCGGGTCGCCGATGAAAAGCAGCGCGTCGAAACGATACTGCCGGTCGAGCTGCCGGAAAGACCCCGGAACCAGCACCACCTGCGCAAACGCGCGCGTCCGCTCCGCGCGGTCGTCGCGATCCTCCGGCGCGAGCAAATCCGGCCGCCGCGCGAGCAGCCACGGACGCGCCGCGCCATTGAAGTACAGCGACTTTGCCTGCAACCCTTCGAGCACCAGCGCGGGTGTCTCCAGGAGCGGATTCGCCCGCCGGAAATGCGGGCGCAGAAACCAAAACGCGAGCACCGCGAGCAGCGCCCCGGCGACGACGATCAGCCGGGTGCGGTGAGGTGCGAGCGTGGTGAAAATGCGGGGCATGGCGAGTCGCGCAGCGTAGCGGCAATAATTTCTTGCGTCACCTTCCGCGGTGAATTAACTACCGCCTCCCCGATTCGGGGCACGGGTTGGTAGCTCAATGGTAGAGCAGTACCCTTTTAAGGTATTGGTTCCGGGTTCAAGTCCCGGCCAACCCACTCCCCGCAGGCCGGGCGTTACGAAAGTCCCCGAAGGCGGAACGCCTTCACCAACGCGCTAAAAGCGCGCGTTCCCCGGAACGCAGCCAGCGCGCATCCCGGGGAAAACCTTGTTGACCCCGCGCCGCAGGCGTGACACGAAGACCTCTGCCTTGTGAAAACGCCCCCGGACACAGCGGTTAGAGTCGGTTCCCGCCCAGCGCGCTCCAGCGTCGGGGCTTCGGAGCGTCGGAGCGACCTCGCCACCCTCATCCGTCACCTCCATGACCGGCAACGCCACCTTCCCGGCCCCCGCGCCCGTCCTCACCCTCCTCACCACGCAGGCCAAAACCATGCGCGACCGCATCGCCGCGCGCGATGCCCTCCTCCAGCAGGCCCAGACGATGACCCTGCAAATCCGCACCGACCGCACCCTCCTCGAAGCCAGCCTCACCGCCGAGTCCGCCAGCGTCGATGCCGTGGTCGCCAAACTCCCCGCCGACCAGCAGGCCGCCGCCATCACCAGCGCCGGCATGGCCGTGGCCGGCGACACCGGCACGCCCGTCGGCCCCATGCCCAAAGTCGAGGGTCTCACCGCCACCGCGGGCGATGCCGAGGGCAGCGTCGATCTCGCCTGGAACTCCATCCGCCGCGGCCTGCAAAACTTCCTCATCGAGCTGAGCGAAGACCCCGCCGGCCTGACCGGCTGGCGCTTCGCTGCGAACTCCCGCAAAAGCAGCGCCACCCTCGACGGCCTGACCACCGGCAAACGCTACTGGTTCCGCGTCACCGCCGAAGGCGCCGCCGGCCCGGGGTCCGCGAGCAGCGCGGCGACGAAGGTGGCTCCGTAATTTTCTCCGATTCACGCAACCCAAGACCAACACCATGAGAACCAACCGCATCTCATCCATGAAAACCCCATCCATCCTCGGCATCAGCATCCTTGCGCTCCTCTGCGCCGCGGCCCCGGCCCCGGCGAACATCACGCTCAGCACCGTGACCATCGGCAATTCCGGCAATGCTCCGGACACCACAGTAATGAGCAATGGCACCACAGGCTATGGCCAAGTGAACTACACGTATGCCATCGGAAAGTATGATGTGACGAACACCCAGTACACGGCGTTTCTGAACGCGGTGGCGGCGACGGACACCTACGCGCTCTACAACACGTACATGGCAAACGACCTGCAAGTCGCGGGCATCACACGGAGCGGCCCGAGCGGGAGTTACACGTATGCGGTGATTGCGGGGATGGGGAACCAGCCGGTGACGTATGTGAGTTGGTTTGACGCGGCGCGGTTCAGCAACTGGCTGGGCCACGGGCAGCCGGTGGGGGTGCAGGGCAATGGGACGACGGAGACGGGAGCTTACACGCTCAACGGGGCCACGTCTGGGGTTGGCGTCCTCAACAACGGGAGTGGATCGTATTGGATACCGAGCGAGAGCGAGTGGTATAAGGCGGCGTATTACGATCCGAGCATCGCTGGGGCGAACAAGTACTGGACGTATGCGACCCGGAGCAACAGCGCGCCGGGGAACGTCGTCGGGGGTGCGGCCAACCAAGCGAACTACATAACAGCGAACAACTTCTATTCGGTGACGCAGAGCAGCATCCACAGCAGTTTTCAGAATTACCTGACCGATGTGGGAGCCTTTACGGGGTCGGGGAGTGCGTATGGGACCTTCGATCAAATTGGGGATGTTTGGAACTGGAATGACGCCGTGCTCGATTCTTTGCGGGGTCTGCGCGGCGGCTCGTGGGCCAACTCCGCGTTCCCGGTGCAGTCCTCCGCCCAGGGCTTCGTCGATCCGACGAGCGAGAACAACATCATGGGTTTCCGTATTGCGACCCCTGAGCCAACCGTGAGCGTCAGTTTAATGCTTGCCGGTGGGATGCTGCTCGCGCGGCGGAAGAGACCCTCTGCGCTTTAGCTCTTTTTCCCTCGTGACGAAGCTCCTGCTTCGTCATGCCCATGTCGGCGAAGCTCCGCTTCGTGTGGCCGCATGAGGAGACGGCGCGCGGCCCTGACAGCCGCGCGCGTCGAAGCTGGAGCTTCGCCGACAGGGTGCGTGTCCAAGCAGGAGCCTGGGGCACGAGGGGAACGGGTGACAGATGCGCGAGCTTTTGGAGTGCGCCAGTGCTCTGGCGCTTTTGGCGGTGGGTGCAATGAGGGCGTGGCGGTGCTGCTGATTTGCGCCCGCCCTCCGAAAGCGGCGGGGCACCGCCGCACTCCAAAACCTCGCGGCGGACTGGAGGCGCTTTCCCGCTTGATGACCTGGCTCCGGTTTGCCTCTCGTTCCGAAACTCTGTTTCGGAATGCGCTGACGGGCGAAACTCTGTTTCGCGTGGGCGGGGTTGTCCGCAGGCATGAGCCGGTGCGCCCCGCCCGCCGATTCCCCCACTATGGAAAACAGAGTTTCCCTCCTCAGCGCGTGCCGAAACGGAGTTTCGGCACGAGGGGGGCAAAAAAATGAAGACGTGCGATTTGCGCGCCGTCGCCGCGTCGTTCCGACTAGCGCGGAAAGACGATGAGCGGCTTGCCGTCGGCGGCGTTCCAGACGCGGAGGACGCCGTCCTGTCCGCCGGCCACCACGACCTGCCCGTCGGCGGTGATCGCGGCGGCCTGCATGAAGTCGGCGACTTCGGGAAAGGCGCGGACTTCCTTGCCGTCGAGCGCGACGAGGCGGACGCGGTTGTCGCCGGAGCTGGTCAGCAGCGTGGCGCTCGCGCCGGAGAAACGAACGGCGGTCACTTCCTTTTCGTAGCCTTCGATGTTCTTTTTTCGGTCGCCACTCACCGCGTCCCAGACTTTTACCAGATTGTCCGCGCCGGCGGTGGCGAGCGTGCGCCCGTCGAGGCTCCAGCTCACGGCGAGGACGTGATGCGTGTGGCCCTCGAAAGTGCGCGCGACTTTGCCGGTGGCGAGGTCGGTGACGCGCGCCATTTTGTCGGCGGCACCGGAGGCGAGGAACCGGCCGTCGGGCGAAAAATCGAGTCCGAGCACGGCGTCGCTGTGGACATTCGGCAGGTCGCGCACGAGCGCGCCGGTGGCCGCGTCCCAAAGCTTGATCTCGCCGCCGCGCGAAGGCTCGCCGCTGCCGGCGGCGAGCAGCTTTCCATCGCGACTGAAGGCCAGTGCATTCACGCGGTCGGTCAGCGGCGACTTCGCCTCGCCGGTGCCGATGGTGCGTTCGAGCTTCCACTCGGGCGCGGGATTCCAGACCACTGCCGCGCCGTCGCGTGCCGCGGAGACGAGGTCGCCGCCGGGCAGAAAGGCGAGCGACGAAACGGCGGCGGCGTGGCCTTTGAAAACCTCGAACGGCGCACCGCTCACCGCGCTCCAGGTGTGGATGAGTTGATCGTCGCCCGCGGTCGCGAGCGTCTGGTTGTCGGGTGAAAATGCGAGCGTTTGCATCGGCATTTCGGCGGCGGTCGCAGCCAGTCGTGCGGCTTGCAATTCGTCGTCCGCCAATTTTCGCGCGGCCTCTGCGGCATCGGTGGTCGCCTGCGCCTCCGCGAGCGCGGCGGTCGTTTTCTGCTCCTCGGTTTTTGCGAGCGTCAGCTCGGTCTCGACCACGCTGCGCGCGGTCTCGGCCTTTTTGAAGGCGGCCTCGGCTTCCGCGACTTTTTTCGCTTCGGGCTCGATCTTGTCCGCCGCCTGCTTGCGCTGCGCCTCGCGCTGGTCGCGCTCGGTTTTCGCTTTCGCCGCCTCCTGCGTTTTCGCCG
The DNA here is from genome assembly GCA_043779205.1 of Chthoniobacter sp. Classification (GTDB taxonomy): domain Bacteria; phylum Verrucomicrobiota; class Verrucomicrobiia; order Chthoniobacterales; family Chthoniobacteraceae; genus Chthoniobacter. The sequence goes on along the minus strand of JAYWEP010000245.1, from coordinate 6,314 downwards.
CGGCCTCGGCGAGCGCCTTGTCGATGGCCGCCTGATCCGTCGTCGTGATCGACTTGAGCGCGTCGGCATCGGTCTTCGCGAGGAGCGCGAGTTTGTCCACGGCGTCCATCGCTTCGCCGCTTTTCTTCAATTCCGCTTCGGCGCTGGCGAGCGCCTGCGCCGCCGCTGTTTTCGCGGCGGCGGCATCGGCGACGGCCTTTTGTTTCGCTTCGAGATCCTGCTGTTTCGGCGCGATTGCGTCGGTGGATTTTTTCACCCGCTCGCGCGCCGCGGTGAGTTGCTTTTCGGAATTCTGCGCGCCCTCTTTCCGATACGCGACCGTGCCCGTCCCGACCTGCAGCGCGCGCTCGCGTTCCGCCGTCGTTTCGAGCGCATAGCGGTTGCCGCGCAGTTCCGCGAGCGGCTTCCCGTCCGCCGCCCAGAGCTTCGCCGCATGATCCGCACCCGCGCTCGCGAACCGCTGCCCATCGGGCCGCACCGCGATGGCGGTGATCGCCGCGCCGTGGTTCATCTGCACGACGGGCTGATCCTTTTCGATTTCCCAAACGCGCAACGTGCCGTCCGCGCTGCCGGAAAAAATGCGGTTCGGCGCGGCCGCTTCGAGCGCGGTGATCGGGCCGGTGTGGCCCTTGAGTTCTTTCACCGGCGCGAGCGCCGCATTCCAAATGCGCACCACGCCGTCGCTGCCTCCCGTCGCCACCGCGTCGCCCAGCCACGCGAGCGCAGAGATGTCGCCCGGCGTTTCGACACGACCGAGCTGCCGTCCGTCCGCGGCATTCCACAGCGTCAGCGATTTGTCCGCCCCCGCGCAGGCGAGCCGCGCGCTGTCGGGAGAAAATCTCAGCGCGACCACCGCGCCCGATGCCGCCGCGATGCTGTGTGCAGGCTGGCCGGCGGGCAGCGTCCACATTTTCACGCTGCCGTCATCGCCGGCGGTGGCGAGCCATTTTCCATCGGGACTCACGGCGGCGCGCGATCCAGCAGCGGTGAGTTGGAGTTTCTGCACGTCGCGCGCGCGCCGCCAGAGCTTCACCTCGCGGAATCCGCCGGTGGCCATGAGTGTGCCGTCGGGATTGAAGGCGAGCGCGTTCACCTGGTCGCGGCCCGCGACTTCATTCGCGACGGCACGGCCTGACGGCAGGTGATAGACAAACACGCGATTCGCCCGCGCGCAGGCGGCGAACTGCCCGTCCGCCGTGACCGCGACAGCGAAGATGCCGCCGAGGTTTTCCGCGAGCGGCTGCCACGCAATCGCCCGCTCGATTTTCGGAGAAACCTTCGCGCCTTGGTCGATCCACAATTTGAAAAGGCCGAGCTGTTCCGGCGTGAGGTCGCGCGCCTTTGCTTTGTTGTCACGCGGCGGCATCGCGAGATCGGCGTCGAGGTGCGCCGCCGCTTGCAGCGCGAGGCTTTCGCCCGCATGGCCCGGCACGATGGCCGGTCCATTCTCGCCGCCTTTCATCATCAGTTCCGGCGTCTCAAGATTGAGCCCGCCTTTACGCGTGGTCTGGCAGTGGCAGGCGAGGCAGTTGTCGCTGAGGAAAGGCAGCAGCTCGCGCTCGAAATTCACCGGCTCCGCGCGCTGCACCTCGGCGATGGCGAGCGGGGCTTTGTCCGCTGCGCGCATGGCAAGCGCGGTGGCGAAAAAAAGAATGGAGCAACGGGCGAAGATCATTAGGTAAGCTCGGAGGAGCGCATCCCGTGGCTTTCTCGAAACGAGATTTTTGCTGGTGGCTGCGACGATGGCTGGTGGACTCGCGCATGGCAGAATCGAAAACCCGCCGTCATTCTGAACGCAGCCTTTGGAGGCTTTGCGACAAAGGCGGAGTGAAGAATCGCTGACTCTACCGGGCGGAGGCGGCGGGGAGGGGAAAACGCGGGAGCCCGCCAACCGCCTCCGCCCATTTCTGTCAGCGATTCTTCACTGCGCTTCGCAAAGCCGAAGCTCCGTTCAGAATGACGGCGTGGAGATTGTGACACGCCTGCGGATGAGCGCTGAGTTCGCTGTTTCATGCTCATTTAGTCTCCGGTGCTTTGACGACGACGCGAATCGGCGGCGTGTAGATGACGGTGGTGACATCGCCTTTGCCGCGGAACTTGCCTTTGGTTTGCGCCGAAAACCAGATTGTGTGCGTCCCGGCGGGAATCTTCACCGTGGCGAGATCGAGCGTTGCGGTGAAGGCGGTTGCGGCGGGATCAATGTCGATCGGCGGCAGCGTCTCGATGCCCGGTGCGCCTGCGCCGCGCAGCTTCAGCGCTTCCTTGAATTCGCCGCGCCGCGTGATCCGCAGCGGAATCTCCAGCTTCGCGCCGGCGGCAACTTCCCACACTTTGTCCTCCACGGGATCGACGCTCAGCGGCGCGGGCTCGGTGCCGCTGACGGCGAGCGCGAAGTCGCGAGTGAGCCGCGACTGCACGGGCTCGTTATTGAAATCCGGCACGTTCCAAAGCACCGCACCAGCCCGCGCTTCATGTGCGAGTTCGGCGTCGCCGACGCGCGCTTTGCCGATGATGCGGATCGGGCCGATCCAGCGCGCGGCGGCTTCGCCCGCGGTGAGGAGCACGAGGCCGTCATTTTTTCCGCTGAGGATTTTTGTCGGGTAGCTGGTCACGCCAGTCGGCAGGCCCTCGGCGGAAAGTTCGATGTCACCCGCGAAGCCGTCGCGGCGAAAGGCCAGAACTTTGACTGGGATGGTGCCGCCGCCGCGGATCAAGGCGGAGCGCGGCGCCGCGGTGCGGTCGTCGTCCTTGGTCGGCGGTGGCTCGACGACGGCGACGAGGCGGAAGTCGGGCGACTCCCTGCGAATGGAAAGGCGATAGACGCTGCGCGGATCGCTGCGCAAACCGCCGAAGAGATCGCGCACGCGGAGGCGATAAGTCCCGTCGTCCGGCACCGCGAAGCGTCCCGCCGGGTCGTTGCTCGCGGTTTCAAAACGGATGCCGCCGATGTTTGCGTCCGTGGAAATAATTTCCAGCAAATCGGCGTTGTCGCGCTGGACGAGCACGGTCGGCTTGGTCGGGGAGCCGAGCCGTTGCGATGAAAGTTCGATCCAAAAAACGTCGCCTTTTTTCGCGTCGAAGGTGAAGGAGTCCACGTCGGCGGCGGGAAAAAGCTGACCGGAGATTTCGCACGGCGGCGTGACCTTCTGCGCCTCGGGCGGGAGGTTGTTCGGCTCCTGCTCGGCGATGGCGGGCGCGCTGGCGAAGCTGACGAACACAGGGTTGGCGGTGCCCTGGACCGTTTTCAGGCGGTACGAAAAGCCGTCGAAAGCGGCGGAGGCCGGGTCGGGCAGACCGTCGGTGCGCGGGTCGCCCGCCGCCGGCACATCGACTTCGACGGCGAGCTTTTCGAGCGGCCTGCCGTCGAGTCCGGCGAGGCTGGCGGGCGTGCCGCCGGGGAGATTGCGACCGAAGAAGGTGAACTTGGTTTTCACGCCGGGCTGCGCGCTCGAGGGGAGGACGAAATCGACGTGCGGGCCGGTGGTGATCGTGAGCCGGAAAAAGTGATCCGGGCCGCCGGCGAAGGCGAGGTCGTGGAGGCGCAGGACGTAGGCGGCTTCGGCGGGTGCGGTGAAGTCGAGCAGGCCGCCGCGGTGGCTGGTGGCGAGTTCGCGACCGGCGGCATCGAGCACGGCAAGCACGGGGCTGAGGCGGGAGTCGATTTCCGGGGCGAGGCATTCGATGAGCACGCGCTGGCCGGGCTTGGCGGTGAATTTGAAATAGTCCGCCGTGGACGGATTCACGTTGCCGTTCACGACCGAGCCGAGCGGAATCTCGATCGCGGCATCCGGCTTGTCGTTCGGCTGCGCTTTCACGCTCTCCGGCAACTCGCCGACGACGAACGCGCGGGGATTCGACACGCCGAAAAGGCCGGACACGCGCACATCGTAAATGCCGGCCGGCACGTCGGGCGCGATGGTCACGGCGAAATGTTTGTCGGGCTTGAGCGTGGCGGCGATGCCGGGGTGGGTGAAGTGCAGCGCGCTGGCTTCGTCGAGATCGGCGCCGGTGGCGATGAGGTCGATCTTAGTGCCGCGAGTTCCGCCCGGTGGGAAGACGGTGTCGAGGCGGGCGACGGGTAGTTCGGTGTGTGCGACGGCGAGCAGTGCGGCGGTCGCGACGATGAACGCATGGAGACGAGACGGCGCGCGTGCGCGGCTGTAGGGGAAGCTGGCAGCCTCCCCTACAGCCGCGGCACGCGCGCCGCGGTCGGACTGACGGCTCTTTGGGGATGCAGACACGCCCTAGTGATTAAACAGAAATTCCTTCGTGTTTAGCATCGCCCAGAGGATGTCCTCGTAGCCTTGACGTTTGCTTTGCGCGGGAGTGAGCGGTTTGCCGTCGGCGGCGGTGCGGGGCTTTTCGAGATGGGCTTTGGCGAGGGTGAGTTCGCTGGCGTCGGGCTCGCGGGAGTAGGCGAGGAGGTGGAGGTCGCGGAGTTTTTCGTCGTCGGGGCGCGGGTCGGCGGCGAGTTGGGCGGCGGCTCCGGAATCGGCGGCGAGCTTTTCCTGGATGTCCTTCGCGTTTAGCAGATGCAGGGCTTGCGCGAGGCTGGCTTCCTGGGTGCGCTCGCATTCGCAGGCGCTGGAGGATTCGGGCCGGCCGAAGACGGTGAGGAAGTAGGAGCCGGCATTGAAACTATTGTCCGGCAGCGCGATGGCGCGGGTGCCGGTGGGCAGGCCGGCAAACCTGCTCGGCGTTTGCGTGAGCTGGTTCACGGCGTCGAAGAGCACCTCGGCGGAAAGCCGTTTGGCGTAGCAGCGCGAAAAGTTTTGCCGGTCGGTTTTGTTGAAATCATTCGGCAGCGCGCTGAGCTGGTAGGTGCGCGATTGGGCGATTTCGCGGACGAGCGCTTTCAGATCAAAACCGCTCTCGATGAAGCGCCGCGCGAGCGCGTCGAGCAGTTCGGGATTCGACGGCGGGTTGGTGTCGCGCATGTCGTCCTCGGGCTCGACGAGGCCGCGGTTGAAGAAGTGTTTCCAATAACGGTTCACGAGCGCGCGGGCGAAAAACGGGTTGTCTTTTCCGCTCATCCACGCGGCGAGCGCGAGGCGCGGATCTTCGTCGGGCGCGATGTCCAGCGGGCCGCTGCCGAGCGCGGCGGGTTTCACGGCGAGCTTGGTTTTTTTGTTCACTGCGGTGGCGACACCGCGTCGGGGGAAGACGGTTCCGGCCGCATTTTTCCCGACCTGCGAAAAGAACGCGGAGAAGCTGTAGTAGTCGTTCTGGCTCCAGCGCTCGAAGGGATGATGATGGCACTGCGCGCACTGGAGGCGCACGCCGAGGAAGAGCTGCGCGGTGTCTTCGAGCTGCTGCTGCGGCTCCTTCACCTGGCGATACCAGGCGACGGGCGGATTGTCGGCGAGGTCGCCGCTGGCGGCGACGACTTCGCGCACGAGTTGGTCGTAGGGTTTGTTGGCGAGCAGGCTGTCGCGAATCCACGCGTGGAAGGCGAAGTTGCCGCGCGCGTCCTTGGGCTCGGTGCGTTTGTTGCGGAGCAGCGCGCTCCATTTGTTGGCGAAATAATCGGCGTATTCCGGGCTGGCGAGGAGCGCGTCGATGAGCCGGTCGCGCTTGGCGGGATCAGGGTCGGCGAGGAAACGGCGGGTCTCGTCGAGCGACGGGAGATGGCCGGCGATGTCGATGCTCGCGCGGCGGAGAAAGGTGGCGTCGTCGCACGGGCCGGAGGGCGGCATGCCCATCGCTTTGAGTTTCGCGAAGACCAGTTCGTCAATGTAGCTGCGCGGTGCGGGCAGATTTTCGACCGGAGCGCCGAGTGGGATGGTGGCGCGGAAAACTGCGACCTGGCCTTGGTAGCGCACCATTACGGCGACATCGCCGGGCTGGTCGGCGAGTGTGACGCGGCCATCTTCATCGGTCTTCGCCATGCTTTTTTCGTTGGGCTCGTAGAGTGCGCTGCGGGTCACGTCCTGCACGGAGCCGTCGGTGAAATGCGCGAGCACCGTGAGCTGCTGCGCGCCGCCGAGCGGCATGGTGCGCTGCTGCGGCTGGACTTCGATGGTGGTGAGCTTCGGGTCGGTGTCTTTGCCAAAAGGCAGGCCCTGCGCGATCCAGCGGACAAGCAGGCGGTAGTCGTCGGAATTTGGATCGATGTGCTTGCCGCCGCCGTGCGGGGAAGCGCCAGTGGCTTTGAGCAGGAGCAGGCTGTTTTCCGGCGCGGCGGGGAAGACGCGACGCCCGCGCGCCTCCCTCACGATGTGCTCGTAATCCTCCGCGGGCTCGAAGCCGAGCAGCGAGAGTTTGAAGCCGTTTTGTCCGCCGGATTTTCCGTGGCAGCCGCCGGAGTTGCAGCC
>JAYWEP010000244.1:0-5939 GCA_043779205.1 Chthoniobacter sp. | reverse complement strand
CTATCCGAGACCTCTGCGAAATCCCCGGATGAGGCAGAGGAAGAACCACGGATAACATGGATGGCACGGATGAAAGAATCTTCCTCTGAAAACCATCCGTGCTATCCGTGAAATCCGTGGTCAATGCCTTCTCACTTCCGCGTGGCGGTGCTTTTCGCAGCCGACTCCATTCGTGTCCATTCGTGGTTGGCTTCAAATGGAGCCGTTCCCAAAAAATAGTCCGCTTCGGAAAAGGCGCACGGTTTCGCAAGTCGTCGCACCACGGACTGCACGACGCGCCACAAATGAAATCGCCTCCACCATTTACATTGTCGCGCCCTGCCACCACGGTGCCACCCGCCTTCGGAGAAACCAACATCCCGCAGGTGAACTAACCCGCAAAAAACAAAACCATGGGCGACAAATCCCCGAAATCCAACCAGAAGAAATCCTCCCAGAAACAGGCGCTCCAAAGCAGCGCCGATAAGCAGAAGCAGCAAGCCCTCGCCGCGAAGACGGCCGCAGCCAAGAAGAAGAAGTAGCCGCCCGCCGCCGCCGCTCCTGATGCAATCGGAGCGTAGTTAGAAACTGAATTTGGACAACAGGAAGGCAGGAAACGCCTTCGTGGACTGTTGTGCCTGCACAGATTTATGGCTGCCAAATATCCACCGCTTCGGCGCTCAGTTTCGCACCGACTGATTTTATCTTTTAGAAATAAGGTAACAGTAAGCCAACAGGCAGACGCGTAGGCGCGGAGCGCCAAAACAATAATAGCCGTGGGTGACGAGTCTTCGAGGAATCCACGGATCACCGCCCTCTCGAACCAGCCGCGGAGCGGCTCAACAAGCAGCGTACGCAGGCGTTCGTTGCGCCGCTCCACGTCCAAGTGTCCGTTGATCGATGAAAGATAGGATGACTCTTACTCGATCATTCGCAAAGCGGACCTCCGCCATACCTCCTGTCTTCCGCTGCGCCTCTGCGCCTCTGCGCTTGCGCAAAGAACTTTCACCGCACCGCCGCTCTACGACCGCTTGCGCGTGAGCATGATTTCGTTCCCCTCCGTGTCCGCACACATGGCGAGATGCGGCACCTCCCCGTCCTCCGGTTGCGGCTCACGTACAAGCTGCCCGCCCGCCGCCACGATCTCCGCCGCGCCCGCGATGACATCCGGCACCTGAAAGCTCAGCCCCGTCCAAGTGCGCTTACCCTCCCCTCCGCCGTGGATGCCGATCACCCCGCCGCAGATGGACACCTCGCTGATGATCTCATTCTGCTTCAGCACCGCACCGCCAAAGACCTTTGCATAAAAGTCCACCGCGCGTCGCATATCCGCCGCCCAGATCACATACTTGAGTCGTTCCACATTCATGCGCCGTGTGTGACACATTACATCCATGAGTAACAGTAAATCCTTCCCTCTTAATCCTAATCTTAATCTTACTCCTAATCCATCTCCGCCCTGTCGTTCCGTGTGCGGATGACCATTGGATTAGAGTAAGAGGAGCCGCCGTGCTGCACACGCTTTCATCATTCCCGGATTATCCGCATCACCCCTTGCGAAAACACCACGAGCGATAGCTAAGCTCTCCCTTCTGAATCGCGACATACACGCGCGATCCCGGCACACCCGCAAAGTCGCGACCGAGCGATTGCATAAACCGTGGCAGCCGCTCACGGATCAGCGCGAGGCTGCGCTCACCATTGCGATCCATCCCGCGCAGGACATTCGCGCCGATGTCCCGTGTCTGCACGATCTCCAGCGGCGCGGCCGCGATGTCCGCATCCCATTCCGCGATCGCTTCGCTGAAGCGGAAATCCGCATAGAGAAAATGCCCACCCGGCCTCAGCACGCGCGCCACCTCCGCGAGGAATCGCGGAAAATCCGGATAGCAGTGCGATGCCTCGACATTCATCACCGCGTCGAGCGAACCATCCGCAAAAGGCAGCGCCTGCGCATCGCCCTGCACAAATTTCAGCCCCGGCACCGCGTGCCGCTGCTGACAAAAGCGCACGCCCGTCGGATTCAGATCCAGCCCCGTATAGCTCGCCGGCTGCATCGTCCGCGTGATCCACGACGCACCGCCGCCGTGTCCGCAGCTCACCTCCAGCACATCCTTCCCGCGCAACTCCACCTGAGACGCGACGTGATGATAAAGCTGGATGCACGCGCGATTCGCTTCGTCCTCCGGCACGAGCGGCAATCCCACCGGCGGCTCGCTCTCGTAGGCATAGTTCAAAAATAGCACCTCATCGCCCCGCAGCCGCCGCGTGAGAAACGGATACCACATCCGCCAGATCGCCTTGCGGATGCTGCCGATGGAAAGAAGGCGTTCAAGAATAGACATAGGATCGGTGTGGGTTTGTTTGATTAGTTATGCGTGCCTTCGCGTCAGCCAAGTCACGCATGGGATTCGTCCCACATTCATCCGCGTATGTCGCACACATCGGCGCACGGCGACAAGAGCGCCGTTGAGTCCCCACGCGGAACCGGGTTAACATCCCCACCTATGAGCCAGCCCGCCTGCCCGATGTGCGAAATGACCGACATCCTCGAACACCCCGACCGCTGGGAATGCATCACCTGCGGCCACGAATGGCCGCGCGAAACCAAAGCCAACGCGCCTGACGCTCCGCGAATCGTGAAAGACGCCCACGGCAATGTGCTTGCCGACGGCGACTGCGTCATCCTGATCAAGGATTTGAAACTAAGCGGCACGCAGGTGCTCAAAGGCGGCTCAAAGTCCAAACCCATCCGCCTCGGAGAAGGCGATCACGAGATTTCATGCAAAGTGGACGGTATCGCCGTCGGTCTGAAGGCATGCTTTGTAAAAAAGGCGTGAGGCGCGTCTTTCCAAAGATAACTCCACCACCACGAACTAAGCTAAGGCCAAAGTATTCCCATGCCGAATCTTTACCGCACGCTGGATGGCCATGAACGAAAGCCGAGCGAACCTCTCCCGCTTCAACTCGTCGATGGCAGTCTTGTCGAAGGCATTTGGGCTGGTTCGGCGATGGAGGAAAAACTAGACTGGTGGCTGCGCAAGGCTGGCAATGAACTCGTGCAAAGCGAGGTGGTCGCCGCCATCGCCGTGAAGGCCGACGACAACGGCGAAATCATCTGGGGCGATGCTCCCGCTGGCGCGAGGCTGCTCTTCGTACTGGAAGCTCCGCCGCCGGGGAAAAATTACCGGCTCGCGAAAATGGTGACCACCGCGGCGAACCCCGCGCAGGTCGCCTGCTTCCGTCACAAACGTTTTTCGCTATTCGGCACACTCCAGCCCGATGGCACCATTCGAAGAATTCCACCGATTGCGCCGCTGCCGCCCGCTGGGCCCGCGCAGGGTGAGTTATTTTGAACCGTCTCGAATCCCAACGGGATTCCATCACCCAGCGCAGGGTTGTTTCGTTCCAACGAAACTACTCTGGGTCCATCCCACCCAACCAAACCGCCAACCCTGAAAGGGTTGAATCAGCTTTCCTACAAGCTGCCTGACGTAGTGGCTAGTTCGAGCGCACGCAGATCGGTTACAAGTGCCGAAAGGATTGCGTCCTGCACTAATGGGAACCGCTCCGGAGCAAGGGTGGAAGGTGAAGCAGTGCCGGAAAATTTCTGGAAAGTAGATCCAAGCTTTTTCCGCTTAGCGCTGACCTTCGATGCCTCACCATGATCGACATCGTGCTCCATGTCCGTCCGAAGTGAATTTACATCTAGGAATGATTGAGGCTTCCTACCCTCGAGACGTTCACCAACGCCTTCGTGGAAGACGAAGTATAGATTTTCGACAAAACGTTTATAGCCATCCAAACCGACAACTTGCTTTCCAAGATGCGCGAACGCTTGCGTGGTCTTGTTGGTTGCTTTGAATAGGTCTCTTCCATGCTTGGTCGCGTAGACATCGTTGATACGACCAATACCCTCTACAATTTCCTTCCCCAAATTGACGATGTCTGCACTAACACCACTTTGAGCGATCACTGCTGGGTCAAGGGAGTCGGCAAAAGCAGGGTCTGACGCGAGCAACTTTCGGAGTAGGATTTGCTGGCGGGTCTTGGCTGCACCACGAACGTTGGCGTTGACCGTCTTCTGGAACGCGATGAATGCGGGATCAGTTGCATTTTGGCCTAATTCCACCTGTTTGCTGAGATTCTGCATGAATCCATCGACGAATTTCCTGATGCGCGTCGCATGACCGAGTAATGCTCCACTTTCCGATAGGCGGAATACCAATGTCGAAAAGGACTGGACCAACGTGCGGTTCTTTAAGAGCGGATCGCTGTCTTCAAAGATATGGCAGAGGCAATCGAAAGTCTGCTTCAGACGCTTACCAATATCAGATCGGGACGAAAAACCTTTCTGAGCCTCGAATGTAGCCTTGATATCGTCATACCGAAGTCGGCGTCCATCCCCTCGATTACAAGTGTTGCTACCTTGGACGCGATATCGAAATGACCGTAACGTTTGTTGGAAGCAGAAACTTTCTTGGTGAAGAACTCATGCTCAGAAAGCTCCTTGCAGAAGTCCCTCAACTTGCTGTGAACGGAATTCAGCTTCTCGCTACTCGTGAGCGGCAATCCCTCCTGCAATCGCTGGAAGAAGTCGCGCTGCTCCTCCTCCGTGGCGTCCTCAATCTCATCGTATTCGATCTCAAAGTCGTCGAACTTGTCCGACACATCGCTAGGAAGATCGCTATAAAGTTCCGCACCAAATTCTTCGGCAGAGGACGACGAAAGTGGAAGCTCGTCATCAAAGAATTCAAAAATCGTAGTTAGTCGCTGCTGGCCATCGAGGACCTCGAATTCTTCCGGGTTGTCACTATTCTTCAGAAGATAGAACTTCGGAAGTTTCCAACCACGGAGAATTGTGTCGATTAGCTTTTGCTTCTTCAATCGATCCCAAACCTTCCCGCGCTGCCATTCGGGAATTTCGTAACGATTGCGGCGCTTGTAGATCTTATCCAGCGCTCGCTTCTGTGCGGTCATTTTCATATCTTGTAATCAACGTTGTGCGCCTACGCCTTCGCGTAAACCTCCGCGCCTTTTTCCACGAACTCCTTCGACTTCTCTTCCATCCCCTTCTTCAGTGCCTCTTCCTCGGCGATGCCCAGTTCGGCGGCGTATTTGCGGACGTCTTCGGTGATCTTCATCGAGCAGAAGTGCGGGCCGCACATGGAGCAGAAGTGTGCGGTCTTGGCGCCTTCCTGCGGGAGGGTTTCGTCGTGGAACTCGCGCGCGGTCACGGGGTCGAGGCTGAGGTTGAATTGATCTTCCCAGCGGAATTCAAAGCGCGCCTTGCTCAAGGCGTTGTCGCGGTATTGCGCGCCGGGATGGCCTTTGGCGAGGTCGGCGGCGTGCGCGGCGATCTTGTAGGCGATGACGCCGTCCTTCACGTCCTTCTTGTTCGGCAGGCCGAGGTGTTCCTTGGGCGTGACGTAGCAGAGCATCGCGCAGCCATACCAGCCGATCATCGCCGCGCCGATGCCGCTAGTGATGTGGTCGTAGCCCGGCGCGATGTCGGTGGTGAGCGGCCCGAGCGTGTAGAACGGCGCTTCGTGACACCACTCGAGTTGCTTCGCCATGTTTTCCTCGATCATGTGCAACGGCACGTGGCCCGGGCCTTCGTTCATGACTTGAACGCCTTTGGCCCAGGCGCGGGTGGTGAGTTCGCCCTGCACTTTGAGTTCGCCGAATTGCGCTTCGTCGTTGGCGTCGGCAATCGAGCCGGGGCGCAGGCCATCGCCGATGGAAAACGAAACGTCGTAGGCGGCCATGATGTCGCAGATGTCGTCCCAGTGGGTGTAAAGGAAACTTTCCTGATGATGCGCGAGACACCATTTCGCCATGATGCTGCCGCCGCGGCTGACGATGCCGGTCATGCGATTCGCGGTCATCGGAATGAAACGCAGCAACACGCCGGCGTGGACGGTGAAATAATCCACGCCTTGCTCGGCCTGTTCGATGAG
>JAYWEP010000243.1:0-4225 GCA_043779205.1 Chthoniobacter sp. | reverse complement strand
ATTTCACAGATTTCACGGATTTCTGATTCCTAAAAATCCGTGTAATCCGCGCAATCCGTGGTCAAAAACTTTCCCGTTACCACTTTCGGTACACCCTCTAAGAGGGCGTCTGAAAAGTCGGCTCGGGTTTGTTTCTTCCTCTTAATCTTCCTCTGATCGATGGGGGAAGAGGAGGAGGAAGATTAAGAGGAAGAGGCTTTTTTAGACACCCGCTAAGTCAAAGGATCTCGGCGGTGAAGCGGGCCGAACCGAGGAGCACTGTCTGGCCCGTGGCGATGGGCGCGATCTGCTCCAGCGCGAGCGCGGTGTCGCCGATGGCGAGGGCCGTTTCGGCGAAGGCGTGGTTGCGCAGCCAGAAGCAGCCGCGGTGATGGTGGAAGGCGGCGGGACTTTCCCCGGCGGTGCGCGTGTCCCAGATGACGCGGCCGCAGGAGTCCATGCCGAAGCCGATTTCGGAAAAAAGCCAGACGCTCCGGCGGATCACCGGCTGGCCCTGGCGCGGCTCGCAAACCAAGGCCCCAAGCGGCTCGCGGGGCGGCGTGCCCGCGCCGGGCCAGGCGGCGAGCTGGCCGGGGGGCCATTCGCGCGGGGTGGGGTGGAGCAGGGGAATGAGCTCGAGAAAGTACTCGTGCCCGAGGGAGAGAAGGACGCGGTGGGAAATGGGCGTGGGGTGATCGGGGGAGAGCAGATGGGCGTCGAGGAGAGAGCCATTGACGCTCGGCGAGGAGCCGTTGCCATCGCGGAGGAGGAGGCGGCCACCGGTATTTTTGGCGACGACATGGACGCGGCTGAGGCGCTCGGTGAGGGCGTTGTTCGCGGCGGATTCGGGGAGAAAGCGGGTGATGAAATCGGCGGACTGGAGGGAGCGTCCGATGGTGAATTGCGGGCGTGCGACGAGATGGATGGCGGGCGTGGCGGGATCCTCGGGCGTGAGGATCAGCGCGAGGCCGGGGTCGGGTGTGCCGAGGAGCGGGGCGGGGATTTCGAGCGGAGGCGGAGGGAGCCGCTTCACGCTGAGGGGGATGCCGGGCGGCACGTCGCTGCCCTGGGCTTCGCGCAAGTCCTGCCAGAGCGCCTGGCAGTCGGGGTGCGGGGTGACGAGGAGGGCGCGGCGGAGCACGCCGTTGCCTTCCTCGTGGAGGGCGCTGATGGGGCTGTAGCGGCGGCTGTCGGCCTCGCGCTGGCGCCCGCCGAGCAGTTCGTAAAGCAGCTCGGCGAGGATGCGCGGGCCGCTCACGTTTTCGGGCGCGGTGGTGGTGGTCCGGTTATCGACGACCATCGTGCGCGTGGTGTCGCTCGTGGTGTCGGAGAGCAGCCCGCGGATGCTGAACGGATTCACTTTCACCGCGAAGGCCGGCCAGTCGGCGATGGGCTGCATGACGAGGGTCTCGGGCACGGCGGAGAGCTCGAACTCGAGGAACACTTTCCCGAGCAGCGGGCGCGGGATGGGGATGTCGCGCGCGGTCAGATAGTCGAGCGCCGCGGGCAGGGTGGCGAGGAGGCGGAAGGTGTCGTCGGCGCTGAGTTCGCGGCGGCGGCGGAGGAGGTCGAGGAGGGAGATGCCGTGAATCCATTCGCGGACCTGCACGCCGCTGGCGGTGTCGAGCGAATCGTGGCGGAGGAGGTGGCGGTGCGCGGTGCATTGCACGCGGCGGGCGGCGCTTTCGAGCGCCTGCCGGCCGGGCGAATCCAGGCCGCAGCCGGTGCCGAGCAGCTTGACGGCGACGTCTTCGCCAAAGGCCAGGTCGCGGGCGTGGAAGAGCCGCCCGTCGGTGACGCGGGGCATTTCATCGAGTAATGCGAAGCGGTCGGCAATGAGGCTGCCAGTCATGAGGGCGTGGGGCATGGGGCGGTGAAAAGGCGGGAGCTTAGAGCAAAGCTTCGCCGGGGAAAAAGCGGCGATTTTCGCGAAGTGAAATCCGCAGTGTCGCGGCTCGAAGAGATGCCAGGCGACGGGAGTTTGCGCATGATCGGACGGCATACGCCCGTGGGGGGAGTGACCGGATGGTGCAAGGGGCGGCTCGCCGACTCTTCCTCTTCCTCCTTCTGAATTGAGGAAGATTAAGCGGAAGAGGAAGAGGAAGAAACAACCGGGCGATCACCGCGTTGCCGAGCAGTTTGCTCCGCAAGGAGTCCCGCCGCACGGATGTCCGCAGCGCGCGCCTACAGCTTGTGATGTTCCGCCGTCCCGCCGTGGAGGCTGTCCTTCCAGCCGGCGCCGGATTCGTAAATGGCCTCCTGGACGAAGTGGCGGAAAACCCAGAACATGCACGCCGCGCCAAAGCCGGCGAACATGCACATGAGGACTTTGTGGGTGAATGTGCTTTGCATTTGAGAAAGGCTTTAAGCACGTCCCTTGCCGCGCTCCGGCGGATGTTTGGCGCAGGCTGGCAACGGCGGGCGTGACAGGCCTCCGCGCCGTCTGCTACCCCTCTGCGCCATGCTGGAATCCGATGACACGCCCCTGCGTGCGGACGGCCCGCTGCCGACGAGTCTGGGCAGCCTGAATCCCGGCGAGTTGCTCGCCCGCGGCCTGCACACCGCGAAAATGTCGAGCGCCGGCGCGCATGGCTGGGAGCCGCCGTCGGTCGCGGAAGCGGCCGCGCTTTTCCCCAGCTACGAAGTGCTCGCGATGCTCGGGCGCGGCGGGATGGGCGCGGTCTTCAAGGCCCGGCAAATCGCGCTCGACCGCTTCGTCGCCATCAAGCTGCTGCCGCTGGAGATCAGCGTGGATCAGTCGTTCGTGGACCGCTTCCGCCGCGAGGCGCGGGCGATGGCGAAGCTCAACCACCCGCACATCATCTCGGTCTTCGATTTCGGGCAGACCGCCGAGGGGCATCTCTTTTTCGCCATGGAATTCGTCGAGGGCGCAAACCTCGCCGAGATCATCCATCAGGTGGGCCTCGCGCCCGACCAGGCGCTCGCGCTCGCCGGGCAGGTCTGCACCGCGTTGGCCTATGCGCATGGGAAAGGCGTCGTCCAACGCGACATCAAGCCGGCCAATGTCATGGTCGATGCCGAGAGCCATGTGAAAGTCGCCGACTTCGGCCTCGCCCGCCTCACCGACCCGACCGCCGAGACCTACGGCACCACCATGACCGGCACCGTCATGGGCACGCCCGACTACATGGCCCCCGAGCAGACGCGCGGCATGAACGTCGATCACCGCGCCGACATCTACAGCCTCGGCGTGATGCTCTATGAAATGCTCTGTCGCGAAACCCCGCGCGGCGCCTTCGACCTGCCCTCCGTGCGCACCGGCTGCGACCCGCGCCTCGATGCCATCGTCCTCAAAGCCATGCAGCAGGCCCCCGAGCGCCGCTACCAAAGCACGCAGGAGATGAAAGCCGCCGTGGAAAGCGCGCGCACGCCGCTGCCCGTATTGCCACCGCCAACCGCACCTCGTCCGCTGTCCAAGGCGCTCCCGCGCGCACCGACGGTTGCCGGCGCACGCGCATCCGTGAAGAAACGCCGCGGACCACTTATCCTCGGCATCATTCTCGGCATCCTGGTGCTCGCTTCAGGTGGGTTATTCATTTTCAAACAAAAGAAAGAGAAGTTCACACCAATGCGAGAAGATGCCGCGCCCGGCCCCACGTTCGGCGGTCACCGCTACCAGCTTGTGACCGAGTTCCTGAGCTGGCCCGAGGCAAAGGCCAAGGCGGAAGCCATGGGCGGGCATCTCGCAGTGATGCCTACTAGTGTAGTGCGCGTGAAATAGCGTAACCAAGGATTTGCAGGCGCGGATGGATTCGGGCATAGCTTCGGACATGAGAAAAGCGCGCATCATCGACCTTTCGGAAGAGCCACGTGAGCAACTGGAAAAGGTGGTGCGCGCCCGACGCCCCGGGGTGCGCTTGGCCGAGCGGTGCCGGGTGGTGTTGCGCGCGGAGAAGGGCTGGAGCGACACGGCGATCGGGCAGCGACTGGCGATCAGCCGGCAGAAAGCGGCCCGGTGGCGGGGGCGTTTTGCGGAGCTGGGCCAGGCGGGCTTGGAGCGAGACCGCGCGGGCCGTGGCCGCAAGCAGACGACGAGCGCAGCACAGGTGGCCGAAGTCATTCGCCGGACCACGCAGGAGCGCCCTCCTGGGCAGACCCACTGGAGCACCCGCACGCTGGCCGCCGCGGCGGGCCTCGGAGCCACGACGGTGCGCTCCATCTGGCAGGCGCACGGCCTGAAACCGCATCTGGCCGCGACCTTCAAGGTCTCCAACGATCCGCGCTT
>JAYWEP010000242.1:0-34400 GCA_043779205.1 Chthoniobacter sp. | reverse complement strand
CGAAAATCATATTGCGATTGATTTGATCACCAGCCAGAAGCTCGGCCACGCGGGCGAAAATTGCTGTCTTGGCGTTTACGTGCTCGAGAAATCCACCGGCAAGGTCGAGACGTTCGCCGCGCCGGTCACGCTGCTGGCGACCGGCGGCTGCGGCAAAGTTTATCTCTACACGACGAATCCCGACATCGCGACCGGCGACGGCGTGGCGATGGCCTGGCGCGCGGGCGCGAAGATCGCGAACATGGAATTCATCCAGTTCCACCCGACTTGCCTCTTTCACCCCGAGGCGCGCAGCTTCCTCATCTCGGAAGCGGTGCGCGGCGAAGGCGCGCGGCTCATCGACGCGAAAGGCCGCACTTTCATGGAAAAGTACGACGCGCGAAAAGAGCTCGCCCCGCGCGACATCGTCGCCCGCGCCATCGACGCTGAGATGAAACGCACCGGCGCGCGCTGCGTGTTCCTCGACATCACCCACCAGCCCGCCGACTTCGTGCGCGACCGCTTTCCCAATATCCACGAGACATGCCTCCGCCTCGGCATCGACATCACGCGGCAGCCCATCCCGGTCGTCCCCGCCGCGCACTACCAGTGCGGCGGCGTGCAGACGGACGAAAACGGCGCGTCGTCGCTGCGCGGACTTTTCGCCATCGGCGAAGTCGCCTGCACCGGCCTCCACGGCGCGAACCGTCTCGCCAGCAATTCGCTCCTCGAAGCCTGCGTCCTCGCCCACCGCTGCTGCGCCGCCATCGTGGAAAAGGCACCCGCTTTTCCCGGCGACGCCGGCACCGAGTCCGCGATCCCCGAGTGGACCAGCGGCGATGCCGTGGACGTGGACGAACTCGTGGTCATCTATCACAATTGGGACGAAATCCGCCGCCTCATGTGGGATTACGTCGGCATCGTCCGCACCGACAAACGGCTCCAGCGCGCCGCCGCCCGCCTGCACAATCTGGAGCGCGAGATCGCCGAATTTTACTGGGGCTACAAGCTCACCACCGACCTCCTCGAGCTCCGCAACCTCGCCACCGTCGCCGCCCTCATCGTCGATTGCGCCCTGCTCCGCAAAGAAAGCCGCGGCCTCCACTACACCCTCGACCACCCCGGCACCGACCCGCGCCTCTGCCGCCCCACCGTCCTCCGGCGGTAGCGCCCTGGCGTGGTGGCTGCTCCTCTCTCAGCCGCCGCACGCCCTGTCTTTTCTCTGTAAAAGACAGCTCTGCACGGCCTCCGACACCCCTCTGCGGGGGAAACTTTCGCTTTACGCCCCACCCCTCATCGCCTAAAAAAGCAGCCCACATTCCTGAATATGAAAGCGCATCTCCTGGGAATCCTCATCGCTGTCTTTGCCGCCCTTGCGTTCCCCGCCGCCGGACAGTCGCCCTACGTCAGCAGCGCGGACTTTGCCAAATACGCCGCGAAGCTCCGCGAGAGCGCCATTCTCAAGATGGAGCCGCAGGTCGTCATCCCCACCACCTCGCGCACCCTCGGCGTCTCGGGCAAGTACCCGTGGAAGACGCGCATCGTCACCACCATTTTTTGGATCGGCGAACCCGCCGGCGGCAATAACCCCGTCCACAACGTCAGCAGCTCCTGGGATCTGAATTGGGAATCCAGCTACGGCGGCTACGACAATCCCAACCCCGGCTCCCGCCGCGGCTACATCCCGGCCAATTTCACCCCGCGCCAAAACCCGTTCTACATCGCCCTCCCCTTCAACGACGTGACCCGCGGCACCACCAAACCCGAGTCCAAGCTCGTCATCCCGTGGTTCCGCGAAGCCTTCACCGAAGAGGGCAAATCCGTCTGCCGCGACCGCTGGCTGGCCATCCGCAACAGCGACACCGGCAAAATCTGCTACGCCCAGTGGAGCGATTGCGGCCCCTTCCGCACCGACCACTGGCAGTACGTCTTTGGCCCCGAGAAGCCCAAGCCCAACCTCAACCAGGGCGCCGGCCTCGACATCTCGCCCGCCGTGCGCGATTTCCTGGGCCTCGGCAGCACGGATGTCACCGACTGGAAATTCGTGGACGCCCGCGAAGTCCCGAACGGCCCGTGGGCGCAGTTTGGCGAGAACAACGACTTCGTCAAAAACGCCCGCCGCACCGGCCAGCGCGTGGTCAGCGCGGCCCCCGGCCCCGTGCGTGAAGCGCCCCTGCCCGTGCGCGACGAACGCGGCCCCACGGTCATCGTGAAGTAAGGGCTTCGCCTTTCTTCCTCTTCCTCTTCCTCTTCCTCTTAATCTTCCTCTTCTCCGGTTCGATGGAGGAAGATTAAGCGGAAGAGGAAGAGGAAGATTAGCAACTCGACACGCCGCACACGCCCCGCCACCCTCCGCGCCCATCATGCCGCGCGGCCTATTCATCAGCTTTGAAGGCAGCGAAGGCTGCGGCAAATCCACCCAGATTCAGCGCCTCGCCGCGCGCCTCGGCGACCTCGGGAAAAGCGTCCTCCTGACCCGCGAGCCCGGCGGCACTGAGATCGGCGAGCAACTCCGCGAACTGCTCCAGTTTTCCCAAGCGGGCCACGCCATGTGCGCCGAAACCGAGCTGCTGCTTTTCACCGCCAGCCGCGCCCAGCTCGTTCGGGAGAAAATCGCGCCCGCCCTCGCCGCCGGCAGCATCGTCCTCGCCGACCGCTTCCTCGACAGCACCACCGTCTATCAGGGCGTCGCCCGCCGCCTCGACCCCGCCTGCGTCGCGGCCATCAACCGCTTCGCCGTCGGCGACTGCCTGCCCGACCTCACCTTCATCCTCGACCTCGACCCCGCCACCGCCCGCACCCGCCTCACCGCCCGCCCCGGCACGCCCGACCGCATGGAAAGCCAGCCCGCCGCCTTCTTCGACGCCGTCCGCGCCGGCTACCTCGCCCTCGCGCAGGAACGCGACCCGCGCTTTCACCTTCTCGACGCCGCCCGCTCGGCCGAGGAACTCGAAGCGGAAATCTGGGGAAAAATCGGGCCGCTTCTCGGCAAGCAGCAACCCTCCGCAATGAGTAATGAGTGAATGAGTCAATGAGTAGGGAATGACCAATGACCAAGGCCGGCGGTCGGCAGCATTAGTCATTCACTCATTACTCATTCCCTACTCATTGACTCATTGACTCATTCACTCATTACTCACGAATGGCCTTCACCACCGACGCCGCCTACCAGCTCCTCGCCGCCGCCCACGCGCAGGACCGCCTCGCCCACGCCTACCTCATCACCGGCCCCGCGGGCAGCGGCAAACTCGCCCTCGTCACCCGCCTCGCCACCCTCCTCCTCGGCGGCGAACCCGCGGCGCACCCCGACCTCCACCGCGTCGAACCCGAGTCGAAATCCCGCCGCATCGTCATCGAGCAAATCCGCGAACTCGAACGCGAACTCCACATGCGCTCCCTCCTCGGCGGTAAAAAAATCGGCCTCCTCCTCGACGCCGACCGCCTCCAGCCGCAAGCCGCCAACGCCTTTCTCAAAACCCTCGAAGAGCCGCCCGCCGGCACCCATCTTTTTCTCCTCAGCGCCCAGCCCGAGCAGATCCTCGAAACCATCCTCTCCCGCTGCCTCGAAGTCCCCCTCCGCCTCGTCGAAAGACACGAACTTTCCCCGCCGCAGCTCGCCCTCCTCAATTCCCTCCGCGCCCACGCCCGCCACGAAAAGCCCGCGCTCCCGCAAATCTTCGGCCTCGTCCGCGACTTCCAAGCCCTGCTCGCGCAAGCCAAGGATGCCATCCGCGACGACACCGACAGCGCCTTCAAAGCCGAGGAAAAACACTACAAGCAAACCTCCGACGCCAGCCACTGGCTCGACGACCGCGAGGACTACTACAAAGCCCTCACCGAAGCCCGCTACCTCGCCACCCGCGCCGACCTCCTCGCCACGCTTGAGCACTGGTGGGCCGACGCCCTCCGCCAGCACCACGGCTCCCCCGATCTCGATCTCCCCGAGTGCGCCGCCGACACCGCCGCGCTCGCCGCCCGCCACACCGCCCCGCAGCTCCTCCGCAAAACCGCCGCCCTCGAACAGCTCCGCGCCAACTTCAACCAAACCGGCGTCCAGGAGGCCCTCGCCATCGAGTGCGCCTTCCTCGCCGCCTTCTCCGCATGAACCCACAATCCTCCGCCGCAGCCGCCGGCTATGCCTTCGGCGTCATCGTCACCTGCGCGATCTTCATCGTGCCGCTGATCTTCAATCTCATCGCGCTCGGAAAACCCTCGACCAGCAAAAAATGCGCGCTGGCCATCATCATTCTGCTCGCAAGCTGGCTGCTCAGCTCGCTCGGGATCATGGCGCTGAAACAAACTGCGCCGAATCCGGCGGTGATGATGATCCCAGGGCTGCTCGCGTTCTGCGGCATCATCGCGAGCACCATCCTGGCCATCATCGGCCTCGTGGAATTCCGGGCGCGCGGCTACCGCCACGGGCGCAAGCGCGCCATCACCGCGCTCGTCCTCAACGGCCTCTTCGCGGCTTTTCTGGTCGGCGGCATCGTCATGGGCCTGCGCGGGCGCGGCGCGGATCGCGGCCCGCGACTCATCGGCGCGGCCGGCCAGACCGTCACGAACGAGCCGTGGAATTTCCGCGTCACCCCGCCGCCCGGCTGGGCTCCGATCGACGGCAGCAAGATCAATCCGCTCGCCCGCGCCATGTTTCTGCACAGCCAGCCGGAGCTTTTCACCATGGTCATCGCCGAGGAAATGCCCGGCGTTTCGCTCGAAAATGACGCCATGCTGGAGATCGTCAAAGCGGGGCTGCGCAGCAAGGGCGACGTGAAATTCATCGCCGAGGGCCGGGAAAGCGCGCACGGCCTCGACGGCCTCCGCCTCGAATCCGACATGCACATGGGCGGCCTGCACTTCGTCTTCGAGCACTGGATCGTCCAGTCCCGCGGCTTTCTCTACCAGCTCGTGACCTGGGGAAAAGGGGACGCGCCGGAGCTGGTCCGCGACGCCAGCCGGCGTTTCCGCGAGAGCTTTGAAATCATCGACCCGAAGCGCGTCGCCGCCGTCAGTCCGGGGCAGTCGTCCGCCGCCTTTCGCTCGCCGGCCTTTGGCTACTCCATCGATCCGGCGGGCACCGCCTGGAAACGCCGCTGGGAAACGCTGGCCAAGGATTCGTCGTTCGCGGAATTCGGCGTGCAGACCGCTTCGCAGCAGGGCTGCTTTTATGTCATCCCGATCTGGACCGGCGAGCCCGAGCCGGACCTCGACGCCCTCAGCGCCGCCTTCTGCAGCCGCATCGGGATCGACATCCGGGACCAGACCAATGGCAGCCGCAAGGACTGCACCCAGGGGCCGCTGCGCGGCCGGGCCTTCGCCTGCGAACGCACCGTGGAAGGCCTGGACCTCGACTACCGCATCCGCATCCTCCGCGGGCGCGGTTTCGCCTATGCGCTCGCCGCGTGGCGCGACAAGAAGATCGAGACCCGCCCCGAAGTGCTCGACGAAATCCTCGACCGCGTGGTCTTCGACGCCGAAGCCCCCGCACCGCCCGACCTCGCCCAGCTCAGCGAACGCCAGCAGCACACCCACAGCCTCGTCTGGAACGACCTCGGTCTGGCCTACGACCAGACGGGCCAGCCGGCCAGCGCGCTGCCCTGGTTCCAGCGCGCCTTCGAGGTGGAAAAGCGCGACGCCACCATGCTCGGCAACTACATGGAAACCGCGCTCAAGCTCGGCAAGGCCGCCGAATCCATGGCCTACATCGACCGGCATCTCGACAAATTTCCCGGCCATCAAAAGCTCGCCTTCAAGCGCGCCAACGCGCAGTTCATCAGCGGCGACGAGGAGGGTGGATTGAAAAGTTTCGCCGCCGTTTTCGACAGCGGATTTCACGACGACAAAACCTTCGCCGACTTCATCGGCGAACTCTCCGAACGCGGCCGGGGTGACGCCGCTTTTGCCGCCATCGACCGCTATGCCGGCGACAAGCCCACCCCGGCGCTCAGCCGCCTGCGGGCCAGCGTCTTTCAAGCCCGCCACGAATTTGACAAGGCGCTCGAAATCCTCACCGCGCTGCAAACCGCCGCGCCGAACGACACCGAGACCACGCTCGCGCTCGCGGACTGCCTTTTCGCCGCGGAACGCCACACCGAAGCCCTCGCCGAATGCGGGAAGCTCATCGCCGCGAACCATGATTCCGCCTACGTCTGGCGGCGCAAAGGCTTCATCGAATACAGCCTCAAGCGCTACCGCGAGGCCAAGGTGTCCTTTGAAAAGGCGCACGAGAAAGACCCGCCCAACGCCGAGATCAAGCGCATGCTCGACCACGTCTCCGGCATGCTCGGCGAAGGCGGAAACTCCCTCGTCAAAAAGCCCATCGAGCCCGTGCCCGTCCCCGCGGCGCTGCTCGCCGACCCGCCCGAGAACAAGGCGGGCGCTTACCTGCGGGGCTTCAGCGCCTATTACGTCCGCGCCGTCCGGGCAATCTCGTTTGCCAAAGGCGCGGAGCAAAAGACCACCGAACGGCAGGCCATCCGCGTGCTCGATGCGCAGGGCGTGGAAAAATTCAGCACCCTCGAAATCGGCTTCGACCCGCTCAGCGAGGAAATTTTCGTCAACTCGCTCTTCGTCAAAAACGCGGCGGGCGAAGTTGTCGCCACCGGGCGCGTCGAGGATTCCTACGTGGTGGACGACGGAGCCGGCGAGACGGCCACGCAGCGCAAGAACCTGCACCTGCCGGTGCCCGGACTTCAGCCCGGCTTCACGCTCGAATACACCGTCACCCGGCGCGACACCGGCCCGGCGGAGAGCTTTCGCTACCGCACGCAGCAGTTCGCCCGCGCCCTGCCGGCGCTCCGCAGCGCGCTCCATGTGGTGGCTCCGCGCGACGCGCTGAAATGGGAGGGCACGCCCGGCGTGCCCGCTCCAAAAACGGAAAACGGCACCCTCACCTGGATCGTCGAGCAGCCGCCGATCTACCGCTGGGAGCCGATGCAGGCGCCCGCCGAGACCTTCCTCCCGATGCTCTGGCTGAGCGACGCGCACGCCAACTGGACCACCGAGGCGAAGGACTACCTCACGCAAATCAAGGACCGGCTGGCCATCGATCCCGCCGTGCGCACCGCCGCCGCCGAGGCGACCAAGGGCCTCACCAAAGACCCGGAAAAAACCGCCGCGCTCGCGCGTTTCGTCCAGCGCGAGCTGACCTACAAGGCCATCGAATTCGGCCGCCGCGCCCGCGTCCCCGCCACCGCCGCGCAGACTCTGCGCAACAAGTACGGCGACTGCAAAGACCACGCGCTCCTCCTCGCGCAGCTCCTCGAATCCGCCGGCGTCCGCGCGCACCTCGCCCTCGTCAGCTTCAGCGACGCCCTCCGCCCGGCGCTGCCGTCGCTCGATCAGTTCGACCACATGATCGTCTTTCTCCCTGCGGGCAAAGGCGGCACTTTCCTCGACTGCACGGGCAAGTCCGGCGACCTGCGCGCCGGCCCGCCTTCCGGTCTCGCCACCCGCCAGGCGCTCATTCTCGACCCCGAGCGCCCGCGCCTCGAAACCATCCCCGACTACACCGCCGGCTCCTCCGGCGTGCTCGCCACGCGCGACATTTCTTTCACCACCGAGA
Organism: Chthoniobacter sp.; assembly: GCA_043779205.1. GTDB lineage: Bacteria > Verrucomicrobiota > Verrucomicrobiia > Chthoniobacterales > Chthoniobacteraceae > Chthoniobacter. The sequence goes on along the minus strand of JAYWEP010000242.1, from coordinate 26,860 downwards.
GCGATCTCGAAGTCCGCGAAAGCGTGACCTTCACCGGCTTCAGCGCCAGCGGCATGCGCTCCTCCCTGCAAGGCGTCGAGGCCGCAAACCGCAACCGCTGGCTGCTCCAGACCATGACCCGCGAACTGCCCGCCGTGGACCTGCGCGAGGCGCAGATCGAAAATGTGGACGACCCGCAAGCTCCGCTGCTCCTGAAACTGCGCTACCTCGTGCCGCGCCGTTTTCAGGCCGCCGGCGGCCAGCTCATCGGCCAGCTCCCGACGGTCTGGGAGCGGTGGTTCCTCACCGGCGATCCCGTGGAGCAGCGCCAGACACCTTTCAAAGTCTGGATCCCCGCGAGTGTCGAAAGTCACGTCACCGTCACCCCTCCGCCCGGCTGGCAGGCCGCGGCAGCGAAGGAGCGCAGGCTCGACCGCCCCTTTTGCACCGGCACCGCCAGCAGCCAGATCGAGGCCCGCAAGCTCCACCTCGATACCCAGGTCACCCAGCGCTCCGGCCAGTTCCCCGCCGGCGAATACCGCGCCTACCTCGACGCCACCGCCACCGCGCTCGGCCTCGTCGAGCAGGGTCTGATCCTCAAGAAGGACGGGAAATAGAGCCCCGCCGAAAAGCCGATTTCGTTTGCCTTGTCGGTGGATTCCGCGACTCTCCCGGCCCGCCGCGCCAGGGGACTCTTCCCCAGCACGGCACCCTCCTTTCCATGATCCCATTTTTTCTCTTTTCGCTCGCCGGTTTCCTCCTCGGCCTCGTGGTCGTCTCTTTCTGCGAATGGGTGCTGCACCGCTACGTCATGCACCGCCCGCTGCCGGGGCTGCGCTACCCTTTTCAGGCGCATGCGGTGGTGCATCACCACACTTTCAAAGGCGATGCCACCTACCACCTGAAGAACGAGGCGGACAAGGAGACCATCCCGATGGCGTGGTGGAATGGGCCGGTGCTGATCCTGCTCATCTCGCTGCCGAATGTGCTGCTGGCGTGGGCCACGGGCGTGTGGGCGCTGGCGGCAGGCGGGGCTCTGGGCATCGCCGGCTACTACGGCGTGTATGAATACCTGCACTGGTGCATGCACCTGCCAAAGGCGCGGCGGGTGGAAAAATCGCGGCTTTTCCAAAAGCTGAACGGGCACCACATCCTGCACCACCGCTACATGCACAAAAATTTCAACGTGGTGCTGCCGCTCGCCGATCTGTGCCTGGGCACGCTGCTCCGCCGCTCGAAGGTGCGCTTCGCCCAGCCGCAGGGTCCGGCGGTGCCGGATGTGCAGCCTCGAAACCGCCGGCTCGATCAGGCGTTGGTGCCCGCGCTGGAGCAGCCATCCGACGACCTGGCCGACCGCAGCGCCGCGTGAGGGCTACGCGCGGATGTGGGCTTCGAGGAAGTAGAGGCTCTTGTCCAGTTCGCGCGAGACGGCGGTGAAAAGGTCGGCGGTATCGGCGTCGCCGAGCTTGTCCGCGGCGTCGATGGCCTTGCGCACGGAGTTGCCAGCGGTGGCGAAACGCTGGGCGAGTGCGGTGACGTATTCCATCCCGCCGGGTTTGTGGGGAAACTCCTCCAGCTCGGATTCCTTGGCCGCCAGACGCACCGTGCCAAGCGCCCGTCCGCCGAGGGTGACAGCGCGTTCGGCGACGGTGTCGATGTGCTCCTCGATGGGCTCGGCGAGATCGTCGAAGAGTTTGTGGAGCTGGTAAAACTCCGGCCCGCGCACGTTCCAGTGCGCCTGCTTGGTCTGCGAGTAGAGGTCGGACAGATTCGCGAGTTGCTGATTGAGCAGCGCGACGAGCTTCGCCCGCGCGGCGGCGGGAATGTCGATGGCGGTCTTGTGAGGCAGCGGGGTTTTCATGATTTGGAAATGATACGAACGGCGGCGGTGATTCGGCTGGCTCGTTTTTGCGCCGCCTATGCTTTGCCGCCAAAGGTCACGTAATCGTCGAGGTCGAGCACGTCGGCCCAGGTGCTGATGTCCTCGCGTTTTTCGCCGACCTGCTTGTGGTAGCTGTTGAAAAATTCGCGCGTCTCCACGTCGCTCGGCACGACCTGATCGCGCCACGCAGACCACTGCGCTACTTCCCACGGACTGCGCTTGTGCTTCGCCGTGGTGGCGATCCATTCGAGGATTTCGCCGTCGCCTTTGCCCGTCGCGAGCTCGGCCTTGAGCGCGTCGGCGTCGATGCCGAGGAAGGCGGTGAGGTGCTCGTCGAGCGGGCAGTCGTATTTGTACTCACCGTTTTTTCCGGCGATGGTGGCGCGGCCTTTGTCGAGCATGCGCGGCAGCAGGGCGATGCCACCGAGGCGGGCGCGCGGGCTGCGGGGCGGACGTTGCGTGAGGTCGGTGAAGGGGATGGTGGTGCTCATGGTTTTTGGGGTTTGGAAAAAATTTGCGCTCAGCGGCGGTCGAGCAGCTCGCTCGCGGGGAAGCGCACTTTGGGCAGCGCGGCGTACTTGTCGTCCGCGGCGCGATAGCCGGCGGCACAGGCGACGACCGCCCGGACACCCTGCGCGGGCAGCCCGAGGATTTCGTCGTATTTCGCCGGCTCGAAGCCCTCCATCGGGCACGTATCCACGCCGACGAGCGCGGCGGACGTCATGAAATTACCGAGCGCGATGTAGGCCTGGCGTGCCGCCCATTCGAGCGCGACCTGCCCGCGCGGGCCGTCCACCACATCGCCCATCAGCACTTTTTTGAAACCCGCGAGCGCTTCCGGCGCGGCCCCGCGCACCTCGGCCATGCGGACGATGTAGCGATCGACATCCGCCTCGGTGTTCTGCGCCCGCGCGGCGAAAACGACGTAGTGCGAGCAATCGACCGGCTGCGTCTGGCCCCACGACGCCGGCACGAGCCGCGCCCGCAGCGCCGGGTCGGTGAGGATGAGAAACTTGTAGGGCTGCAGGCCGTAGCTCGTCGGCGTGAGGATGAGCGCCTGCTCCAGCGCGGCCCAATCGGAGTCGGAGATTGTCTTCGCCGGATCGAATTTTTTCGTGGCGTAGCGCCAGTTCAGTTGCGCGAGGAGCGTGTCATTGGAGACGGCTTGGGAATTCATGCGGGGCGCGATATGTAACAATGTCGGTTACAATTGCAAGCGCGAATTGCCGGCTGTCGGATTTTTCATCAATGATTTGACACGCCAGCTTTTATCCATACACAGTATGGCATGAAGATGACCTTGAATATTGACGACGAGTTATTGGACAGGGTGATGAAATTCACCGGAGCCAAAACCAAAACCGAAGTGATCGACAACGCTTTGAAGGAAATGGACAGGAGGGCGACGTTGAGCGCGTTGTTGGCGGATGACTTCGGGATGACTTCCGAAGATTGGAAAAACGCCCTTGATCCGGCCTACGATCTCGAAACGATGCGCGCCGCCGAAATGCCGAAAATCACGCCCGTTCGCTATGGCCGGAAACCCCGTTCTAATCGATAGCTGCTGGTATATCGCCGCGATGCGGATGGGCCGCCATCCGCTGCGCGATCTGCGGCCGATTTCGGAGGTGCGCGACATCGCGACTTGCGGCGTGATTCGCAGTGAGGTCGCGCGCGGCATCCGGGAAAAGGGGCTGCTGGAGAAATTTCAGGCGCGCTGGGATGTGATGCTCTATGTCCCGACGGACAACCGGTTGTGGGCCGACGTCGAGGAAACCGTGTGGGGATTGGATCGCGCGGGAAAGACGCTGCCGCTGGCGGATGTGGTCATCGCCTGCTGCGCGCGGCGGATTGGCGCGGTGGTGCTGACCTTCGACCCGCATTTTCAAATGATCCCCGGCATCGTGGCCGTGGATCGCATCGTCTGAAGGCGGCTTATCTGACGTCGAGGCAGGCCGCTTCCTTGGTGCTGCGGACGTAGATGCGGCCATTGGCGAGGACGGGCGTGGTCCAGCATTTGCCTTCGATGACTTTGGCGCGGGCGAGTTCCTTGTAGGCTCCGGGCTGCGGGTCGATGAGGACGATTTCGCCAGCGTCGGACAGCGCGAGCACTTTATCCCCCGCGAGGATGACCTGGCCAGGGCCGAAGCCGGGCTGCTCCCACTTCACGCTGCCGTCCTTGATGTCCACGCACTTCACCGGGCCGTTGCCGTATTCCTTGAATTGAAACATGCCATAGAGGTGCCCGCCGAAAAGAACCGGCGTGCTCCAGTGGTTGGCGATCTGCTTGTCACCGGTGACGCGGTAGATTTCCTTCGCCTCCCACTGGCTGGCGGCATTCGTCACGCGCACCGCGCCGGAGCCGACGCCATAGCCGGCGCTGCAATAGACGATGTCGCCAGCGACGACCGGCGATGCGGCGGTGGAGACGCGGTACGGGAAACTGTAGCGCCAGAGTTCCTTGCCGGTCTTTGGCTCGACGGCGAGGAGGCCGGACTGGAGGAAGAAAATGATCTGCCGCAGGCCGAGGATGGTCGCGGCGACCGGCGTGGCGTGGGTCATTTTTTCGTCGAAGGCTTTCCACACGACGGCACCGTCGGCGGGGTTGAAAGCGATCAGCGATTGGCCGCCGCCGCCGCCCGCGACGTAAAGCAGGCCGCCTTCGAGGAGCGGCGAGGCGGCGTTCTGCCATTGGATGTTGCGCCCGCCGAATTCGGCCATGAGGTCTTTCTTCCACAGCTCCTTGCCGGTCGCCGCGTCGAAGGACTGGAGCACGAGCTTCGCGGACATCGTGAAGACGTGCGCGCCGTCGGTCGTCGGCGTCGAGCGCGGGCCGTCGCCGCCTTTGTTCTCGTTCGTGCCGGAGTCGCCGCCGCCGTCGTATTTCACCGCGCCGAGCGGTGCGGTCCATCCCTCCTTGCCGGTGTTTGCATCACGCGCGACGAGCACCTCCTGCGGTGCGCCATCGACCTCGCGGCCTTCGAGCATGAAGCACCGCGCACCAGCCACGGCAAAGGAACTGAAACCATTCGTGCTCGCCATTTTCCACAGCACTTTCGGGCCGGTGGACATCCAGACGCGGGTAATTTTTTCCGGCGTCGTGCCATCGGTGTTTGCTCCGCGATATTGCGGCCAGTCAGCGGCGTGGAGAGTCGCGGTGAGAGCGAGGAGCGGGAGGAGGGTGCGGTGGTTCATGGTTGGTTTTTTGGAAAATGCGGGTCAGTGCGCGGGCGAAAGGTCGAGGTCGTCAAAGCGGATCGGCGTGCCGGAGAACGGGCTGCCCCAGATGCCCGCGCGACCGGCGGACGGCTCCTCCTTCGTCTCGAAAGTGATCGTCCACGCGGCCGGCTCGGGCGTGCCGGCGGGCCAGGCTTTGCCTTCGATGATCCAGACCGCTCCGGCCTTGCGCACCTGCACGCGCAGGCTGGTCCAGCTTTCATCCTTCCACTCGTAAGCCACGCTCTGCCGCGGCTCGTCGCCCTGGAAAATCTCGAGCGTCTTTTTCCCCGCGCTGACCTGCAGCCGGTAGCCGCCGACCCCGCCGAGACTCACGCCGAACGCCGGAAACTTGCGCCCCTTTTTCGTCCCGAAAAACCGCGCGCCCGCCGTGACATCGCCCCCGGCCGCGGGGCCGAAGAGCAGGCCGAACGTATCCAGCGGCTCGCCGGGAAGTTCGAGAAACTTCCCATCCTTGCCCTCCTGCCGCACCGCGAAATCGCCGGACATCACCATCATCTCCGCCGGCAGTTTGCCGACCTCCGCCGCCTCGAAATCATTGTGGTAAAGCGGTTTCGCGGGCGCATCGGCGGCAGGGCACGACGCGATGGCACCGAGCAATGCGAACGGGAGAAGGCGCGACAGTTTCATGGGCGGGGCGTTACGGAATATGGGCGGGGCGCATGTGTCCAGACCGTTCAATGAATCCGTTATTAGAGACTGTGAAAGCTGCCGCCTCCACGTTCCGGCTGATCGGAAATGTCCACGAAAGACACGAAAGGTCACGAAAGGGAGTTCCGATTCGTGACCTTTCGTGTCTTTCGTGGACTAAATCTTCCCATCGTCTTTCCCTACGCGTGCGGCCCCTGTTCCTCGTCGATCTCGAACTGCGCCCGCTCCCCGTGCCGCGCGGCCGCCGCGTTGAGCAGATTCCGAATGGCGATGATCGTCAGCCCATGCTTGCCGATCACCTTCCCCACGTCGCTCTGCCGCATGCGGACGTGGAAAGTCGTCCGCTTGCCGCTTTCGTGCTTGGTCAGCACGGCCTCATCGGGGAAGTCGATGAGCAGCGGCAAAACGAATTTGAGGAACTCCTGCATGGCGCGGACAATGTGCGCCCGGCTCGCGCAAGGCGAGCCCTACTTCGCCGCCGCTTCTTTTTTGCGCGCCTTCTTGATGATGCTCCGCACGGTATCGCTCGGCTGTGCGCCATTGCCGATCCAGTAGTCGGCGCGCGAGAGGTCGATGTTGGCGTTGTCGCCTTCCTTCTTCGGGTCGTAGTTGCCGATGATCTCGATGAATTTGCCGTCGCGCGGGCTGCGCTGGTCGGCGACGATGACTTTGTAATACGGGTTATTCAGGCTTCCCTCGCGGCGGAGGCGGATGGCGACAGACATGGTGTGTGGTGTGGTTTGGTTGGTTGAGTTGCGGTTAAAAATTTGCGCTAGCGGCGGATGCCGAGGTTCGGCGTGCCGGAGCGCGCCATCATCTTCTTCATCTTGCCCATCCCCTTCATCATCTTCCGCATCTGGCCGAAGCGCTGAAGGAGGTCGTTCACTTCGGTGACGGTAACTCCGCTGCCACGGGCGATCCTCTGCCGGCGGCGGGCATTCAAAATGTCCGGGTTGGTCCGCTCGGCGAGGGTCATCGAAAGCACTATCGCTTCGACCCGCTTCATCTGTTTTTCGTCAACCGAAAAGTTTTTGACGTTACTCATGCCGGGGATCATGCCAAGCAGATTTTCCAGCGGCCCCAGCTTCTTCAGCATTTTGAACTGCGCCAGAAAGTCATTCAGATCAAAACTCGCCGTCCGCATCTTCTCCTCCATCCGCCGCGCCTCGTCCTCGTCGATCATCGACGCGGCCTTCTCGACCAGCCCCACGATGTCGCCCATCCCAAGGATGCGCCCCGCCAGCCGGTCGGGATAAAACGGCTCAAACTGATCCAGCTTCTCGCCCACGCCAGCGAACTTGATCGGCCGCTGCGTCACCTCGCGCATCGAGAGCGCCGCCCCGCCGCGCGCATCGCCGTCGAGCTTCGTCAGCACCAGCCCCGTGATCTCCAGCGCCTCGTGAAAATGCGTGGCCACACTCACCGCCTGCTGCCCCGTCGCCGCATCGGCCACCAGCAGCACCTCCTGCGGTTGCAAAAACTCGCGCAGCCCCTTGATCTCCGCGATCAGCGCCGCGTCGATCTCCTGTCGTCCCGCCGTGTCGAAAATCAGCACATTCCCCGTCTGCGACTTCGCCCACTCCAGCGCCTGCGCGGCCACCTTCCGCACATCCGTCTCCCCCGCCTGCGGCGTGAAAACCGGCACGCCCACCTGCTTCGCGAGCTGCGCGAGCTGCTCGATCGCCGCCGGCCGGTGCAAATCGCACGCGATCAGCAGCGGCGCCTTCCCCTGCTTCTTCAGCCACGCCGCCAGCTTCGCGCTCGACGTGGTTTTGCCCGCCCCGTTCAAGCCCACCATCATGATCCGCGCCGGCAAGTCGAGATTCAGCGGCGTATTATCCCCGCCCAGCAGCGCCGTCAGCTCATCGTGGAAAATCTTCACGATCTGCTGCCCCGGAGCCACCCCGCGCAGCACCGCCTCGCCCAACGCCTTGTCCTTCACCCGCGCGATGAACCCCTTCGCCACCCCAAACTCCACATCCGCCTCCAGCAGCGCCATCCGCACCGCCCGCAGCGCGTCGGTGATGTTCGTCTCCGAGATCTGCCCATGCCCCCGCAGATCCTTGAAGACGTCTTGAAGCTTATCGGCGAGCAGTGAAAACATGGTTGGCGGGCGCGCAGACTAGCGCAGAAACCGCGCTTGTCGAGGGCGGCCCCGCCCAGCCGGTCAAGCGCCCTTCCGTGAAGCAAACACTCGCCGTTTTCCGCGGTCTTTGATAGACGATGCCACCCGATGGCTTCGCTGAATCTCAAACCCTCCCACAAAGCGGTCGCGGCGTATTATGCGGCGCTCAAACAATTCGACCAGGTCGGGGTGAAGCATGAGACGGCGGTTCGCTCCGCCTTCCAAACCCTCCTCGATCACTGCGCGAAGCAGTGCAAACGGGCTCTGGTGCCCGAGTATCGCCTCTGGCGCAAAGGCGGGAAACAGGTCATTGCCGACGGGGCCATCGTGGATCCCACCACCAGCATTCTTTCCTACGGGCTGTGGGAGGCGAAAGACTCGGAGGACGACCTCGAAAAGGAAATCAAAGCGAAATTCGCGGCCGGCTATCCGAAGGACAACATCCTCTTCCAAGCGCCAACCCGTGCGGTGCTTTACCAGGACGGCCAGCTTTATCACGAGGCCAATCTGACCGATCCCGCCAAGCTCGTTCACATTCTCGAACTCTTTTTCCACTATACCCCGAAGGCACTGGTGGAATGGGAGGCGGCGGTCGTGCGGTTCAAGGAGCGCGTGCCCGAGTTGGGCGGGAATCTCGCGAAACTCATCCACCAGGAGCGGCAGACTAACCCGGCCTACAAAAACGCCTTCGCCGCCTTTCTCGCCCTCTGCCGCGCCTCGCTCAATCCCAACCTCTCCGAGGACGCCGTCGAGGAAATGCTCGTCCAGCACCTCCTCACCGAGCGCATCTTTCGCAAGGTCTTCGATGTGGCCGAATTCATGCGGCGCAACGTCATCGCCGCCGAGATCGAGAAAGTCATCAAAGCCCTTGTCTCCAAAAACTTTGACCGGGACCAGTTCGCCAAGACCCTCGATCCGTTCTACGTCGCCATCGAGCACGCCGCCGAGACCATTCACGACTACTCGGAAAAACAAAAGTTCCTCAACATCATCTACGAGCGGTTCTTTCAGGGCTTCTGCGTCAAAGTCGCCGACACCCACGGCGTTGTTTACACGCCGCAGCCGCTCGTGGACTTCATGGTGTCGAGCGTCGAGCACGTCCTGAGCAAGCACTTCGCGACCGGCCTCGCGGAGAAGAACGTCCATATCCTCGACCCCTTCACCGGCACCGGAAACTTCGTCGTGAACCTGATGGAGCGCATGCCCCCGAGCGCCCTGAAACACAAATACGCCGAGGAACTCTTCTGCAACGAAGTCATGCTCCTCCCCTATTACGTGGCCTCGATGAACATCGAGCACCTCTATCGAGCACCTCTACTTTGAAAAGGTGGGCACCTATGAACCTTTCGACGGCATCTGCCTGGTCGATACCTTCGAGACCGCGGAGAAAGGACAGCGCGAACTTTTCACGATGACTGAGGAAAATACCGCGCGCGTGAAGCGCCAGCGCAAGGCGCCGATCAAAGTCATCATCGCCAACCCGCCTTACAATGCCGGGCAGCTCGATGAGAACGACAATAACAAGAACCGGAAGTATCCCGAGATCGATGCACGGGTCAGGCACACCTACAGCGAAGACAGCGCCGCCACGCTCGTCCGCAAGCTCAGCGATCCATACGTCAAGGCCATCCGCTATGCGACCGACCGGCTCGGCGAGAATGGAGCTAACTCTGGCGTCGTCTGCTTCGTGAACAATAACAGCTTCATCACCGAGAAGAGTTTCGACGGGATGCGCAAGCACCTCGCGCACGACTTTGATTTCATCTATGTCCTGGATCTTGGCGGCAACGTGCGGAAGCACCCGACACTTTCCGGCACTACCCACAATGTCTTCGGCATTCAGGTCGGTGTGAGCATCAATCTCTTCATCCGCCTCCCGCGGAAAGAAGGGGCGAAGCGTAAGGCGAAAATCCGGCATCATGCCGTCCCGATCCCTTGGAAGAAGGGGGAAAAATACCGCTTCCTGGATAAGACGAAGTCCATCGAAGGCGTGAAATGGGAACTCATGGAGCCGAACCGACGCCATGACTGGCTGACCAATGACAACGACGAGGAGTTCGGCAAGTTCACTCCGCTCGGCAGCAAGGATACGAAACAAAACGGCGGCAGCGGCCTGCCGACCATTTTTCGCACCTACTCGCTCGGCGTGTCCACCAATCGCGATTCGGTGGTCTATGACTTCAACGCGGAAACGCTCGCCAAGCGCTGCGAGCAGTTCGCCGATGACTACAATGCGGAACTCGACCGCTGGAAGAAAAAGGCAAGGCCACCGAAAGACCCGAAGCTCCTCATCCAATACGTTGACGATTTTGTGGACTATGCGCGAGTCAAGTGGAGCGAGACATTAAAAAAGCGATTGGTGGAACACGTAGAGGCTGAGTTTTCATCTAAGCGAATTGCACAGTGTCTCTATCGCCCGTTTACGACGATGGAGCTTTACTACGCTCCTATGTTCGTGGATCGACGAGGTGCTTTCTCCGGCTTTTTTCCAAGCAAGAAGTCTGTTTCTGAAAATGCTGTCATTTGTGCTTCCGGCGAAGGGGGGTTCCGTCCCTTTCATTGCCTAATGGCCAAAGGCCTCGTGAGCATGGATGCCATTGATAAGACGCAATGTTTTCCCCTTTACACCTACAGCGCCGACGGAAAGGAACGCCGCGACAACATCCCGCGTTCAACGCTGGATAGTTTCGCCATCCACTACGACGACGTGAGCATCACACGGGCGGACATTTTCCATTACGTCTATGCCGTGCTGCATCACCCGGAATATCGAACCCGCTACGCGGAGAACTTGAAACGCGAGCTGCCGCGCATCCCCTTTGCGCGGGATTTTCCCGCGCTGGCGAATGCCGGGAAAAAACTCGCCGAACTCCACACCGGCTACGAGCGCGTGAAGCCGTGGAAGCTCCAGCGCATCGAGCACAAGGACACCCCGCTCGACTGGCGCGTGGAGGCGATGAAGCTGACTAAGGAAGGCGACGCCGTGCTTTACAGCGACCACTTCACCTTTGCCGGCATCCCGCCCGAGACCCACGAATACCGCCTCGGCAACCGCAGTGCGCTCGACTGGATCATCGACCAATACCGCGTCACGCGCGAGGCCGGGGGTAACATCGCCAGCGACCCGAATCGCGATGACGATGAGGAATACATCGCCAACCTGCTGGCCCGCATCGTGACCGTGAGCGTGGAAACCGTGCGGCTGGTGAAATCGCTGCCCGCGCTGGGCCTGCCTTGAAGCTTTGGCGTCGCCGCCGCGGCTTTACTTCTTCTTCGGCTTGGGCGTCGCGAGTTTCGTGGTCGCCGGAGTCGCGGCGGGCGTGGAGCCGGTGCGCGGGGGGAGCGGGGCGTCGCCGGGCGCGGAGGCACCGCTGCCGGTGGGGTCGAAGGTGAAGGTCCATTTGACCTCCTTTTTGGCCCCGCCGACTTTCACCGTGAGGAAGACGGAGTAGCTGGGTTCGCGGAGTTTTTGCGTGACTTTGTACTCCACCGTCTTGGTGGCGGCGTCGTATTTGGCGGGCACGGGGCCGAAGCCGCTGATGCGCATCTCGACGCTGGCGGGATCGACTTCGCCGAGGGTGGCGAGGTTGGCCTTGATCGTGGGCAGCGGGTCGGTGACGACTTCGTTGTTCTGCGGTTCGGTGACCATGGAGGACGCGGCGGGCGCGCTGAGGTAGGGTTCGCTGGCCGCGCCGCCACCGCCGCCGCCGCCGATCATTTTGATGGCGTCCTCAAAGACTTTCGGGTGCATGGACTCGACGGCGTAGCGCCCGAGCTGGTCGGCGGGGCTGCCGTGGGAAAGGCGCTGGCCATAGACGGTGAAGGCGGCTTCGTAGCCGGCCTCCATGGTGGCGCGGCGGACGGTTTCGTTGTTGTTGCCGTAGGGGTAGGCGAGCGCTTTGACGGAGATGCCGAGGTTTTGCTCGAGCATCTTTTTGGAATCGACGAGCTCGTGCGTGAGCCAGGCTTCGTAGCTCGGCTGGAGCTTCTGCCATTTGCCGTTTTTCGCTTTGAGATCGGAGTGGGAAATGGTGTGGCTTTCGATATCGACGCCGGCGTCGCGCATTTCGGCGAGCTCCTCCCAGGACAGGGACTGGCCGCCGGCGTTGGGCTGGCCTTTCACGTAGTTCGTGTAGATGAACATGGTGAAGGGGTAGCCGTACTTTTTCAAAATGGGCCAGGCCACCTCGTAGCCGGAGCGGTAGCCGTCATCGATGCAGATGACGCAGCATTTGTCAGGGATGGTTTTTTCGTCGCGCCGCCAGGCGAGGAAATCGGCCATGGGGATGACGGTGTAGCCGTTGTCCTTGAGAGCCTGCATCTGCTTTTCAAATTCGGCGGGATTGATGGCGAGAGAGTCCTTGGGCCGGTCCTCGAAGCGGTGGTAGCAGAGGGCCATGACGGCGGCGCGCGTATTGATCTCGGGCGCGGCAGCGGCGGCGGGCTTGACCGCGGGCGCGGGCGTGGCGGCGGCGACGGGCGCGGGTGTGGCGACGACGGTTTCCTTCTTTTTGAAAAAGGGAATCTTTTCACCGAGCTTCTTGCAGCCGGTGAAGGGCAGCGCGGTGGCGAGGAGGAGGAGGGCGAGTTTCCGGGTCATAAAAGGAGTGTCCGTGGTGAAGGCCGCGAGGATACATTTTGCCGCGCGCATGGAAAGCGCGAAGGCGGGCAAAAGCGCGAAGCCATCACGCGGCCTTTCGCAGGAGCCATTTGTCGGCCAAAAAAGTGACGTGCAAGCCACGCTCGCGGGCGAACCGTTCGACCGCGAGCCGCACGCCGTCCCACGAATAGTCGTCGCCGAAAAGGGTGCCGCCCGGCGCGAGCACCTCCCAGTAGTCGAGGGCGTCCTGATAGACGTCCTCCTCCTCGTGGCTGCCGTCGATGTAGATCAGGTCGGCGCGGATTCCAAAATTGCGCAGCCACAGCGCGCCGGTCGCCGAGGTTTGCGGAAAGGGCACGATGCGATACTGCAAACCGCGATGGCAGACGTTCGCGAGAAACTGGTAATAAACCGTGGGCCAGCCGTGCTCGAGGCGCAGGCTGCCGTAGCGGTCGGGGTCTTCGAGGTCGGTCCAGAATTCCAGCGCCCCGAGCCAGGTGTCGATGCACAGGATCGTCCCCGGCAGCCCCGCCTCGTCGAGCACCGCGCCCATCTGCAAGGCCGAGCCGCCTTTCCATGAACCGACCTCGATAATCAGACGGGGTTTGTGCGCGAAAATGAGTTCGCGGAAAGCCGGCGAATCGCTGCCCCAGCCGTGCGCATCGAAGGGCCGCGAAGCGAAGTCGAAACCGGCGTAGGGGTCGCGCTTGTGGAGCATCGCGAGCAATTCGTCGCGCGTCACCGCACCCCGCTCACGAGCCGCTGCGCCCACCGCCACGCTGCGGCGCGGCCGCACGCGCTTGATGCTGTATCCGAGCCGGTAGAACGCCGTCTTGATGAGCGACTGTAAGTTCATCGGCCGGTCGGTGCGATGCGGGCGCGGCTAGGCGAGGCCGAGTTTGCGGAAGGTGTCGTCCACATGCGCGAAGTGGATGTCGAGCGAGCAGAGGTGGTCGATTTCGCCACGCGAAAGGACGGCGGCCACCTCGGGCTCGGCGGCGAGATTTTCCTGGAGCGAGATGTCGCCCTGCCACGTTTTCATGGCGGCGCGCTGGACGGCTTCGTAGGCGGCTTTGCGCTCCAGGCCGCGGGCGGTGAGCTGGAGGAGGATGGTTTGCGAAAAGTAGAGGCCCTTGGTGATGCGCAGGTTGCGCTCCATGTTTTCGGGATAGACGAGGAGGCGGTCCACGAGCTTTTTCAAACTCACGAGCATGTAGTCCACGAGGATGCACGAGTCGGGCATGATGATGCGCTCGACGGAGCTGTGGGAAATGTCGCGCTCATGCCAGAGCGCGATGTTTTCCAACGCGGCCATGGCGTTGCCGCGGACGACGCGGGCGAGGCCGCTGAGTTTCTCGCCGGTGATCGGGTTGCGCTTGTGCGGCATGGCGGAACTGCCCTTTTGCCCGGCGGAAAAATACTCCTCCACTTCGAGGACTTCGGTGCGCTGGAGATGGCGGAATTCCGTGGCCCAGCGGTCAATGGACGAGGCGATGATCGCGAGCACGGTCTGAAATTCCGCATGCCGGTCGCGCTGGATGACCTGCGTGGAAAGCGCCGCCGCCTTGAGCCCGAGCTGCTCGCACACCCGCTCCTCGACCCGCGGATCGAGGTGCGCGTGCGTGCCGACCGCGCCGCTCAGTTTTCCCACACGAAGGCGCGGCTGCGCGTCCTCCAGCCGCGCGATCGCCCGGCCGAATTCGTCGTACATCAGCGCCAGTTTCAGCCCGAAGGTCACGGGCTCCGCGTGGATGCCGTGGCTGCGCCCGATCATCGGCGTCATCTTGAACTCCCGCGCCCGCCGCGCGACGACCTCGCGCAGCTCCCGCAAGTCTTTCAAAATCATGTCCGACGCCTCCGCCATCTGCACCGCGAGCGTGGTGTCGAGCACGTCGCTCGAAGTCATTCCCTGGTGCATCCACCGGCACGCCGGCCCGACGTAGCTCGCCACGTTTTCCAAAAAGGCGATGACATCGTGATTCGTCCGCTTCTCGATCTCCATGATCTCCGCGAGATCGAACTTCGCCTTCGCGCGAATCGTCTCCGCATCCTCCCTCGGCACCACGCCGATTTCCGCCTGCGCCTCGCAGGCCAGCGTCTCGATTTCGAGCCAGATTTCGTATTTGCGTTGATCCGCCCAGACGGCGGCCATTTCAGGTCGGGTATATCGTTCGATCACCCGGCGGACGCTAGGGGCGTCCGCGGATTTTGGGAAGCGGCGTGTTTCCCGCGTCCGCCGAATCGGGGCAAAAACTTACCCCGAAGCAGCCGGGTGGCCGCGACGGGGCGTGGAAAAGTTTCAGGAAAGGATCGGCGATGCGCCGTCCGTTCGTCTGCGGCTTGCGCCGGATTTAGTAAACGCGGGCGCGCACCTTGCGACCCTGGCCGCTGAAGCGCACGCGACCGCTTTCCAAAAGGTCGGCCACGGCGGCGACGGTCTCGCGGTTGTTCTTGCTGAAGGTGCTCACGGCGAGAATGAGGTCACCGAGGCTGTAATTGACGCGGCTCGCGGTTTTGAGGTTCTTTTTCATAGTTCTTGGGTGGTTGATTTACTGTGTTGATAACTCTTTAAGCAGCCGATGTGCCAAGTCACTTTTGGATACGGCTTCATGCGGAAAATAGACGCAATCGGCGGCAAATTTGTTCAATCATCTGCCGTGCAAGACAACACCCGTGTCCGCCCGCGAACACCGCCGCGACACCGCGTCGCCATTTGTAACCGCCGCGGTGACATTCTGGCCAAAATTGCCCGGCGGAGCGATCCGCACCCGGCGGGAAATTTTCCGCTGACCGCACGGCCCGCCCGTGTATGCTGCGCGCCCACTTCACCCTCATGGATCCACTCATCACCCTGCTCCGCCAGAACGCCCGCACCTCCGTCGAGGATCTCGCGAAGGAACTCAGCCTCACGCCCGCTGCGGTCACCGACCGCATCGCGCGGCTGGAGGCCGAGGGCATCGTGCTCGGCTACCAGGCCATCGTGGATCAGCAGAAAGTGCAGGCTGGGCTCGTCACCGCCGTCGTCGAGGTGAGGATCACGCCGGAGCGCGGCGGCGGCTTTGACCGGCTGGCCGGGCGCATCGCGAAATTCGCCGAGGTGCAAAGCTGCTACCTCATCAGCGGCGGCTACGATCTGCTCGTCGTCGTCGAGGGCAACACGCTCCAGGACATCGCCGCTTTCATCTCCGAAAAGCTCAGCACCATCAAAGGCGTCATCTCCACCGGCACGCTCTTCCGCCTCAAGACCTACAAGGAAAACGGCGTCTCCCTCACCCGCGAACCCAAGGCGCAGCGCCTCGCCGTCACGCCATGACGGCATTTAGGAATTATCATTTAGGATTTAGCATTGGGTCCGCGCGAGTTCGCTAGCCGCCTGCATGGGCTCCTCGCCGAGCAAAGCAGGCGGCATTTTCGACTCCGCTCAAAATCCTAAATGTTAAATCCTAAATCCTAAATTCCCATGATCCTCAAAAAACACCTCGCGACCCATGTGCGCGACCTTCCCAAATCCGGCATCCGCGAGTTCTTCGACATCGTGGCGCAGGAAAAGGAAGTCATTTCCCTCGGCGTCGGCGAGCCCGACTTCGACACGCCGTGGCACATCCGCGAGGCGGCCATCTACTCGCTCGAGCACGGGCGCACCCACTACACGTCCAACCTCGGCCTGCCCGAGTTGCGCACCTCGATTTGCAAATACGTCCACAAGCACTTCAGCATCGCCTACGACCCGCGCACGGAGGTCATCATCACCGTCGGCGTCAGCGAAGCCATCGACCTCGCCCTGCGCGCCACCATCAATCCCGGCGACGAGGTGCTCTACCACGAGCCCTGCTACGTCAGCTACGCGCCGAGCGTGCTCATGTCGCATGGCGTCGCCGTGGCCATCGCCACGCGGGCGGAGGAAAATTTCCGCCTCACCGCCGCCGCGCTCGCCGAAAAAATCACCCCGCGCTCGAAAGTGCTCATGCTCAACTTTCCGTGCAACCCCACCGGTGCCACGCAGTCCCGCGCCGAGCTGGAGAAGATCGCGCGCCTTTGCATCGACCACGATCTCATCGTCCTCACCGATGAAATCTACAGCGAGCTGACCTATGACGGCGCGGAGCACGTCAGCATCGCCAGCCTCCCCGGCATGCGCGAGCGCTGCGTCTTCCTCCACGGATTTTCCAAGGCCTTTGCCATGACCGGCTTCCGAATCGGCTACGCCTGCGCGCCCGCCGTCCTCACCGACGCTATGATGAAGATCCATCAGTACGCCATCCTCTGCGCCAACACCATGTCCCAGGACGCCGCCGTCGAGGCGCTGGAAAACGGCGACCGCGCCGTCGAGACCATGCGCCGCGAATACGAGACGCGCCGCAACTACATCGTCACCGCCTTCAACGAACTCGGCCTCGAATGCTTCAAGCCCATCGGCGCATTTTACATCTTTCCCAAGATCACCAGCTCCGGCCTCACCAGCCGCGAGTTTTCGCTCGGCCTTTTGGAGAAAAAGAAAGTCGCCTGCGTCCCCGGCCCCGCCTTCGGCCCCAGCGGCGAAGGCTTCGTCCGCTGCTGCTACGCCACCAGCCTCGACCAGATCAAAATCGCCATGGAACGCATCGGCGAATTTCTCGCCGAGTCGCGGAAATAGCGGACGCATCCTGCCGCCCTCATTAGGGTTCCTTTTCTCTGCGGACAACGTCTCAAGGTACAACAGTTAGGCGTTGCGGTCATAAAATGAAAGGAGGACTTCGGCATCATTCATGGGATCGACGGCGCTTTATTCATGTTAAGAGTCGGGTGACTAAGAGCCATGCAGTATAGAATAACAGCCCTACCCCGATACTGGCGAAGACCATGACGTGAATCCAAAACCAAATTGGGGACTCTCGACGATAAACAATGCCTGTCTTCGAAAAGGCTTCGCCGGTACGATAAGAAATGACGGCAATCGCAATGAACCAGGCGCCTGCGGACAAGATAATTGTTGCGGCTAAAATGGTGGCACCAAGTCCACCCCGCCGCATTTCCACAGCTCCTACGAGGGTATTCAAAAAAGACACGGACTTCATATCTAACGAGCGACGCCTAACTTGTCACTATACGACCGTAGATGTGAGTGCGTCGGATAGCGCGAAAAAATGGATTCATGGGGTGAGAGTGGTGTAGCGGGTGGAAGGAAAACGGAAGTGTCCGAATGACTCTAAGCTCAACTCATGTTCAGGCCCGTTTGAGTCTGTTACGAACCCAGGATGGACTGCGTCTGCAATCGAGCACCGCGTGAACCTGAACCTCATCCGCGGGAACGTCGTAGTAGATGGCGAAAGGGAAACGCTTCGAGAGCGCACGGTGCGAACCATAAACTTTGGCGTGGATACCCGCGTAAATCGCCAGCGAATCGATGTCGGAAAACAGCGCATCGAGGAAATAAATCCCCAGCCCCGGCGTCTGCTCCTCATAAAAGTGAAAGCCCTCGATCAAGTCTTCTTTGGCGGATTCGATGATCCGCAGCTTCATGAGATCCGCTGGCGAATATCCTGCTTGGCGGCCTCCCAGTCGGAGAAGGTTTCTTCACCAGATTGGACACGCCGACGACGCTCGTCCAAAACCTCCTTGTGCCATTCGGGGGACTGGAGATGGTCCGGGCGGCGACTGAGGTCGTCCCAGAGCGCCTCCAGCAATTCGAGTTTGTCCGGGAAACTCATTTCATCGAGTGGCAGATCGACTGGCATGGCGGTGAGAGTAGCTGGAATAGAATTGGATGCCACCAAAAGCGCGGCGACTCCGTCACTCGCCGTGATACCCATGCCACAGCCACACCAGCGTATCCGCCAGCGTCTGGTTGAAGACCTTCCCATCGCAGTGACCCGTCGCTTTGCTGAAGACGAAGCGGTGGTGGTAGCCCTTGGCGGTCAGGGCGGCGGAGGTGCGCTGGCCGGCCATGACCCAGTTGTGATGGGTGTCCTCGGCGTCCTTGTTGCGCAGATCATTTTCCGAGCAATGCGTGAAGATGCGCAGGGGCTTTTTCTCGCTCGTCTCGATGAGCTTCATGCCGGAATGGTATTCCCAGGCTCCGAGCGGGAATTTCGCCTCCTCCGCGGCGTCGTCATCCTGCTGGTCCACGAAGGTGCCGGAGTAAGCGATGATGCGGCGGAAAAGGTCCGGGCGAAACCAACCCATCGTCAGCGCTGCGGCCCCGCCGGAGCTGCAGCCCATGACGGCGTGGCCCCACGGGTTGGCCGTGAAGGCCAGCCGGGGATAGGCGGCTTTGATGTCGGCGTTGGCGAGGATTGCCGGGAAGACCTCCTCCGCGATGAAGCGGGCCAGCCGGTCGGACATGGTGTCGTATTCGAGACCGCGCTCGCTTTTCTTGCTGTCGTTGCCGCCGTTTTCCACGGCGATGGCGATGAACGCGGGCAGCTTGCGATTCACGTCCTTGGAAATGGTGAGGTTGTCGAGCGCGTTGCGCACCTGCCCGAGCGGGCCGGCGCCATCGTGGATGATGAGAAAGGGGGCCTGGGTGCCGTCCTTGTAGGCCGCGGGGACATAGACGAAAATCTTGCGCTCGGTGCGCACGGGTTTCTTGTCCGGTTCGAGCGTCTTGTCGTCGCCGCGGAAGATTTTGCTGTCGGCCAGCTTCATCGTGAACTCGAAGGATTTGCCCTTCGGATTGTGGAGGTCGGTGAGGTCTTTGTCGGTGGTGTATTCGGGGCCGACGGTGATTTCGCCGTCGCCTTCCGATCCGGTGATCTCGGTGTAGGTGTCGATGGCTCTGGCGGGGTTCGCCGTGAGACTGGCGAGGGTGAGGAGCGAAAGGAAAACGCGGAGGGGTGTTCGGCGGGAATAGTGCATGCGC
Source organism: Chthoniobacter sp. (assembly GCA_043779205.1). Classification (GTDB taxonomy): domain Bacteria; phylum Verrucomicrobiota; class Verrucomicrobiia; order Chthoniobacterales; family Chthoniobacteraceae; genus Chthoniobacter. The sequence goes on along the minus strand of JAYWEP010000242.1, from coordinate 7,548 downwards.
CAGTGGTATGCGAAAGGCGGGCCGCGGAGCAATCCCGCAGTGGATAAGTCGCGCCGCGCCACGCCTTGCCAGCGGCGCGGCGACACCGCATTCTCGCGCGGTGAATTCCATCAAAGTCACCAAAGCCGTCCTCCTCGCCGCGGGCAAAGGCACGCGCATGCGCGAGCTGACCAACGAGTTGCCCAAGCCGATGATCGCCGTCCGCGGGAAGCCCATCCTCCAGCACATCGTCGAGGGGCTGCGCGGCGCGGGCGTCACGCATTTCCTCATCGTCGTCGGCTGGCGCGCGGAGGTCGTGCGCGAGTTTTTCGGCGACGGGGAAAAATTCGGCGTCTCCGTGGAATATACCACGCAGGTTGTGCAGGACGGCACGGGCCGCGTGGTCGAGCTGGCGAAAGACTTCGCGGGTGCCGATGCCTTCGTCCTCAGCTACGGCGACATCCTCATCGACTCCGCGAACTACCTCCGCCTCACCGCGCCCGGCGACACCGAGGCGCTCATCAGCGTGAAATACAACCCCGGCGAAATCACCAAGGGCGGCGCGGTCTTTGTGAACGAGAAATTCGAGATGACCGACCTCCGCGAAAAGCCCCAGCCCGGCGAACTCACGAGCCCGTGGTACAACGCCGGCATCTACGCCTTTCGGCCCAGCATCTTCGAGTTCACCGCCCGGCTCGAAAAATCCCCGCGCGGCGAATACGAGCTCACCGACGCCATCCGCGCCCTCGCCCTCAGCGGGCGCAAAGTCCAGGCCCTCGAACTCACCGGCGACTGGGCCGACGTCCGCGACCCCGAAATCCTCGCGCAGTTGAACGCCTGAGCCACACCGCGATATGCCATCCCCACGTTTCCTCCCGGCCCTCTATTCCGCCGCCGCACTGCTCTGCGGTGCAACCGCGCCGACCTTCGCGCAGGCGGAAAATCCCGCAAAACCAAGCGCCACGCCGCTGGAAACACTGCCGGAAAAACTGGCGCAAGCCGAGGAGGAGTTCGGGAAAAAACTCCTCGCCACGCGCGCCCTGGTCGATGCCGAGGCGGAGGCCAAACGCATTTCCGACACCGTGGCGCAAAGCCTTTACTGGTCGTTGCGCACCTCCGGCAATTCCCCCACCCAGGTCGCCTCCGTCCTGGAATCCGCGCGCATCCCCGCGGGCAATGCCGCGCTCACCGCCGCCTTCCGCGAGCTGACCGCCGCGGCCAGCGCCCTGCGCACCCAGCGCACCGGCCTGCTCAGCGACATCGCGAAAGAACTGCGCGCACAAATCAGCAAGGCCGTGCTCGGCACGCCCACGGTCGCGGAGGTCGGCGTGCTGGAGGAAAAGATCACCGACTTGCAGCAGACCGTGGGTCGCCGGTATGGCACCTACGATGACTCGCAAATTTCCTGGCAGAGCGCCACCCAGCTCTTGCGCAGCCTGCGGCGGCTGATCGAGGCGGAGAATGCGGATGATTTTTCGCGCCTCGCATCCGCGGTCAATGAGTTCCGCAATAGCACGCAAAACGCTTCCGCATTCCTCGGCAGCGACGACGGCCCGGCGCGCATCCGGCGCATCGTGCAGCCGCTGGACAAAGCCATCGCCGACCGGCAGGCGGCGCTCGACGACGCCATCCAAAACCGCAAGCCCGCAGCGGAGGTCACGACCGCGTTCGCGGCCTTCTCCGAGGCGGCCCAGCGGCAGTCCCTCATCCGCTCCAGCGGGTATGACTCCAACGCGAATTATTCCGCCGCGATCGCCGCATATCGCAGCATCGTCAATGTCTGCAAAGCCGTGGAAACCGGCAATGCTGCCGAAGGCCAGAACCAGCTCCGCGAAGCGCGCAACGCCGTGCCGCAGCTCGGTGCGGCGCGGGCTGCGAAATACGAGCAGATGCTCGACAAGATGGATGCCGAGCTGATCGCGCGTGCCGCCAAATTCCGCGAGCAGCGGCTCGCGGAATTGCGCACGCGCCTCAGCGCCGCCAAGCAGCCCGCCGACCTCGACGGACTGTCGGCCGACCTTCAAACGTGGGCCGCGCAGAACCGCAGCGGCTACCGGCAGGAGGATTTCGGCCAGCTCGCCAGCCAGCTCAATATGCTCGCCGCCGCGTGGGCCTCGGCCAGCCCCGTCCTGCTCCAGCAGCAGGAGCGCTACGGCGGCGGAGAAAGCGCGCGCGGCAGCTACGCGAAAGAACTCGCGGAGCTGCGGCGGCGCATCGAGCGCGAGGTGCTGGCGCAAGTCCTGAAAGCCCCGGAACTGAACGCGCCGCCGCTGGCCGAAAAACCGCCCGACGCGGCGATCGCCGCTTTTTGCGCCGACCTCGCCCAGCGCGGCGAGTGGCGCCGGCTGCTCCAGGTGCTCCAGGCCCAGCCGCCGAATCCGCTCCAGCAGCAATATGGCCGCATGGAAAACGAGAGCGTCGCCGCGCTGCGCTCCTTTTTCGCCGCGCAAAACTTTGAACTCGCCGAGCAATGGCCCGACGCCGTGCAGGCCTACAAGGCCGTGCTCCGCGCGACCGGGGAAAACATCCCGGTCCAACCCGCGGCGGAGCGCCTCAAAACTCTGATGAAGGAACACCCCGAGGCCGCCGCGGCACCCGCGCTTTCGCCGGAAAGCCGCCGCCCCATTCCGTCGCAGGACGACCGGTAAAAAAGGCCGCATGAAAACTGCGCGCACGGCTGGAGCCCTCGTCCTCCTCGCGGCCTCCTGCCTGCTCGGCGGCACGGGCCGGGCCGCGGAAAACACCGCGCTGGAGCGCGGCAAACGCGCCCAGGAAATTCTGCGCGAACTCGATGCGGAGGCCGTCGTTGAACGCGATGTTTTTTGCGAGGAGCTGGATCGCGGGATTGAACGCAAAGCCTGGGACGATTGGGAAAAGGAAATGGCCCTGGGCAAAATGCGCGCAGCCTTTCGACTGAACGAGGGCGAACCGCCGCACGCCCCGAACTGGGGCCGTAGCCGGGACGATCTGACGGTCGCGCGCGATCTTCTCGTGTCCGGCGATCCTGACGCGGCGACCGCTCCGCTGCTGACTTGGCTCGCCCAGCGCGTCGAGACGCTCGGGGACGTTCGCAATGCCGCCCGCCGAGACCTGTGCGCGGCGGCGGTGGACTATGCCGAGGAAATATGGCTCGCCGCGCGCACGCCCGCCGATCTCGACCCCGCCATCCGCGTGCTGCAGCAGGCCCGCCTTTCGATTGAAATGTCGTGGGGCATCGTCAATCAGGCCCGTGGTCAGGGCGGCACCAATCCGCCCCGCAATAACTCGCGCCCTGGCTCTCTCTTGGAGCGCGAGGCCGTGGATATTTACGACTTTCTCAGCGTCCTCATGTCCCCGGAACCGTTCTTTCTTCCCGATCCCGCCGAGCATCCCGCGGCCTTCGCCGCGGGCCACGCCCTCTGGCCCGACTTGGCCCGCATCGGCCACGCCTTCACGCTGCGCCCGGCGATTGCCGACCGCCATCAGCGCCACGCCGCCGTTTATCAAAATCTCCTCCTCACTGCCGGGCGACGCCTCCATGAACTCATCGAGCAAAATGCCCCGGCGGCGGAATTCGAGCCGCCCTATCTCCAGTGGCTTGCGCTGACCACTCAGCCGCCGCCCGCCCCGCAACCGCCCGCCTACAGAAAACCCGGCGAGACCTACCATATCGACGATTACCGCAATCTCGCCGCGCGCGGTCAGCCCCGCCGGGACGTGGGGCAGAGCCGTCCGCCGCCGGAAGCCGCCGCCTACCGCGCATGGCTCACGCTGCGTCAGGCCGAGGAAGCTGCCGACCGGGAAAAAATCCGGGTGGCCCGCGCAGATTTGAAAAAGGAAAGCGCCACCCTGCCCGACAGCACCTCCGCCTACCTCGCCGCGCGCGACCGCACCGATGCAAAACACCCGCCAAAAACCGATGAAAAAGCCGCGCCCGCGGACGCCCTGCTCGCCCGGCTGCGCGGTTTTCTTTCGCAGGAAAATGACGGCGACTCCAGCGCGGCCAAAGCCCTGCTCGACGCCTGGGAGGCGCTGCGCAATGACGCCGACGCCAGGCCGCCCGCCGAGGCCATTTCGTCGCTCGCCGAGTATTGGGCCGCGTTGTCCATGCACCCCGGCAGCCGCACCCTTTTCGCGCTCCGCGACCGGGCCGCGCGCCAGCTTCTCGCCCGTCTCTACCCCGCCGAAGCCGCGCTGCCCACCTCCACCACGCCGCTCATCACCGAGCTGCGTGAGCGCCTCACCGCGGCCCTCACCGGCGGCAGTGCCGAGCTCGCCGGGAAACTTCTCGCGCTCGATGCCGCGGGCACCTTTCTCCCGCCCGCCGAGCACCAAGCCTGGGCGCGGGACTCCGTCATCCTTCGCGAAGCCGCCGCACTGCTTGCTGCCGGAGAACGCGACTCTGCTCGACTCACTTACACCAGCGCCATCCGCCAGCTCACGGAGCCCGCGCTCGGCGAATTCGCGGCCCACCAAGCCCGCGCCCTGGGAAGCTCTCCGAAAAAATAGCCCGACCGTCTCAGAGACTGTGAAATAAGTCGTCCCAGCGGCCCAAAGACCGACTTTTTTCACAGTCTCTCAGCCCCGCAGCCAGTCATCGCGGTGGCGGGCGACGAATTCATCGTCGCACAAGTGCGGGTAGGCGTGCCTCACCCGCTCGATTTCCGCCGCCTGCCCGCGGCTGAGCGGCCGCGAGGCTCAGCAGCCCCCGCGTGATAACCGAGCCGGCGAATGGTCTCCGCCTCCGCCACGGCCTGCTGCGTCGCCCCGCCCCGCCGCACCCAGTCCGCCGTCGCCTCGATCATTTCATTCAGCGTCACCGACACCGGCCCCAGCAGCTCGAAAGACCGCGTCGCATCCGCCAGCCACGCCGCCGGCGCCTCGGTCCCGATGATGACCGGCGGGCGCCCGAGCAGACCGCCGAAACGGTGCGCCAGCTCGCGGATCGAAACGCGCTCGCGGCCCGTGACATTCAGCGCCAGCGGCGGCGTGGCCGTGTGCCCGAGGCATTGCAGCGCGCGCGCATTGGCATCGCCCTGCCAGATCACATTGACCCACCCCGTCGTCACATCCACCGCCCGGCCCGCGGCGACACTGCGCGCCACATCGGAGAGCACTCCGTAGCGCAGATCGATCGCATAATTCAGGCGGAAAATGAGCGGCAGACTCCACTCCATAACGCGCCGCGCCCGAATCCGTCGAGACTGGCGCAGCACGGCATGTTTTTTCTCCACGCCTCCAGACCGGAATCCACTCATCTCTTCCGCCCACCGCCTTTCCGCCGCTTTTCCCTCGCGTCCGCAGCGCACCCTGCCCTAGAAACGCGGGCCTTTTATGCCCACCCGCGCTCCCCTTTCCCCGCCCTCTCCACCCGCCGCCGCGCCGCTGAAACTGCTCGTCGCGAACCGCTCGGAAATCGCCATCCGCGTGATGCGCGCCGCGACGGAACTCGGGCTGCGCACCGTCGCGATTTACGCCGAGGAGGATCGCTTTTCGATGCACCGCTTCAAGGCGGACGAAGCCTACCGCGTGGGCGAGGGCAAGGGGCCGGTCGGCGCGTATCTGGACATCGAGGGAATCGTGGCGGTGGCGAAGGAGCATGGCGTGAATCTGATTCATCCGGGCTACGGATTTCTGTCGGAGAATGCGCGCTTCGCGCGGGCGTGCCGGGAGGCGGGGATCGAGTTCGTCGGGCCAAAAGCGGAGCTGCTCGAACTCATGGGCGACAAAGTGGCCGCGCGTGCGCTCACGCAAAAGCTGAAGGTGCCAACGCTGCCCGGCACGGAAGACCCGGTCAGCGACCGCACGGAGGCGCTGAAGGCGGCGGCGCAGATTGGTTTCCCGCTCATCATCAAGGCGGCGTTTGGCGGCGGCGGACGCGGCATGCGCGTGGTCCACAAGGCCGGCGATCTCGATGCGCTGCTCGACGAGGCGCAGGGCGAGGCGGAGCGGGCGTTTGGGAATGCGGCGGTGTTTTTGGAAAAGTACATTCCGCGCGCGAAGCACATCGAGGTGCAGATTCTCGGCGACCGTCACGGCAACGTGCTGCACTTGCACGAGCGCGATTGCTCGGTGCAGCGGCGGCATCAAAAAGTCGTCGAGATCGCGCCGAGCGTCGGGCTCGACGAGCGCGTGCGCCACGAGCTGTGCGAAGCGGCGGCGCGCATCGCGAAGGAGATCGGCTACGACAACGCGGGCACCATCGAGTTCCTCTACGACCTCGACACGAAGGACTGGTTTTTCATCGAGATGAACCCGCGCATCCAGGTCGAGCACACGGTCACGGAGCAGATCACCGGCATCGACCTCGTGCGCTCGCAGATCCTCATCGCGCAAGGCGCGGAGCTGCACGGCCCCGAGCTGGCGCTGCCCGCGCAGCATCACATCCCGCGCATGGGTTACGCCGTGCAGTGCCGCGTCACGACCGAAGATCCGGAGAACAAATTCACGCCGAACTACGGGAAGATTCTCACCTTCCGCCCGGCGGAAGGTTTCGGCATCCGGCTCGACGCCGGCATGGGCGACGCGGGCGCGGTCATCACGCCATTCTACGACTCACTGCTCGTGAAAATCACCGCCAGCGGCCAGACCTTCGACATGGCGCTTGACCGCATGGATCGCGCGCTCCGCGAGTTCCGCATCCGCGGCGTAAAGACGAACATTCCCTTCCTCGAAAACGTCATCCACTTCCCAATCTTCCGCACCGGCGTGGCGACGACGACGATGATCGACACCTCGCCCCAGCTCTTCCACTTCAAGCCGAAGCGCGACCGCGCGACCAAGCTGCTCGGCTTTCTCGGCAACGTCATCGTCAACGGCAACCCGCACGCCAAAGGCTACAAGCCCGCCGCCGCGCTCGCGCCCGCGCCGCTCCCGCACTGGGATCGCAAGCAGACTCCGCCCGCCGGCACGCGCCAGCTCCTGCTCGAACTCGGCCCGAAAAAATTCGCCGAGTGGACGCTCAAGCAAAAGCGCCTGCTCGTCACCGACACGACCTTTCGCGACGCCCACCAGTCGCTCATGGCCACGCGCGTCCGCACCGCCGACATGCTCACGATCGCGCCTGCGGTCGCGCGCCGCACGTCGGAGCTTTTCTCGCTCGAAATGTGGGGTGGCGCGACCTTCGACACCGCGATGCGCTTTCTGAACGAAGACCCGTGGCAGCGCCTCCGCTCGCTGCGCGCGGCAGTGCCAAACATCTGTTTCCAGATGCTCCTGCGCGGCGCGAACGCCGTCGGCTACACGAGCTACCCCGCAAATGTCGTCGCTGGTTTCGTGAAGCACAGCGCGGAAGCGGGCATGGATATTTTCCGCGTATTCGATTCGCTGAATTACACGCCGAATTTGAAAGTCGCGATGGAAGCGGTTCAGAAAACGCACGCGATTTGCGAAGCGGCGATTTGTTACACCGGCGACATTCTCGATCCGAAGCGCACGAAATATTCGCTGAAATATTACGTGAAACTTGCGAAAGAATTGGAGCGGATGGGCGCGCATTTCCTCGCGATCAAAGACATGGCGGGTTTGTGCCGGCCCTACGCGGCGTTTCAATTGGTTAAAACGCTCAAGGAAGAAATTGGAATTCCAATC
>JAYWEP010000241.1:0-23351 GCA_043779205.1 Chthoniobacter sp. | reverse complement strand
CGCCGCCGTCGCCGACATTCTTCATTCTTCATTCGTCATTCGTCATTCGCCCCTCCCGCTCGTCGTCGATCCCGTCATGGTCGCCACCAGCGGCGACCCGCTCCTCCAGGCCGACGCCATCGCCCTCTACCGCGACCGCCTCTTCCCCCTCGCCACCCTCATCACGCCGAATCTCGACGAGACCCGCACCCTCCTCGGCCGCCCCGTCACGAGCCTCGACGAAATGCGCCGCGCCGGCGCGGAACTCACCGCGCGCCACGGCGTCCCGTTTCTTTTGAAAGGCGGACACCTGCGCGGGCCCACCGCCACCGACCTGCTTTTCGCCGACGGCGAAGTCGTGGAATTCAGCGCGCCCTTTGTCCCTGGCGTCTCCACCCACGGCACCGGCTGCACCTACTCCGCCGCCATCGCCGCCGGCCTCGGCAAAGGCCTCCCGCTCCGCGAAGCCGTCGCCGAGGCGAAGGAGTTCGTCACCGCCGCCGTCACCCATTTCCTCCGCTGGGAAAAAGACGGCCGCACCACCGACGCGCTGCACCACTTCGCCATTCGCGACAGCGACGCGATAGACCGAGCAATGACGAATGACGGATGACGAATGACGAAAGAAACCCAAATGACGAATTCCCGGAAGTTCGCCACGGCCTTCGGCCTTCGAGCTTCGTCATTCCTTCGTCATTCGTCATCCGTCATTCGTCATTCCAAAGCCCCATTGCCTCTCACGCTCACGTTTCCTAACGTCCCCGCCCTTCGCCTATGAAAATCCTCGTCCTCGGCAGCGGCGGGCGCGAACACGCGCTCGTCTGGAAACTGCGCCAGTCGCCCCGCGTCACCGCCGTCTTTTGCGCGCCGGGCAATGCCGGCATCGCCCAGCTCGCGACCTGCGTGCCGCTCAAAATCAACGACCGCGCCGCGCTCGTAAAATTCGCGCAGGACGAGCGCATCGACCTCACCGTTGTCGGCCCCGACGACGCCCTCGCCGCCGGCATCGTCGATCTTTTCCAAACCCACAGCCTCCGCATCTTCGGCCCCACCCAGCGCGCCGCGCAGCTCGAATCCTCGAAAGTTTTCGCCAAGGAATTCATGCAACGCCACGGCCTCCCCACCGCGCGCTCCGGCAGTTTTTCCGACAGCCTCGAGGCGCAGAAATTCGCGCGCACGATGGGCTGCCCGCTCGTCGTGAAGGCCGACGGCCTCGCGCTCGGCAAAGGCGTCATCATCGCGCAGAACCCGTGGGAAGCCGCGCTCGCGATTCACGAAATCATGGACCTGCGCAAGTTCGGCGACGCCGGCAGCCGCGTGCTCATCGAGGAATTTCTCACCGGCGAAGAGTGCTCCATCCACGCCCTCGTCGATGGAAAAAACTACCTGCTCTTCCCCAGCGCGCAGGATCACAAGCGCGCACTCGACGGCGACCAAGGGCTGAACACCGGCGGCATGGGCACCTTCAGCCCGGCATCGAAACTCGTCACGCCCGCGATGGAAGAGCGCATCCACCGCGAAATCCTCGCGCCCTTCCTCGCCGGTCTCGCGCGCGACGGACTCGATTTCCGCGGCATGCTTTTCCCCGGCCTCATGATCACCGCCGACGGCCCGAAGCTGCTCGAATTCAACTGCCGCTTCGGCGACCCCGAAACGCAAGTCCTCCTCACCCGCCTCGACAGCGATCTCGTCGAGCTGCTCGAAGCCACCATCGACAGCCGCCTCGCCAGCGTGCAGGCAAAATGGAAAACTGAATCCGCCGTCTGCGTCATCCTCGCCAGCGGCGGCTACCCCGGCAGCTACGCCAGCGGCCTGCCGATCAGCGGGCTCGATCACGTCGCGGACGACATCACCGTTTTCCACGCCGGCACGAAACGCGACGGCGGGAACATCGTCACCGCCGGCGGGCGCGTCCTCGGCGTCACCGCACTCGCGGGCGACCTCGCGACGGCGCGCGAAAAGGCCTACGCCGCCGTCGAGGCAATCGCCTTCGAGGGCCGGCAGTTCCGGCGCGATATTGCAGTCAAAGGACTGAGCGCCTAGCTTCGCCGCACTTTATGAAATTCCCCGTGGCACCCGCGCTCGCCGCGCTGCTCCTCGCCTCCACTCCCCTCCTCCGCGCCCAGGCCCCCGAGCCCGAAAAGAAACCCGACGCGCCCGAAAAGCCCGCCCCTCCCGAGAAGCAGCCGGATGCGGAAAATCCGGCGGCACCACCCGCCAAGCCCGCCGCCAAGCCGCGCAAACCCGGCGAACCATTCACCACCCGCGCCGCCGTCGATTCCCTCAGCGACGCCGACCTCGACCAGGTCATCTCGCTGCTCAAGGACAACTACATCAACCCCGACGCGCTCTCCGACGACGAACTCAAGCGCGCCACCGTCCAGGGCATCATCGACCGCCTCGCCCCTGGAGCCTCCATTGCCGAAGCTCCCGCAGCCGGCGCGAGCCAGGTCAGCCCGTTTCGTGCGGAAATCATCGACGGGCGCATCGGCTACGCGCGCCTCGGCGCGACCACGCCGGGCAACGTCGGCGAACTCGACGCCGCGCTGCAAAACTTCGCCGACAAAAAGCTCGGCTCCGTCGTCCTCGATCTTCGCGCCACGCCCGCGAGCGCCGAGTTTGAGCAGACTGCCGAGGTCTGCCGCCGCTTTTGTCCGAAAGGCAAAGTCCTCTTCTCGGTCAAAAAACCGAACATCAAACAGGAGCAAATCCTGACCTCGAAAGACGACCCGAAATACCGCGGCATCGTCGTCGTGCTCGTCGATCGCGACACCGCCGGCAACGCCGAGATCATCGCCTCCGTCCTCCGCACCCACGTCCGCGCCATGATCATCGGCCAGCAGACGAAAGGCGAAGCCGTCGAGTTTGCCGAGCTGCCGCTGCCCGGCGGATTGCTGCTGCGCGTGGCGGTCGCCGAGGTTGCGCTGCCGGACAATGTCGCCGTCTTTCCCGGCGGCGTGAAACCGGATCTCGCCATCGACGTGGCGCAGGAGACGACGAACGAAGTGCTGAAAAAGGAACTCGAAAAAGGCGTCGGCGAATTCGTCTTCGAGAGCGAACGCCCGCGCATGAACGAAGCCGCCCTCGTCGCCGGCAACAACCCCGAACTCGACGCCATCCAAGCCGCGCAAAAGCTCAAAGGCGAACGGCCCAAGGCCCCGCTCCGCGATGCGGCCCTCCAGCGCGCGGTGGATTTCATCACGACGATCGCGATCTACGAAAAGAAGCCCGGCGGCGCGAAGTGACCGCTGCGTGGCGCGGACGCCCTCGTCCGCGTCTGTCCGGCGGGCGCCTCGCCCGCCGACCATCGTTTCGGCGCACGAGGCGTTCGCCGGACTTTCGCGGACGAGGGCGTCCGCGCCACGCGCATCCGCTCAGAAATCCGGCTTGCGAGTGATCGCTGCGGGTGTGGTCGGCACCGGGGTCGCGGGCACGGGCGGTGCCGGCACCGGTGTCGCGGATGCCGGTGCGACCGGCGCGGGCGTGGCCGGGGCCGGAGTCGCGGGCGGCGTTTTCGGCTTGGTGAGATCCTCCCACGCAAACAACTCCCCGCCGTACCCGCCGATTTCACCGAGAAATTTTTCGCACCGCGTCCGCCACTTCGCGAGGTCCGGCGCGTCCGCTTTCTCGGCGGTGCCGGGGAAGACGAGATACGTCACCTTGAGATCGTTCATCGCGCGGATTTCGCCGGTGGTCTTCGGGTTGATCTGCTTGCCGATCCGCAGCGACGCCTCGCCCATCATATTCATCGGCCCGACATCGCCCACGATCGCCGGGTAGAGCGTCTTGCCGTAGATGACCACGCAGTAATCGCCGACCGCCGGCTTGAACGCACCGGCCCGGCTTTTGGAAAACATCGCACCCGGCAGCACGATGTAAGGATCGGCATTCGCGACGAGAAAGCTGAATGTTTTCATGTCGCCGATCTCCCGCTGCGCCCGCGCGATGGCCTCGCGCAATTCCTCCTTCCGCCCCGCGCCCAGCCCGTTCGCCGCGAGTTCCAGCTCCCATTGTTTGATCTTCGCCTCGCGCGGCGGGATGAGGGAATTCTGCGTCGCGGTCTTCTTCGCCCAGCGGTAGCTCGTGGACGGCTGGAAGGTCGAGGACGCGCCGTCCACCTCGGGCACGCGGTCGCTGTCGGAGCCGTCGGTGTCGCTGTCCATGTCGGCCTGGATGAAGAGCGCGCGGCGTTTGGTCTTCGGATCCTGGAGTTCGAGCAGCGTCTCGCAGTCGTAGAAATTGTGGCGCGAAAGCAGGTTGTCGAGCCGCATCAGGCTGGCTCGCAACGCGGCGACTTTCAGCCGGTAGAGATCGTCGAAAACCGGCGAGACCTTCGCGCTTTCGAGCAGTGCCGGGAGCGCGGGCAGAACCTCGGGCAGCGCGTCGTTGAGGCGTTTGATTTCATCGAGATCCCGATGCGGCTTGGGCACTTTCACTTTCACCGTGAGCTCGACGGCGTAACTCTCGAGCTCATTACGGTCGCGCGTCGCCGTGGTGCCGTAGTCCGTCTCCAGATGCACGCGGATCTGCATGCCGTTGAAAATCTTGCCGACCTCGAGGCGCTTGTTCGGCACGTAGGGCGCGGGTGGCGGCGTAATCGGCGGCGGGGGGGGCACGGGCGTGATCGGCACCGGCGTGACGGGCGCCGGCACCGGCGGGCGCGGGCAGCCCGTGAGCACGAGCAGCGCCAGCAGCGCGACGAGTTTTCCCGCAGCGTGACGCATCACTTTTTGACGAGCGCGAGGATCGAAAGCACCGTGCCGATCATGCTCAGCACCGCCATCATCCCCGCGGGCATGGGCTTCTTCGTTTTCAGAAACGCGGGGAGGAAGCGCATTTCGAGCACGCTGGAAATGACCAGCCCGAGAATCAGCCCAGCCTGCGCGCTGCCGCTCATCACCAGCCACGCCGCCACGAGGATCAGCACCCCCGAGACGCCGCCCGCGATGAGCGACGCCTTGCTCCCCGCTTTGACGAAACCGATGACGCCCCCGAGGATCGTGAGGGCGCCGAAAATGAAGTAGTAGTTTTTGGTCAGTTCGAGCATGGCCGAGGGTGATAAAGCAAATGCGCGCCGCCGACAACAGCGGTGCGCTACCTCTCCCCCGACCGCCGCTGCGTGAGGAAAAGCCGCAGCACAAAAATCGGCACGAGCGAGGCGAGCGTCATCGCCGCGCAGATGAACCAGCCCGGAATGACCCGCGCGCGGTCGCGTTCCACGGCGGCGAGCCCGGCCCGCGCGACTTCCTCCACGGGCACCTTGAAAATCTCCGGCGCGGGCATCGGATCGCGTCCATCGGGGCGGTCCGCCGTGCGCCCGAATTCCGTGCTCACCGGCCCCGGACACAGCGCGGTGACGGACACGCCGGTGCCGCGCAGCTCCGCGCGCAATGCCTCGGAGAAGCTGGTCACATAAGCCTTCGTGGCCGCATAGACCGCCATCTTCGGCAGCGGCAACAGGCCGGCGATGCTGCTCACATTGAGGATCGCGCCACGGCCCGCGCGGACGAGGTCGGGGAGCAGCGCGTGGGTCAGCCGGGTCAGCGCCTTGATGTTCACATCGAGCATCGCACTCACGCGCGACCAGTCGCTGTCCTCGAAAAATCCGTGGTCGCCCAGCCCGGCGTTATTGATGAGCAGACTCACGCGCTCCCCGCTCGCCGCGAGCGCCGCGAGCAGCGCCTCGATCTGCACCTCGTTGGCGAGGTCCGCCGCGTGGCAGTGGATCGTGAGGCCGGGGCGATCCAGCTCACGCTTCAGTGCCTCCAGCCGATCCAGCCGCCGCGCCACGAGGATGAGCGCGCGCGCATGCGGCGCGAGCTGGCGCGCAAACTCCTCGCCGATACCCGAGGACGCGCCGGTGATGAGGGCCGTGCAGCCGTGGAAAAAATTCATGCGCGGGAGGATGGGGATGCGGGTGGCGGGATGCAAGCGGCGGCCTTGCGTCCCGCCTCGCACCTCGCGCAGCATCGCCCGCATGACCGTGCTCCATCTCGCTGACCAAAAACCTTTCACCACCAAGGACGGCTCGACCATCCGCAGCATTCTCGACCGCACGAATGCGCCGGTGGAAAAACAGTCGCTCGCTGAGGCGCGCGTGCCTGCGGGCAGCTCCACGCAGCGGCACTTCCACAAGCTCGCCGAGGAGTTTTATTTCATCCTCGAAGGCACAGGCGAAATGGAGATCGACGGCGAAAGTCGCGAAGTGAAATCCGGCGACGCCATCCTCATTCCCGCCGGTGCGTGGCACACCATCGCGGCGCGCGAAACGCTCCGCTTCCTCTGCTGCTGCGCCCCGCCGTACGCGCACGAGGACACGTATTTCGAGTGAAGCGACCGCGCCGCTGAGGGGAAGCTGCCAGCTCCCCCTACAGTCCGCGGCAAAGCTCATCCCACGAGCAGCCCAAAGCCCGGCGCAGGCGTGCGGCCACGACCACGCTGGGCACATATTTGTCGGCCTCCAGAAACTGCACGTAGCGCGTGGAAATATCCGCCCGCTCGGCCAGCGCCTCCTGCGTCAGACCCGCGGCATTGCGGATGCGACTGATGTTTCTTCCAAAGCGAATGACGGTGCATGGCACGGCGCAAAACTCTGCGCGGTCTGCCGGACATCGTTACGAAGGGTCATTCGTAACTTTCCGCTGGCCTCGTGCTGCTTCGCGGTCTATCGGGTCAGTTGTTCCTTAATCCGAGGCTCCCATGAACATGAAACATCACGTCCGTATCCTCTTTCTACTCCTCACCCTCGCGGGTCTCTCTCGCGTTCACGCCATCAGCTTTCCCGAGTGGCAGTTCGCGCGGTTTTCCCAGGCGGAGCTGCTCGATCCGGCGATCAGCGGGGAGACGGCCAATCCAGCGGGCGATGGGTTGAGCAACTGGCTGAAGTATGTCTTCGATCTCGATCCGCATGCGGCCTGCATCGAGGGCGCACCGGCCCCGCAGATGCTCGGCGGGGCGCTGGCGCTGAATTTTTTCCACCGGACGGACTATCCCTATCTGATCTACGCGCTGGAGGCTTCACCCGATCTCACGCATTGGAGTCTGCGCAATTCCTTCCAGCCGAATTCTATTTTATCCACGGGCGGCAATGCCGCGCAGTGGACGGTCGCCGATCCCTACCTGTGGCCGGCGGGCGTCAGCAAGTTTCTGCGCCTGAAGATTGAGAGTGGCTTGCCGGGGACGTGGTTCCTTTTCCCGCCGGAGAAGCTGACGGCGCGGACGGTCTTCTCACCCTACGGTCTGGAGTTGCGCTGGTCGGATCGCTCGAATGCGGAGATCGGCTACCGCGTGGAGCGCCAGCGGCTCGCGGATGGGGTGTGGGACTTATTCGCCATTACCGGGCAGGACACCATTTCCTGTTTCGACTTTACGGTGCAAAGCGGGGTGGCCTATGCCTACCGGGTGCGCGCCATGTTTCCCTACGGTACGTTTTCCGACTGGGCGGAATCGGGCGGCGTGACCCCCGGTGGCGGGCCGGGCGGGCCCGGCGGCGGTGGCTCCGGCGGCGGCGGTGGCGGCGGGCCGCCCGACCCCGACCCGGACACGGACGGCGATACTGTCAAAGACAGCCTCGATCAATACCCGCACGACAAGCGCCGCTCCCGCGACCTGCCCACGCTGACCTACGCGGAGATCGACCTCAGCACCGCGATCATCGGCGCGAAGGATGTGACCAAGGTCGCGCTCAATGACGAAAATCAGGTCGCCTTTTCCTACCTGGCAAGCAGCGCCACGGCCACCCCAATTAGCGTCGTCCTTTGGAAAAATGGCGCGCAAGTCGGGGACACCATTACTTATCCGGTGCAGTCCTCGACAAAAGCCGAGGATGTAGATGGCCGGAGGGATTGGGAATGGACCATCGGCGGTTATTGCCTAAACGCGGCGGGTGCCGTAGCCGGCAATGCCCATCACCTAAACACCACCGGCTGGCACGCCGGCCTTTGGCCCATTTTCACGATGGAACCGGGGACCACCCAGCCGAATTTTACCACGGCCATTGGAGGGAAAGGTGGCTTGTTCGTTTCCGGCTGGACCAATAGCGGTCTCTTCTGGGGTGAACTCTTTTACCCTTTCATCGGCCATCACATCGTTGCGCCGGTCTCAGCGAGTCGTAGTTTCGATCCGCAAATGGTCAATGCCAGCGGGCAGGCTGTGGGCGCCGAATATGATGATTCCAGTTATAACATCATCTCCACCTATCACCGATGGAATGGAGGTGCGCTCCAGGCTCTCGCGGCCAAAGCCGTCTTCGCCCTTGGGGATGACGGCACCATCTTCGGCGTCGCCGCCGGAACCCCGCCCGACCCCGGCCAGCCGAGCGATTCCCTCACGCCGAAATTCTGGAAAGTCAGCGACGGGACACCCACCGATGTCAGCACGTTGCTTCCCGCCGAATTCCGCAAGCAAATCTCCTTCAACGAAAACACCACCGCGCAGATGAACAGCACGGGCGACGTCCTCTTTAACACCCCGACCCTCGAAGGTTCGGAAGACGCCCCGGTTTGGAATGCCAAACCCATCCTCTGGACCCGCCAGACCAGCACCGCCAACCCCAACGGCACCCTCGCCCTCGTCACCAACCCCGGCGCCGGCCTGAACAAAGACCGCGTCATGGTGGGCTTCAAACAGCGCTACCCCATCGACCCCGCCACCGGCGAGGAAGACACCACGCAGCCCGGTTACACCGCCGCGGTGCTGAAGGTGCCAGTGGAGTTTGTGACTAAGGGGAAGGACGACAAGCCGTCGTCGGTGAGTGGGTTCTACAATGGTACCGCGACGCCGGTGATCGACGCCACGGCGACTAACTGCGCAGTCACTCCGGCTGGCGTCGTTACTTTGACCGTCAGCGGCAGCGTGACCGATGCAACCTCCGACTTGATCGACTTACCCGCCAAGCAACTCCAGACCGTCACCGTCAAATGGCCGGGCGGTTCGGCCGATACCCACCTCGCCAACACCGCCGCCGCGGAACTGCCGTGGAAGCCCTACCAGTTCAAAGGCACCTTCACCCAGGCCGTCACCTTCACCGTGAGCGGGCCGGGGGCTTACCCGATAGATATTGAGACTTCGGAAAGCGCCGCCGGCCAGACCGGCCTCACCCAGCAGTACGTCCAGGTCAGCGAAACCCAGACTCACATCGTCCTCACCGGCAGCCTGACCGCGACGGCGGCGGACACCCTGCGCTACTTCACCGGGGAGGAATCCCAAGGCGACCCCAGCGAACTCCTGCCGGAAACCGGCGCGGCAACCAGGATGTTCCAAGCCAGCCCCACCGCCGACGATCTCAAAGTCGAAATCCTCGCCGGCGGCACCCTCACCCCCGCCGCCGACAGCCTCACCGTCCGCCTCTGGACCAAGACCGCCCCCAGCGTCTTCTCCCACCGCGATGTCACCTTTGTCGAAACCGGCCCCGCCACCAATAACTTCGTCCTCAAAGAACTCACCGCCTCCTGCAGCACCTTCCCCAAGACCCATCCCGGAACCTTCCTCCCCATCATGCTCCGCTTTGCCGTGAATGGCGCGATGGCGGCCGAGGCCGTGCGCATCAAGACGATGGATAAGGAATGGAAGCTCAAGAAGAAGGACTTCGGCGATGGCGAATATCTCTACCTCGTGGACGACCAGGACAAGGCCACGGTCTTCAATCCTTCGGTCAATGCTCACACGCACATTCAGACCAAGCCGATTCCAGACTCGTGGGTGGCCGATGTCCTGCATGTCAACGGGGCGGCAGCAGATAGCCAAGCCAAAATAACCCTTCAAAAAATCAACGGATTGCTTGTCGAGGGAAACAGCGCCACCAAAACCATTGTTATGAATCGCCTGAAAGAACATCTGAATGAGAATTCTTTCGATTGCAAACCAGTGACACTAGGCGGAAAGCAGCTTCTCAACTTCACCGCCAAGCGCGATGGAAACAATGTTCCTGTGGAAGTCACTCGTTTGCACCCAGCCGTCACCTTCCAGACCAATGCGGATCTCGCTACTCGGCAGGAAGTGGTTTGGAAATATGTCTCCATAAAAGACACAGTTGTTTATTTTCCATCTTGGAAGGATTTGGACACCGACCTCAGCTACCGCGTGAATGTCGTGAAAAACGCGGTTGCAGTTCAGTTTACGTTTGCAGGCGGGGGACAGGCGAGAAGGAATCCCGACTATTGGGATCAATCAAAAGAAGGGACGCATGTAGAGGGGCTCGATATCGGTGGAAAACCAATGAGGTGTGAATTAAAAAGCAATTCCATCAATTGCTTTGTCGCTATTCGAGATATGTTTGTGGAACATCCAGAACTTTACGCAATCGGTTGTTGGGTTGGCGCTAGGGCCGTGGCACTCCGTGCCGTAAGTCAGATACTAAAAGAACAACCATTTAATGATATGGTTGGTTCACGGCCATTCCAAGGGCCTGCTACTGTACAGGCGTTTTTACCACGAGATGCTGCGAATGAACATTTCTGGATACCAGGTGATTTAGGATGGTTTCAAAATACCGGGTGGCAGACTCCGCGAGATCCATTCGGACTGGAGGGAGAAAATGTAATTTATCTTGGCGGGGGTGGGTTGCCAGATGATTCAAACTTTGAAGCAACAGCGTTTTTCTGGGGTCTAGGTTTCGATAAACAAACCATGCAAAACATGCGCGCCAGCGTACTTAGAGATATTGGTGGCCCGGTTAAAGTGGACAGACAACGATTTGATTATACACCGTAGTGAATCGACTTCTTATGAAAGCACAATCTGTCAGCTACTATTGTTTCCGAGCCTTGCTTTGTATGGTTTTATATCTAAGCGGTTTTCAATGCGCGACAGCAGACATTGTCGACAAGTGCGTCGTGCGTGTTGGAACGCTAGAACCCGCCTCAGCACCGGCTTGGGCATACATTTTTCGATTCAAGGGTGGTGAGGAATTATTTGATATGTCTCCAAACGCAACGTCAATCAGGGGCGTTCCGGGTATTTATGATCTTTTTGAAGCAGGATTCAAATTAGACAATGGGATAAAATATCTTCATAAATCTGAAGGGGAAGGTGCTTTAGAAAAGCGAGCATATAAAGAAAATCCGGGGCACAAAGTCGTAGCGATTTTGTTTCGCGGCCAGGGGGGGGCGATTTTGGAAATCAATTTGAAGGGACAAACTACAGTCATTCGTGTTGATCTTAAAATCGGCAATGCGGACGTGACATTGTGGAGCAACAACAATGATGCTGAGGCTGACAAAAGGCCCGACGCTAAATGACTGGCTCTAGTAATATGCTGTCGCTGTATATGCTGCCCGATTTTCGTTTTTTTGATAAACAATGGGATTACGCGTCCGCAAAAAATAGCCACTATGAAACAGCAACTGAGATTTGAAAAGTGGGTTGCAGTAGCAATTATGGTCTTCGTCGGGAGTTTTAACGGCGCTCGTGCCGATACGGTTGACAGTTATGTCATTCGCTCTGGCACTCTGGAGTTCAACCCCGACGCTGGCTTCGGATATATTTTTCGTTTCAAAGACGAAAAGGAGATTTTTGACTTATCTCCCCATTCCAATACTATTCGAGGCTCACCAGGTCTTTACGATCTTGTAGAAGTTGGATTTAAGCTCGACAATGGCGCAAAATATTTCTATAAGGACAAGCCTATGAACGCTGTCAAAGAACGCGCCATTGCAGAAAATCCTGGTGCCAAAGGACTCGCTCTTCTGTTCCGAGGCATAGGTGGGGCGGTTATAGAAATCAAATTCAAAGGAAAGACGCCTGTAATCCGTGTTGATATAAAATCAGGTAATTCCGAGGTGACCTTGTGGAGCAATATCGAAGAAACAGAGCCACCCAAAAAATCTGAAAACAAATAGGGAACTGAAAAATAGGGTGTTTCCAGCCTACAGCCCGGCCCCGGCGCGAGGACGCAGCGGAAGCCGAAGATCAACGTCGCACTCGGAGCGATCGAGGACGTTGCGGAAGGAGGTGCGCAGTTCGCCGGGTGCAGCGGTTTTTGCCTCGTGACCAAGCTCCGGCTTGGTCACGCGAATGTCTGCGAAGCCCCGCTTCTTCCACAGGTGAATGACGCGAGGGTGTGGCTGTGTAAGGCGTCTCCTCGCGAAGCTGGAGCTGCGGGGACAAGGGGCGTGTCCAAGCTGGAACTTGGGCACGAGGGGCGAGCGAGGGTTAAAAATGCCCGGCCTCGCCAACGCCACCGAACTGCTCCGCGAGGCCGTGCGCTGGTGGGAGAGCGAGAGCCGGGGCTGACGGCCGCGCGCGGAGTGTAGGGCGGCGCCCTACATGGGAATTGGATGCCGCCCAACATGACGGCGATCCGCGCGGCGGCTAGCGTTCCGGCCACTTGAATCACGTCCCGCCATTCTCTCCCAATCGCCTCTTCCCGGCGTCCGCGCGGCATCGCCGGCGGCGGGCGCGGGTCGCGTTCGGGGTGGCGTGGTCGCTGGTCTTCGGCGGCTGGCTGCCGCTGGCGAGCTGCGCCGCGGAGGCGGTGGAAAATTCCGCGGGTTCCGGCGTGAGGCCGCGGGTGCTCAGCCTCGCGGCGGCGAAGGACATCGCCTTTCAACGCAACTGGGATCTGCTCGCGGCGAAGGCGAACGTGGACCAGGCGGTCGCGCAGAAAATCGTCGCGCACGAATTTCCGAATCCGACGGCGTCCTTCAACACGTCGAAAATCAACGCCGACAACCGGCCCAGCAGCACGGCGGCGGGCAACGGTCTGTGGGGGCGCAGCTACGACACGATTTTCGCGGTCAATCAGCTTTTTGAAATCGGCAAGCGCGGGCCGCGCCAGGCCTCGGCGGCGGCGGGTGCGGAATCGGCGGCGGCGAGCTTCCAGGATGCGCGGCGCACGCTCGATCTGGCGGTCGGCCGGACCTACATCGCGGCGCTGCTGGCCCAGGCCAATGTGCGGATTCTGCACCAGTCGGCGGAGTCGCTGCAGCACGAGGCCAAGATCGCCGAGACGCGGCTGAACGCGGGCGACATTTCCAAGGCCGACAAGGCGCAGATCGAGATCGCCGCAGCCCAACTGGAACTCAGCGCGGAGACCGCGCAGAGCAACGCGGTGATGGCGCGGATCGCCGTCGAGGTTTTGCTCGGCGAGAAAAATCCGCGCGGCGCGTGGCGGCCTGCGGATTCGCTCGACGACCTGGCGCTCGCCGAAAGCCCGCGCGGCGCGGGCGAGCCGCGGCCCGATCTCGTCGCCGCCGCCGCCGTGCTGCGCAAAACGGGGGCCGACCTGCGGCTGCAAAAGGCGCTGCGCATCCCCGACCCGACGTGGCAGGTGCAATACGAACACCAGCCGCCCGATCAGCCGAACACCGTGGGCTTCGGCCTCTCGCTGCCGCTGCCGCTCTGGAACCGCAACGGCGGGAACATTCGCGCCGCGCAGGCCGCGCAGGAGCTGGCCGCGACGCTCGTGGGCAAAGTGGAGACGCAGATCGCCGCGGAGCGCGCCAGCGCGGAGGCCGGCTACCACGAGGCCGCGACGCGCTGGCGGCGTTACAAAAATCAAATCCAGCCGAGTTCCGCCAAAGTGCTGCAGACGATTTCCTACGCCTACCAGAAAGGCGGCGCGGCCCTGCTCGACCTGCTTTCCGCCCAGCGCACGGACAACGACGTGCGCATCGCCACCGCGCAGGCCATGGCCGACAGCGCCACCGC
The DNA here is from genome assembly GCA_043779205.1 of Chthoniobacter sp. GTDB lineage: Bacteria > Verrucomicrobiota > Verrucomicrobiia > Chthoniobacterales > Chthoniobacteraceae > Chthoniobacter. The sequence continues at coordinate 9,725 of JAYWEP010000241.1, read as the reverse complement.
CGCGGCCACGCTCGCGAACGTCCAGAATATCACGGTTTCCGCTCCGTCCCCGAAAGCGCCATCCCCGAAAAACGACCATGCCCCTGCCCACCATTAGCTCTCCCCTCCGCGCCTTGCTGGGCGGTGCGCTCAGCGTCCTCGCGGCGCTGGCGCTGCCCGCGTGCCACGAGGAAAAAAAGACCGCGGCGGAACCGCCGGAAATCAAAATCGAAAGCGACAAAGTCAGCGTCCCGCTGGGTGCGCCGCAGCAGGCCGCGCTCGCGGTGGAAGTGGCGAAGCCGGTGGAGAAGACGATCATCCGCCTCACCGGCCGGCTCGTGTGGGATGAGGAAAAGACCGTGCGGATTTTTTCCTCCGTGGCCGGCCGGGTGAGCAAAATCAACGTGCATCTCGGAGAACCCGTGGCGGTGGGCGATCCGCTCGCGACCATGTTTTCGGTGGATTTCGGCCAGGCGCAGGCGGATGCCAGCAAGGCCCAGGCCGACCTCAAGCTCGCCGGGCGCACCTATGCCCGCCTGCAGGATCTTTTCGAGCATGGCGCGGCGGCGAAGAAGGACGTGGAAGCCGCGGAGGATGACTTTGAAAACAAGAAGGCCGAGCACCAGCGCGCGCTGGCCCGGCTGAAGCTCTACGGCGTGGAGGCCGGCACGGTCGATGGTCTCTTTCCGCTCAGGTCGCCGCTCTCCGGGGTGGTCGTGGAAAAGAGCATCAACCCCGGCCAGGAAGTGCGCGCCGATGCGCAGCTCGCGAACGACCCGAAGCTCTTTGCCCCGCTTTTCGTCCTCAGTGATCCGCGGCGGCTGTCCGTGGTGCTCGACGTGACGGAGCTGGACATCGCAAACCTGAAACCGGGCCAGACGATCGAAATTCGCACGCGCGCTTATCCTGACCGGGTGTTCGAGGGGCGGATCGAGATCATCGGCCAGTCGCTCGACCCGCTGACCCGCGCGGTGAAGGCCCGCGGCTTTGTCGATAACTCCGAGGGTTTGCTGAAAGCCGAGATGTACGTCGGCGTGGAGGTGGCTGACGGCGGAGAAAAGACCGCGCCAACTGCGGTGGACATCCACGATCCCGCAAAAAACCGCACGCCCGGCACGCCGGTCGAGATCGCGGTGAAGGCCGTGTTTTCCAAGGACAACCGGCATTTCGTTTTCGTCGAGAAATCGCCGGGCAAATACGAGCGCCAATCGGTCGAACTCGGCGTCGAGCACGCCGGGCGCGTCTGCGTCACGGACGGCCTCGCGCCCGGCGAGCGCGTGGTGACGGAAGGCGGCCTGCAACTCCAGGCGATGACGGAAGGCAGCAAGGACTAGCATGGGCGATCTCACGGCTTACGCGCTGCGCCACCGCGCCATCGTCCTCGCGCTCCTCGGGCTTTTTGTTTTCGCCGGCGTCTCCGCGTTTCAGCGGCTGCCGATCGAGGCGTATCCCGACGTGACGAACGTCCAGGTGCAAATCATCACGCTCTTCCCCGGCCATGCCGCGGAGGAGGTCGAGAAGCTGGTCACGATTCCCATCGAGAACCAGATGAACGGCATTCCGAAGCGCGCGTCGATGCGCTCGATTTCGATGTTCGGGCTCTCGCAGGTGACGATCGTTTTTGAAGATGCCGCCGACAGCACCTACGTCCGCAACCAGGCCTTCCAGGCGCTCGCCGCGGTCAACCTGCCGACGGGTGCGAACGCCGGTCTTTCACCGGACTCCACGCCGGTCGGCGAGATTTTTCGCTACACGCTCAAGGCTCCGGCGGGCTTTCCCGCGGTCGAATTGAAAGCGCTGGAAGACTGGGTGGTGGAGCGGCAAATGCGCACGGTGCCGGGCGTCGTCGATGTGAACGGCTTCGGCGGGCCGACGAAGCAATACCAGGTGCTCATCGATCCGGCGAAACTGCTCTCCTACAACCTCTCGCTCAGCCAGGTGCTCAACGCGCTTTCCAATGGCAATCGCAACGGCGGCGGCTCCTACATCGAGCACGGCCCGGAGATGTACATCGTGCGCGGGCTCGGCTTTGTGAAAGACCCGGCGGACATCGCCGCCATCGCCGTGGACACGCGCGGCGGCACGCCCATCCGCATCAGCGATCTCGGGCGCGTGGAGATCGGCCAGCAGCTCCGGCTCGGGCGCGTCGGCAAGCTCGTGCCCGGCCAGCCGGACGAGGACGACGTGGTGCAGGGCATCGTCATTTTGCGCAAAGGCGAGAACGCGCTCGAAGTGCTCAAGCATGTGCGGGAAAAAGTCGTCAGCATCAACCAGAGCTACCTCCCGCCGGGCGTGCATCTGGTCATCCACTACGACCGCACGCAGTTGATCGACCGCACCCTCCACACCGTCCGGCACAACATGATCGAGGGCATCGTCCTCGTGCTCCTCGTGCTCATCCTTTTCCTCGGCCTCGGCAATTACCGCTCCGCCCTCGTCGTCGCCGCCGTCGTCCCGCTCGCACTGCTCGGAGCCTTTCTGCTGCTGGATCTGCGGGGCATCCCCGCGAATCTCATCTCGATGGGCGCGATCGATTTCGGCATCATCGTGGATTCCGCCGTGGTCGTGATCGAGAACCTCCTGCGCCTGCTCGAGACGCGCCGCGAGCGGTTCAAAAACATCGGCGAAGCCGTCGTCGCCGCGGTCGCGCAAATGGGCCGGCCCATCCTGTTTTCCAAAGTCATCCTGCTCACCGCCTTCATCCCGCTCTACACGCTTCAGCGCGTGGAGGGGAAAATTTTCCGCCCCATGGCGCTGACCCTGACCTTTGCGCTCATCGTCGGCACGATCCTCGCCCTGACCGTCGTGCCGGTGCTCGCGAGTTTCGCGGTCAGCACCAAGATCGCCGAGCACGAGTCCTTCACCGTCCGCTGGATGATGAAGCTCTACCGTCCGCTGCTCGATTGGGCGCTCAAGGCGCGCTACCTCGTGCTCGGCATCGCGGTCTGCGGCCTCGTCGTCATGGGCGTGGTGCTGCATTCCACCGGCTCGGAATTTCTCCCGAAGCTCGACGAAGGCGCGCTCTGGGTGCGCGGCTTCATGCCGGACACGATCTCGCCGAGCGAAGCCGCGCGGCTGGTGCGGGAATCCCGGAAAATCCAGGCCTCGTTTCCCGAAGTCACGAGCGTGGTCAGCCAGCTTGGCCGCCCGGACGACGGCACGGATGTCAACGGCTTCAACGTCGTCGAATCCGCGGTCACGCTGAAGCCGCGCGACGAGTGGACGACCGCGCACACCCGCGAGGAACTGTGCGAGGCCATGAACAAAAAGCTCGCGGCGATTCCCGGCATGACCTTCCAGTTCAGCCAGGTCATCGAGGACAATGTGAACGAAGCCGTCTCGGGCATTAAGAGCGAGCTGAGCGTGAAGATTTTCGGCGAAGACCCGGAGAAATTGCAGGCTCTCGCGAATCAAATCGTGGACATCCTGAAAAAAGTGCCGGGAGCCGCGGATGTCGGCACCGACGAGCTTCTCGGGCAGCCGCAGGTGCAGATCGTGGTCGATCGCGCGGCCATCGCGCGGGCCGGTTTGTCGGTCAATGATGTCCAGTCTGTCGTCGAGACAGCGCTCGGCGGCGCCGCGGCCACGCAAGTCCACGAAGGCGAGCGGACCTTCGATCTCGTGGTGAAAATGATGCCCGAGGCCATCGCCGACCTCGACTCGATCCGCAAAATCCCCGTCTTCGGATCGAACGGCGAACGCCTCACGCTCGAGGCGCTCACTTCCGTCAATGTGCGGCCCGGCTTCTCCCGCATCGAGCGCGAGGAAAATGCGCGCCGCACCGCCGTGAAGCTCTCCGTGCGCGGGCGCGACCTCGGCTCGCTCGTCGCCGAGGCCCAGCAGAAAGTGAACGCCGAGGTCAAACTGCCGACCGGCTACCGGCTCGAATGGACGGGCTCGTTTGAAAACCAGCAGCGCGCCGTCAAACGCCTCGCGGTCATCGTGCCCATCACGCTCGTCGCGGTTTATTTCCTGCTCTTCACCGCCTTCGACTCCGGCAAGCTCGCCTTCCTCATCCTCCTCAACGTGCCCTTCGCGGCCGTCGGCGGCGTGCTCGCGCTGCCTCTCGCCGGGCTCTCGCTCTCGGTCTCCGCGCTCGTCGGTTTCATCGCGCTCTTCGGCGTCTCCGTGCAAAACGGCGTGCTCCTCGTCGAGCGCATGCGCGAGCTGCGCGGGCGCGGCATGGCCATGGCCGAAGCCGTCCGCGAAGGCGCCACCTCGCGCCTGCGCCCCGTGGTGATGACCGCCGCGATGGCCGCGCTCGGCCTGCTCCCCGCCGCGCTGTCCCACGAGGTCGGCGCGGAAACTTCGCGGCCCTTTGCCACCGTGATCATTGGCGGCCTCATCACCGCCACCCTCCTCACGCTCTTCATCGTCCCCATCCTTTACCCGTGGTTCGAAACCGCGCAGGCCACTCCTGAATCAGCACCGGTCCAGTAGGCGCAGATTTCAGCCTGCCCGACCACGCACTCCGGGCATCCTCTGGCGCAATCCGCCGGCGGCGGCCACAAGCCGCACGCGGACTGCCAACGCGAGGTCCACGGCATTCTCGCCGTCGGCGACGCCATGCGCGCCAACGCCCCCGAAGCCATCGCCCCGTCGGCATCATCCCGTTCAACATCGCCTTCGCCCTCGCGCTCAAAGCGATCTTTCTCATCCTCGCCCTGCTCGGCCACGCCAGCCTCTGGCTCGCCCTTCTTGCCCACACCGGCGCGACGCTCCTCGTCACCGCCAACGCCCTGCGCCTGCGCCGCCGATAGCGGCGGTTTTGAACACCGGCTCTCGCCGGACATTTTGTGAAATTGGGTTCGCCTGACACGCCGGACTTTCCCTAGTCTCCGCGGCATGAGCCACGTCCTTCTCCGCCGAACCACCGTCACCCTCGCCGCTTTCCTGAGTCTCGCCAGCTTCGCCCAGGCGCATCCGGGCCACGGCGGAGGCGGATTCGCCAGCGGTTTCGCCCATCCGCTGCACGGGCTCGACCACCTCCTCGCGATGCTCGCCGTGGGACTTTGGGCGGCGCAGCTCGGCGGACGTGCGAAGTGGGCGGTGCCGGCGTGCTTCGTCGGCGTCATGGCCGGCGGCGGGGCGCTGGGGATGGCGGGCGTGGGGCTGCCGTTGGCCGAGCAGGGCATCGCGGCGTCGGTGCTGATTCTCGGGCTGCTCATCGCCGCGGCGGTGCGCCTGCCGCTGGCGGGCGGCATGGCGGTCGCGGGAATTTTCGCGCTCTGCCACGGATACGCGCACGGGGCCGAGATGCCGGCCACGGCCGCGGGTGCCGTCTATGCGCTCGGTTTCGCCGGGGCGACGGCGCTGCTGCACGCGTGCGGGTTCGGCCTCGGGGTGCTGCTCCAGCGCGCGGCCAAAGCGGAGTGGCTGCGCGCGAGCGGCGCGGCGATTTCCGCCGCCGGCGTGCTCCTGCTCTGGAACTGACCATGCGCACCGAAGGTTTCCGCTGCATCACCCGCATCGCCACCCACGGCGCCAGGAAGAGCCTCGGCTGGGAGGTGCGCGTGATCCGGCGCGGCATCACGCTCTCGGAGTATTTCGCGGACGGGAAGTTTGGCGGGAAAGCGGGCGCGCTCAGCGAGGCCATGCACTGGCGCGACAATGCGGTGAAGGAGCTGCGGCCTTATTCACGCAGCGAGCTCGCGCGGCGGGTGACGGCGCGCAACACCTCGGGCATCCCCGGCGTGCGCCGCCGCGTGAAGCCGGTGAAAAAGAAGGACGGCAAGATTTTCCCGTACGTCGTCTGGACCGCCACCGGGAGCCCGCGTCCGAACGGGCGCAAGACCCGCGATTTTTACGTCGGCAAACTGAGCGAGGACGACGCCCGCGAGGCCGCCATCGCCCAACGGCTGCGCTGGGAGCAGCAGATGGAGCGGGCGGAAACAGACCGCGTCATTTAGCCGGGGAACCCGGCATGGGGTTCACCAGAATGCCGGCAATTTGCACCGCGGGCGGCGCGCGACGAAGATGCCGCGTCCACTTTCACACCCACGCCGCACCCGATGGCATAGGCACTGCTAATCTCACGCGCAGCCCAACCCAAAAAATCCCATGAACTTCCTCGTTGTTGACGATAACCGGCTCCTGAATCGCTTTCTCACGACCTACCTGCGCGGCAAGGGCCATGTGGCTTCGTCGCTCACGGACAGCACGAAAGTGGAGTCGTGGCTCGACCTGAATCCCTGCGACGGGCTGATCCTCGACATCGGCATGCCGAAGATCGACGGGCTGACGCTGATCTCGCAGGTGCGGCTGAAACACGCGGAGCTGCCGATCGTCATGTTCACCGGGCTGGGCTACGACGAGGACGCGATGCAGGCGGCGCGCAAGGCCGGCGCGAATGGCTACGTGAGCAAGGGGCTCGGGCCGTCGGAGATTTATTCCGCGCTGATGCGGGTGCTGGGGAATCAGCCGGCCAAAGCGTAGGAGGACGACGGGGTGATTGGTGATGAGTGATGAGTGATGGGCCGCCGCTTTCACCAATCACCAATTACCAATCACGCTTCCGCGAGCAGCTCGGCGAGGCGCTTTTGCAAAAGCACGGCCTCCCACTGGCCGCTGGCGTTGGGCTCGGCGAGGTAGCCGTAGTTCAGGACGGAGCCGGCTTGCGCGAGCAAAAGGCGCGAGATTTTCCCGAAGCGGCCCATGCCCATGACGCTGAGCGGGAGCGGCGGCGGCTGGGCGAATAGGGCGAGCAGGCGCGCAAGGGCGGCGGGCGTCTCGGCGAGCGCGGCGATTTTGCAGATGTCGGCCCCGGCGGCTTGGGCGCGGCGGATCGTGTGCTGGAGCTGTGCGGCGGGCGGCGTGGTTTTGAAATGGTGATCGGAAACGATGACGCGGACGCCGCGGGCGCGGGCGGCGGCCATGGTGGAGGCGAGCTTTTCCACGGAGCGCAGCTCGAGGTCGATGAGCGCCGCGAAGGGGAGAAACTGCGCGAAGAGCGCGCGGCGCTGCGGAAAGCTGAGGCGGTGCGCACCGCCCTCGGCGGGATGGCGGACGGTGATGAGGAGCGGCACGCGGAGCCGCGGCAGCGCGCGGAGCAGCGGGGCGGGATCGGGCGCGAAGGCATCGACGCGGATTTCGAGAAAATCGACCTCGCCGGGCCGGATGCGGAGGGCACGGCGGAGGGCGCCGGGCGAGTGAACAGCGCCCACTACTTTCGGTCTGACGCTCAAATCTCTCGAATTCTTTGTCCCGCTCATATTCTGTGCAGCGCGCAGACAACCCGATGCTCGGTCGAAAACAAGAACTCAATCTCCAAACCCTCCAGCTCGCCGATGGCTTCCTCCTCGTCGCGGCTTTCTGGGTCGCGCACACGCTGCGGTTTTTCGGCGCGGAGTGGTTCGGCGGTCTGCTCCGCGACAAACCGATCGGGCCGTTTTCCGAGTTCCAATGGCTGCTCCTCGTCATCCTCCCGTTCGGACCGATCTTTCTCGAGCTCCAGGGCTTTTACACCAACCCGCTGCAAAAGGACGCGGGCCGGTCGCTCGCGCAGATCGCGCGGACGTTTTTCTGGCTCGGCCTGCTGGTCGCGGCCTCGGCGTATTTTTTCAAACTCGACGTGCCCAGCCGCGCGGTCATGCCGCTCTTCGTCGTCCTTTCCACGGCGGCGCTGCTCGCGCGCGAGCGGCTGACCCTCGCGCGCTTCCGGGCGCGGGCGAAACGCGAGGATCTCCGCGAGAGCGTGGTCCTCGTGGGCACGCCCGAGGACACCTATGCGCTCCGGCATACTTTCACCGCCGAGCAGATCATGGAGACGGATGTCGTCGCCGAGATCGACATCGAGGTCCAGCCGATCACGGAACTCATCGACGCGCTGCACAAGTATTCCGTGAGCCGCGTGATTTTCGCCGGCGGGCACAGTCACATCAACCGGCTGCAGGAGGGCATCGCCGCCTGCGAAATCGAGGGCGTCGAGGCCTGGCTGGTCGCGGATTTCATTCGCACGGCGATCGCCCGGCCGACGTTCGATGTCTTCGGCACGCGCCCGATGCTGGTCTTTCGCACGACCCCGGATGTGTCGTGGAATCTGCTGATCAAATCGCTCATCGACCGCACCGGCGCGCTGCTCGGGCTGCTCCTGCTCTCGTGGGTTTTCGCGATCGCCGCCATCGGCATCCGGCTGACCTCGCCGGGGCCCATCATCTTCCGGCAAAAGCGCGCCGGAAAAAACGGGAAGCCTTTCACGATGTACAAATTCCGCTCGATGCACAGCGATGCGGAAATGCGCCAGGCGGAGCTGGTGGCCTTCAACCAGATGGAGGGGCCGGTTTTCAAAATCGACAAGGATCCGCGGATCACCCCGTTTGGAAAATTCCTGCGCAAGACGAGCATCGACGAATTTCCGCAACTGCTGAACGTGCTCAAGGGCGAGATGAGCCTCGTCGGGCCGCGCCCGCTGCCGATCTACGAGGTCGAGCAGTTCGAGAGCACCGCGCAGCGCCGCCGGCTGAGCATGAAACCGGGGCTGACGTGCCTGTGGCAGGTCAGCGGGCGCAACCAGATCAGCAGCTTTGACGAATGGGTGAAGCTCGATCTGCGCTACATCGACAACTGGTCGCTGGCGCTGGATGCGAAAATCCTGTGCAAGACCATCCCGGTCGTCCTCTTCGGCCAGGGCGCGAAATGAGCCGCGCCGGTTGACCCGCGGCACGAATCTCGCAACGCTCGGCGCTTCGCATGGAAATTCAGAAAGCTCTCATCACCGCCGCCGGCAAAGGCCAGCGCACGCTGCCGCTGCAATCGCTGGTGGATCGCGACGGGGTCACCAAGACCGCGCTGGCGATCATCATCGAGGAGGTGCTGCGCGCGGGGATCGAGACGATCGGCGTGGTCATCAGCCCCGGCGACGAAGCGGCCTATCGCGCGGCGGCGGGAGAGCACGCGGGGCGGCTGACTTTCATCGAGCAGACCGCGCCGCTCGGTTACGCGCACGCGATTTTCAGCGCGGCGGAGTTTTGCGGGAGCGATCCGTTTTTGCTGCTCGTGGGCGATCACCTCTATCTCAGCACCGCGGCGAAAGGCTGCGCGCAGCAGCTCGTGGAAGTGGCGCGCGCGGAGAAGTGCGCGGTGTCGGCGGTGGAATCGACGCACGAAAGCCAGCTCCCGTTTTATGGCGCGGTCGGCGGCAAGCTCGTGGATGGGGCGCGGCGGCTCTACCAGGTGGATACGGTTTTGGAAAAGCCCACACCGACGGAGGCGGAGCAGAAGATCGACGTGCCGGGACTGCGCGCGGGCTACTACCTATGCTTCTTCGGCATGCACGTTCTCACGCCCGCTTTGCAGCGGCTGCTCGGCGCGGCCTTCGCGAAAAACGCGGGCCGCGAGAGCAGCGTGAACTTTCGCAGCGTGCTCGCGGAACTGGCCGCGCAGGAGCGCTACCTCGCCGCGGAACTGGACGGGCGGCGCTATGATTTCGGCGTGAAGTACGGCCTGCTCACCGCGCAGCTCGCGCTCGGGTTTGGCGGCAAAGACCGCGATGAAGTGCTGCGCGGCATCATTGAACTCATGGCGGCGGAGCGCCCGTCGGTGCATTGAGACCTGGCCGATGATTTGGATGGCACACTTTGCAAAAGAGCAAACGCCGGGGATCGGCGTGGTGGGACAGGCTTCCCAGCCTGTCGGAGTGCGGCGGGCATTCTTGCCTGCCGTGGTGAGCGGGCGCTTTCTGTTGGCACTAGGTGTGGAGGCTCAACACGTTGTTCATGGGCAGGCGGAGTCTGGAGATGGGAGAGCGG